>DASZYR010000166.1:0-7494 GCA_035545255.1 Rhodanobacteraceae bacterium
TCGCTGTCGGATCGTCTTCTGCGCGCCGGCGCGAAACCGCGGCTCGCGCGAACGAACATCCACGAAACGCTCGAGCGCGTCGCCTCGCTGATCGAGGCCGAGCCTGCTTCGCCGGCAGTGCGGCGCGATTACGATCCCAGCCTTCCCGCGATCAGCGCCGACGCCGATCGCGTTCAGCAGGCGCTGCTCAATCTCGCACGCAACGCGATCGAGGCCGGCGCGCGCAGGGTCGTGCTGCGCACGCGCGCCGAGCATTCGGCGCGGATCGGCGAGCGCGTGTTGCGGCTGGCGCTCCGCGTCGACGTCTGCGACGACGGCGGCGGCGTTCCGGCCGATCTCGCCGACACGCTGTTCGAGCCGCTCGTCTCGGGCCGCGCGGGCGGCAGCGGGCTCGGCCTTGCGATCGCGCGCGAGATCGCGCGCGAGCACGGCGGCGATCTTGCGTTCGCGAGCCGGCCCGGCGCGACCGTGTTCACTCTGATGCTGCCGGTCCTCGACGACGAGGCGCGAAACGCATGAGCGCCAGCGATCCGCGTCCTTCGATCTGGATCGTCGACGACGACCGCAGCGTCCGGCTCGTGCTCGCGGCGGCGCTCCGCGAGGCCGGATTCCTGCCGCGCGAGTTCGGCGACGCCGAATCGGCGCTGGCGGCCCTCGTCGATGCGACGCCCGACGTGCTCTACACCGACGTGCGCATGCCGGGCGCGAGCGGACTCAAGCTGCTCGAGCGCGTCGCGCTCGACGGACCGCGCTTTCCGGTCATCGTCATGAGCGCCTTCACCGACATCGCGTCGACCGCCGCCGCGTATCGGCACGGCGCGTTCGACTATCTGCCGAAACCGTTCGACCTCGATCAGGCCGTCGCGGCGGCGACACGCGCCCTCGCGCACGCGCGCCCGAGCGCGGCGCCCGTCGCCGAGCAGACCGTGCCGGACCAGGAACTCGTCGGACAAAGCCCGGCGATGCGCGAGCTGTTCCGCGCGATCGGCCGCGTCGCCGCGAGCGGGCTCGGTGTGCTGGTCACCGGCGAGACCGGTACCGGCAAGGAGCTCGTTGCGCGCGCGCTGCATCGCGAAAGCGCGCGCGCATCGCGCGCGTTCGTCGCGCTCAACACGGCCGCGATTCCGGCCGAGCTTCTCGAATCGGAACTCTTCGGCCACGAGATCGGCGCATTCACCGGCGCCGCGCGCCGCCACGCGGGACGCTTCGAGCAAGCCGCCGGCGGCACGCTGTTCCTCGACGAGATCGGCGACATGCCGCTGCCGCTGCAGACGCGATTGCTGCGCGTGCTCGCGGCCGGCGAGTTCTACCGCGTCGGCGGGCGCGAGCTGATCCGCGCCGACGTGCGCGTGATCGCGGCGACGCATCAGGATCTCGACGCGAAATCCGCGCGCGGCGAGTTCCGTGCCGATCTCCTGCACCGGCTCGACGTCGTGCGCCTGCATCTGCCGCCGCTGCGCGAGCGGCGCGAGGACATTCCGCTGCTGGCAGAGCAGTTCCTCGTACGCGCAGCCGCCGCGTCGGGCGCGCCGTCGAAGCGCTTCTCTCCCGCCGCGCTCGGCGCACTGCGCGACTATGCGTGGCCCGGCAACGTGCGCCAGCTCGAAAACCTCTGCCAGCGCCTCGCAGTGCTCGCTTCGGGCCGCGAGATCCAGGTCGGCGACCTGCCGCCGGCGATCGTCGAAGGCGGCGCCGAGCCGACGGCCGCCGACTGGACGATCGGCCTTCGCGCGTGGGCCGAGCACGCGCTCGCGCGCGGCGAGACCGGCATCCACGCGACCGCGCTCGCGGCGTTCGAGCGCGTGCTGCTCGAAACCGCGATCGCCGCAGAGCGCGGCCATCGGCAGAACGCGGCGAAAGTGCTCGGGCTCGGGCGCAACACGATCACGCGCAAGCTCGGCAGCTCGCGCAGGAAGCGGTGACGCATGAGCGATCCGATCGCAATCCGCAACGCGACGCGCAACGACATCGCCTTCCTCGCCGACTGCAATCTCGCGATGGCCTGGGAGAGCGAGAAGAAGCGCCTCGACCGCGAGGTGCTGGCGCGCGGCATCGTCGCGGTGTTCGATCATCCCGAGCGCGGGTTCTATGTCGTCGCCGAGCGCGACGGCGTCGCGGTCGGCAGTCTCCTGATCACGCACGAATGGAGCGACTGGCGCAACGGCGGGTGGTGGTGGATCCAGAGCGTCTACGTCGTGCCCGACGCGCGGCGCGCGGGCGTGTTCACGGCGATGTACCGCGAGGTCGAGTCGCGCGGACGCGCGAGCGCGGGCGTGATCGGTCTTCGCCTCTACGTCGAAAAGCAGAATGCGGGAGCGCAGGCGACGTACGCTGCGCTCGGCATGGAGCCTGCGTACTACAGTCTTTATCAGCGCGCCTGGAACGACTCGGGCGAGAAGACGTCATGAAGCGAACGGGCGAGACGATCGCGCGCGATCGCATGCGCGTGATGCCGGTCGGGCGCCGTCGCGTCGCCGCGCTCGCGTTTTCGCGCTGCTACCATGCCGGTCCTTTCGCTCGCGTCGTCCGTGCATGACCGGTCTCTCGCTGCAAGGCGTTTCGCTCGCTTCGACGCCCGTTTCCGGCGATGCGCCGTTCGCGCTGACGATCCGGTTCGCAGTCGAGAGCGCCGTCGCGTTCGACGTCGATGTCTCGCTCGACGTCGAAGACGCGGCGTCGGGCACGCAGGTCGCGCACGCGCAGCTCGCCGCGGCGGGCTGGGACGTGAGCTGGCTGCCGCGTGGACGCTACGAAGCGCATGCGCTGTCCGCGGATGCCGGTCTCGCACCGGGCCGCTACGTCGCGCAGATCGCGCTCTGGGAACGCCGTGGCGGCGACGCACGCAAAGCCGCGGAATCATCGATTGCATTCGAGATCGCGCCGCCCGCACGGCGCGGCGGCTTTGCGCCTGCGTGGCAGCTCCGGAGCGGCGCCGATACGCCGCCGATAGAAACGCTGTCGTGGAAACGCGGTGCGGCGGACTGGTTCTACAAGCATTTCGATCACGCCGCGCGCACGACGGCGAGCTATCTGCTCGGCGATTCGCCGTTGTTGAAAGGTCGCATCCTCGACGTCGGCTGCGGCGACGGCATCACCGATCTCGGCATCGCGCTGCGTCGCGAGCCCGTCGAATTCATCGGCATCGATCCGTTTCGCGGCTACGAGCGCCTGCAGGAGATCGCGCGGAACGCGCATTTGCCGCCCGATGTCATGCCCGCGTGCCTCTCGTTCCTGCCGGCGAGCGCGAACGAGATCCCGTTCGAGGACGATCGTTTCGACGTCGTGATCTCGTGGGGATCGCTCGAGCACATCGCCGGCGGCTACGCGAAGGCGCTCGCGGAGATCCGGCGCGTGCTGCGTCCCGACGGGCTCCTGATGGCGCATCCCGGCCTTTTCTATTCCGACGTCGGCAATCATCTCGGCGAGTTCCGATTCGCGCGCGACGAGCCTTACGTGCATCTCAAGCGTTCGCGCGACTGGCTGCGCGAGAAGATCCTCGCCAGCGAACCCGATCGCATCGATCGCTCCGGCGATCATGCCGAGCCGGCCGACTACTGGCGCTGGTTCACCGAGCTGAATCCGATCACGGTGCCGGCGTTCGAGCGCGAACTGCGCGACCTCGGCTTCGAGCCTTGGCGCGTTGCGCTGCGCACGCACGATCGCGTCGACTACACGCCCGAGCTGCAGCGTCATTCGTTCGTCGATCTCGCGGTCGGCGAGCTGTACGTGTCGGCCTACAACCGCAAGCGCTGACCGCGCGGCGCCGCGCGGCGGCCCGAATCCCGAATCCCCGATCGCCGGCGCGAACGCGGTACCATCGCCATCCCGCGGATGGATGCGAGTCATGCAGGTCACGAATTACAAGGCGTTCTGGGACAACAAGGCGTCGACGCCGGTCGGCGCGCTGCTCGCGGTCGATGGCAGCGCGAGCGAGGAGGTCGCTCGCCTGACGGGCGCATACAGCGCGCGTCAGGTGGCCAGCGCGCTCGATCTTTCGCCGACCGACCGCGTGCTCGATCTCGGCTGCGGCGTCGGCCGCATCGGCTCGTACGTTGCGCCGAACGTCGCGCACTGGCAGGGCGCGGACATCTCCGCGAACATGCTCGGCGTCGCGCGCACGCGGCTGTCGCGCCTCGGCAATATCGGCTTCACGGAGCTCACACGGAGCCGTCTCGACGGTCTCGACGATGCGAGCTTCGACAAGGCGTATTGCGTCGCGGTGTTCATCCACATGGACAAGGAGGATTTCTTCCTCTATCTCGAAGAGGTCGCGCGCGTGCTGAAGCCGGGCGGCATCTTCTATTTCGATACGTGGAATCTCGCGAGCCCCGCCGGATGGCGGCGCTTCATGCTCGAAGTCAATCAGTATCGCAATGCCGATTCCGGGCATCGGAAGGACGTCGCGCGCAACCAGTTCTCGACGCCCGAGGAAGTGCGCGCGTTCCTCGGCCACATCGGCTTCGAGACGCTCGCGACGATGAGCGATTCGCCCTGGGTGCAGACCGTCGCGCTGAAGCCGGGCGGCGGCGTCGATGCGGCTGCGCTTCGCGAGCGCATCGGCGAGCGCAGGGAGCGCATCGCGTATTCGCCGCTCTGGACCGAGCTCTTCGATCGCCTGCTGACGGTCGCGATCTCGGGCGCGCCGCCGCAGACGCTGCTCGACGGCCTCGGCGACGATGCGCGCGGCGAGGAGATTCCGATGTTCCGCACCTGGCTCCTCGATCTCTGGCGCCACAACGAAGCAGAGTGGGGTCCTCTGCCCGACGCGGCGCGCCGATCGGCTTCGTGATCGCGTCGTGAACGCGCCCGAACGCGAACCGATGCGCGCCATCGACCCGCCGAGGTCCTACAATGTCGGACGGATCCGCGCCGCACGGAGTTGCGCGAAGTGACATTCGGCTAGAAGGCTCATCGTGACCACGAGCAGGCGAGTCGGCATCATCGGCGGCGTTCGCATTCCGTTCTGCCGCAACAACACCGCATATGCCGACATCGGAAATTTCGGCATGTCGGTCAAGGTCATGGGCTCGCTCGTCGAGCGGTTCGGACTGCACGGCGTCGAGCTCGGCGACGTGGCCTGGGGCGCGGTCATCAAGCACGTGTTCGACTGGAACCTCGCGCGCGAGGCGACGCTCTCGTCCGGGCTCGCGCCGACGACGCCCGGCATCACGACGGCGCGCGCCTGCGGATCCTCGCTCGATAACGCGATCATCATCGGCAACAAGATCGCGGGCGGCCAGATCGAGGCCGGCATCGCCGGCGGCTCGGACACGACGAGCGACGTGCCGATCGTCTATTCGCGCGCGCTGAACCATCGCGTGCTCGCGGTGAATCGCGCGAAAGACCTCAAGGGCAAGATCGAGACCGCCGTGAAGGGCTTCTCGTTCGGCGAGCTGAAGCCGTCGTTTCCCGGCGTCGCCGAGCCCCGCACCGGCAAGTCGATGGGCGATCACTGCGAGCTGATGGCGCGCGAGTGGAACGTCTCCCGCGAAGATCAGGATGCGCTCGCGCTCGAAAGCCATCGCAAGCTCGCGGCCGCGTATCAGCGCGGATTCTTCGAGGATCTCGTCGTGCCGTTCCGCGGCGTCAGTCAGGACAACGTGCTGCGCCCGGACACGAGCATGGAAAAACTCGCGACGCTGAAGCCGGCGTTCGACAAGACCTCGGGTCATGGCACGCTGACGGCCGGCAATTCGAGCGCGCTCTCGGACGGCGCCGCTGCCGTGCTGCTCGCGAGCGAGGACTGGGCGAAGGAGCGCGGCCTGCCGATCCAGGCCTTCATTACGCATTCGCGCGTCGCGGCGGTCGATTTCACGCACGGCGAAGGCTTGCTGATGGCGCCGACGATCGCGATCCCGCGCATGCTCGACGAGGCCGGGCTCGCGCTGCAGGATTTCGATTTCTACGAGATCCACGAGGCGTTCGCGGCGCAAGTGCTCTGCACGCTGCGCGCGTTCGAGTCGGCTGATTACTGCAAGCACCGGCTCGGGCGCGACAAGCCGCTCGGATCGATCGATCCCGCAAAGATCAACGTCAACGGATCGAGCCTCGCGGTCGGCCATCCGTTCGCGGCGACCGGCGCGCGGCTCGTCGCGACGCTCGCGAAGCTGCTCGAGCAGAAAGGCAGCGGCCGCGGCCTGATCTCGATCTGCACGGCGGGCGGCATGGGCGTCACGGCGATTCTCGAGAGGCCGTAACGAAAACCGGCCGCGCCGCCGCGCGGTGTCCTCTTCGCCTGCGATTCCCCGTATTCACGGGTTCCATCCGTGGCGGGCGAACATCTCATGGCGACGCAGCATTCGAGGACGGCGGACGATCCCGTCGACGCGGGATTCTGGCGACGCTGCGCGGCGCGCCTCATCGACGGTCTCATCGTCGGCGCGGTCAGCACGCTGCTGATCGGGCTCATCGACGCGTTCGTTGCCGGAAATGGCGCGTCTTCATCGATCGGCGATATTGCGGGTTTTGCGATCGGCTGGCTGTACGTCGCGCTGCAAGAAAGCTCTGCCATGCAGGCGACGCTCGGCAAGCGAGCGATGGGCATCAAGGTCACGGACGAGGAGGGCCATCGCATCGGTTTCGGTCGCGCGACGTTCCGCTTCTTCGGCCAGTTGCTCTCGGTGGCGATCGCCGGCATCGGCTTCCTGATGGCGGGATGGACCGCGCGGCGTCAGGCATTGCACGACAAGCTCGCGGGCACGCTGGTCGTGTTCCGCGACGTCGGTCCAGGCGGGCCCGTGCCGAAGCGCCGGCCACCGATGCCTTGGTACGGCTGGATCGTCAATCTCGCAGGTATCGGTCTGCTGGCGTATCTCGTTGTCCTCATCGTGCTGCTCAGAACGACGTACGGCGCTTACGAGATACGCAGCCAAATCGCGGAATCGCTGATCGCCGGCGATGCCGCAAAGCTTGCCATCGGCGAGTTCTATATCCACCAGGAACGCTGTCCGGTGTCGGCAGTGGAGGCGGGCTTCGAGGAGGACGAGAAACGGAGCGACGTCTTCCATGTCGCCATCGAGCCGGAATGCCATGTCGTCATCACGTTCAACGGTTCCGATGCCGTGAAGTCGCCGCTGCGCGATCAACGCATCGACATCACGATGACCGCCATGCCGGATGAGTCGGGCCTGCCGACCTGGCGCTGTGTCAGCACGGTTCCCGCGTCCTATCGTCCCGCGGGCTGCGAGGAATAGCACAACCTCGCGCTCGGAGACGCGCCGGCGGGAGATCGGGCGCCGACGCCGCGGCCTGCCGCGTCAAGGCCGCATCGTTCACATCCGGCTTCGCTTGCCTGCGCCGCAATTCCCCGTACGCTAGTGTCGCCGGAGCCGCTCGATCGGTCCGGAAATTCGCACGGGGCGGAAAAAACGGGGAGGATCGATGGAAACCAAGTACGCGCTCGTCCTGACCGGCACGACGCTGCCGGGCTACGCGCCGGAGACGGTCTGGCCCGCGCTCGCGGCGTATTTCCGCATGGAGCCGGCCAAGCTGACC
>DASZYR010000167.1:0-6763 GCA_035545255.1 Rhodanobacteraceae bacterium
AGCGAGATCGACGATCGCATCGACTTCGACGGCATCGGCGAGCGCATCGTGCGCGCGCCGGTCGATCCCGACAACGTGCAGTGGATCGGCGTCACCTCGAAGGCGCTCTATTACGTCGTCTCCGACGCGCAATACTACGGACGCGACGGCGCGTTCAAGCCCAAGCTCAGGAAGTGGTCGTTCGAAGATCGCAAGAGCGACGACGTCTTCGAAGGCGTCGACGACATCTCGCTCGCGGCCGACGGCAACACGGTGCTGATCCGGAGCGACAAGGCGTACAAGCGCATCGATCTTGCGGCCGGCAAGCCCGAAGCGAAGGACGTCTCGACCGCGGGTCTCTACTCCCGCGTCGATCCCAAGGCCGAGTACGCCGAAGTCTTCCGCGAGACATGGCGCCGCTACCGCGACCATTTCTACGTGACGAACATGCACGGTTACGACTGGAACGCGCTCCGCGCGAAGTACGAGCCGATGCTGCAGTGGGTCGGCGACCGCAGCGATCTCAATTACCTTCTCGGCCAGATGGTCGCCGAGCTTTCGATCGGCCACGCCTACGTCAGCGGCGGCGATCTCGGGCTTCCGCCGAAGCCGCACGTCGGCCTCGTCGGCGCGCGCTTCGAGCTCGACGCCGCGGCCGGAAGGTACCGCGTCGCGCGCATCCTCAAGGGCGAGAACGACGAGGAGCGCTACCGCTCGCCGTTGACCGAAGTCGGCGTCGACGTGCACGAAGGCGACTACGTGCTCGCGATCAACGGCCAGCCGCTCGAGGCGAAGGACAATCCGTACCGTCTGCTGCGCACCGCGCCGGGGCAGCTCGTGCAGCTCACGGTCAATTCGCATGCGTCGAACGACGGCGCGCGCACCGTGCTCGTGAAGCCGATCGACAGCGAGGAACCGCTCACGTATTTCAACTGGGTCAGGCAGAACCGCGAATACGTCGAGAAGGCGTCGAACGGCGAGATCGGATACCTCCACATCCCCGACATGGGAGCCGACGGCATCCGCGAGTTCATCAAGTGGTACTACCCGCAGCTGCGCAAGCAGGGCCTCGTCGTCGACGTGCGCGACAACGGCGGCGGCAACGTCTCGGCGATGATCATCGAGCGGCTCTCGCGCAAGCTGCTCGGCCTCGACTACGGACGCGGCGCCGACATCACGGGCACGTATCCGCAACAGACCTTCCTCGGCCATCTCGCCGCGCTCTGCAACGGCACGACCGCGTCGGACGGCGACATCTTCTCGTACATGTTCAAGCAGGCGAAGCTCGGCCCCCTGATCGGCACGCGCACCTGGGGCGGCGTCGTCGGCATCAACGGCTGGGGTCCCGCGATCGACGGCGGCGATATCTTCGTGCCGCAGTTCGCGACCGCGAACACCGACGGGCAGTACGTCATCGAAGGACACGGCGTCGACCCCGACATCGTCGTCGACGAGGACGTCTCGCAACAGCTCGCGGGCAGGGATCCGCAGCTCGACAAGGCGATCGAGGAATTGCAGAAAGCGATCAAGTCCGCGCCGATCAAGCTGCCGCCGCCGCCGCCGATGCCGGTGAAGGCGCCGGAGGACATGCGCGCGCCCGGCGTCGCCGGTTGATCGAGCCAAGGCGCCCGATGCCGTCGGGCGCCTTCGAATTCGTCATTCCGGCGAAAGCCGGGATCCGGTTTGCGCTTTTCGCGTTGATCGGCGAGGAAAATGGATCCCGGCGTTCGCCGGGATGACATGGCGAAGCGTATTCGCCGCCTCAAGCCGCCTTGACGTCCCTCAGCGTCCAGTGCTTTCCGATCAGAAGATCGAGCCGGTGCCTCAGGATCACGTGCGGCAGCGAGGTCACGACCTGTGCGTCGGTGTGCAGGTCGTGCTGCTCGGCAGTCACCGTCGCATTCGGATCGCTCGCGCCGAGCGCGGGATCGATCGCATCCGGATCGGGTTGCATGCTGCGCCATTTCCGCCAGAGCGACGGCGTGCGCAGCGCATCCTGCAGGAGTGCGGCGAAGCTCTCGGGTGAGCCGCCGTGGAACGAAAGCTCGTGCGACTCGCCGCGCGCTCGCGGAAGATCGTCGATCGAGATGAAGAAGCGCTGCGTGCTCATCGAAATGTCCGTGGTGGCGTCGCGAGAAGTCTATCAGGCCGCATCCGGAACGACGCCGGAACGAGCCAGGCGAGCTCCGCCGCGACGACGCTCGCGAG
The DNA here is from genome assembly GCA_035545255.1 of Rhodanobacteraceae bacterium. Taxonomy (GTDB): domain Bacteria; phylum Pseudomonadota; class Gammaproteobacteria; order Xanthomonadales; family Rhodanobacteraceae; genus Dokdonella_A. The sequence continues at coordinate 2,188 of DASZYR010000167.1, forward strand.
ACAGCACCAGCCGAGATAGCGAAGTTCCGCCGCCACGAGCAGCAGGAGCGGCAGGAAGTAGAGCCACGCGCTGATCAGCAGCACGAGCGCGATGCGGCCCGCGTCTTCGCGTCGCCGCCGCCATGCCGAAGGCGCAGCCAGAAGTCCGACGACGAGATACGGCCAGCCGGCAAGGAGCGGCGTCGAAACCAGCGAGGCTGCCGCTCGCATCAGCGTCCGATGCAGCGCCGAGGCATTGCGTGCGATCGGCGGATTGTCGCGGTAGCGCACTTCGTCGTCGACGTAGACGAGCTCGCGCGGCCACGCCGGATCGTGCACGCCGAGCAGCGCCGCGACGCGTCGTGCCTGATGCGCGAGCCACGCGCGCGGATGCGCGCGGATCGCGCCGAGCCATGCCCCACGAAGCGCGGAAAGCTCCTCGCGCGTATAGACGTCGAACGGATCGCGAATGCCGTGGCGCGTGTTCTGCAGCATCGGCACCATGCTCCAGTCGCGGAACGCGCCGGCGAGCTCGGGAACATCGAGCCCGGGCCCGATCATGAAGGACGGCAGCAGCATCTCGCCGCTCGCGACCGATAGCGCGGCGAGATCCCATTGGGCGACCGCCGGCCACAGCGGCACTCGGCGGTCGACGCGCATGTCGATCGCGATCGCGAACAGCAAAGCCGCGCCGAGCACGAGCGCTCCGACGAGCGCGATGCGGGCGCGCGTCGTCGCGCCGCCGCCGAAGAGCCACGCGGCCCACGCCGCGAACGGAATCAGCGCCGGCAGTGCGTTGTGGCGGATCGCGGCCGCGTAGAGCATCGCCGGCAGCGCCGCCGCGATCCACGCGCGATGCCGCGTCGCCTGTGCTTTCGCGAGCGCGCCGGTGACGAAGAGGAGCGCCGAGAAGAGTCCGACGTCGGTCCACACGTGGCCGCGCAGGAGCCACGGCACCGGCGCGAACGCGGCGATCAGCATGAATGCGATCGCGCGCGCGCGTCCGAGCCGGAGCGCATTCGCGAGCAGCGCGAGACCGCTCCAGAACAGCGCCAGATGCAGCGCGAACACGAGGCCCGGCCCTTCCAGCACGGCGTCGCACGCGCGCCAGAGGAAGATCAGCACCGGCGGCGCGATGTCGGTCGTCTCGCCGCCGCGCGCCTGCCACCAGGTGTAGGCCGAGTCGAACGACATCTGGCCTGGCCAGTACGCAGCGCAGTCGAATGCGAAGCCCGCGATCGCGATCAGCCAGATCAGCGTCGGCGGCGCGTCGGAACGCCGGACGAGCGCTCGCTGCACGATCACAGCGCGTCCACCGCATCGATCAGTGCGCCGGCATCGTTCGCGTCCGCGCCGAACGCGAGTTCGCCGAGCAGCGGCGCCGCGATGCGCGCTCGCAGCGTTGCAAGATTCTCGTCGGCGAAGGCCATCGCGGGATCGATGCGGTTCGCGATCCAGCCGGCCAGCACGCAGCCGTCGGCTTCGATCGCGCGCACGGTCAGCAGCGTGTGATTGATGCAGCCGAGCCTGAGGCCGACGACGAGCACGACCGGAAGCGCGAGCGCCCGCACGAGATCGGCCTGCATCAGCGAATCCGACAGGGGTACCGCCCAGCCGCCGACGCCTTCGACGACGATGCGATCGGCATGCGACGCGATCTCGCGGAATGCCGTCTCGATCGGAGGGAGCGAAATCCCGACGCCGGTTTCGACCGCCGCGATGTGCGGGGCGATCGGCGGTTCGAACGCGAACGGATTGCAGAGCGCGTATGCCGGCGCGGGCTCGCTCGCGGCGATCAGCGCTTGGGCGTCCTCGTTGCGCAGACCTTCCGGAGTCGCGCGGCATCCGCTTGCGACGGGTTTCATGCCGCTCGCGCTTCGTCCGTGCGCGCGATGCGCGCGAAGCAGCGCGACGCTCGCATGCGTCTTGCCGATGCCGGTGTCGGTGCCGGTCACGAAAACGCCGCGCGCGCTCAACGGTCGTCCTTTGCCGCGGGAAGCATCGCGAGCTTCCGGCGCTCGCGCAGCTTCAGGACATGGAACACGACGTAGAGGAGGCCATACAGCAGCCCCGGCGCCGAGAAGGCCCAGCCGCCGGAATGCTCGTCCATCGGCATCGCGAGCGCGAGCGCGGTCGATGCGAGCGCGATGGCCATGACGCCCAGCCAGCGCGCGCAGAGCGTCCGCGTGCGGACGCGCTCGCCCGGCGAGAGCGCGAGGCTTTCCGCGCGCACCAGCGCTTCGCGATGCAGCAGCCAGAAGATCGCGGCGGTCAGCGCGTAGCCGATCCCGAATACCGAGTAGAGCGTCCGGAGCTCGGCGATGCTGCCGATCACGATCCTGGTCTCGGCGAGGAGGCCGCCGCTGATGCTTGCCAGCGTGAGCTCGGCGATCATGCGCAGCGGATAGACGTAGACGAGCACGAGGAATACCAGCGCGAGACTGAGCCTCACGCTGCGCGTGTCGTCGATGCCGTAGCGGCGCGACCAGTTGCGGTGCGCCTGCCAGAAGCGCGCGATCACGAAGAAGCTCGCCGCGAACGCCGGCACGCCGCGGAGCGCCAGCTGGAGCTCGGCGATCGTCGTCGGCACGCGGCCGATCGAGACGACGAGCAGCGTCACCGCGAACGCGAACGCGGCGTCGACGAATGCGTCGACGCGCGTGGCCTGCGCGCCGCGGATCCGGAAACCGGCGTCGTCGAGCGTCTCTGGGCTCATCGAGGGAGGATTCCGGAACGGGACGTGGTGGAAGTATGCCAGCGCGGGCGCGCGATCCGGGCGTACAATAGGCGGCTCGCGATATCGAGGTCGGAATGTTCGTCGCCGCTGCACCGCGCTCCGTCACCAAGGCCGGCATCTACGCCGAACTCGCCGAAGAGGCGCAAGGCCTTCTCGCCGGCGAGCACGATCGCATCGCGAACGCCGCGAATCTGGCCGCGCTGGTCTGGCACGCGCTGGAGCGCATCAACTGGTGCGGTTTCTACTTCTTCGACGGCAAGGAGCTCGTCGTCGGGCCGTTTCAGGGCAAGCCGGCCTGCGTGCGCATCGCGCTCGGCAAGGGCGTGTGCGGAACGGCCGCGGCGACGGCGACGACGCAGGTCGTCGAGGACGTCCAGGCGTTCTCCGGCCACATCGCCTGCGACGCCGATTCGCGCTCGGAAATCGTCGTGCCGCTGTTCGAGGGCGGACGACTGCTCGGCGTCTGGGACGTCGACAGCCCCGATCTCGCGCGGTTCGACGACGAGGACAGGGCCGGCATGCAGCGATTGTGCGAGATATTCCTCGCGTCGCTGCGCGGCTGAGCGTGCTGGGGAGGGGACGATGAACAAGATCCGCAATGTGGGGCCGAAGTCCGCCGCGTGGCTGCGCCAGATCGGCGTGCGCTCGACCGAGGACCTCGCGCGCGTCGGTCCGGTCGAGGCTTTCCTCAAGGTCAAGCGCGCGGGTTTCCGGCCGAGCCTCAATCTTCTTTATTCGATGGCCGGCGCGCTCGCCGACTGCCATTGGGCCGATCTTCCCGAGGAACGCAAGCAGGAGCTTCTTGCCGCGCTCGAAGCAGCCGAATCGGCGAACCCGATCCGCTCGCGCTGGGAGAAGGCGGCGGCGGCGAGCGAACGCGCGTCGCGCAACGGCGGCGAGGAATCCGCGGACGAGCCGCACGAATCGGGCGGCGGATTGCTCGACGAACCGGACGCAGAGGCTGCATCCGGCGGCGATTCCGAAACGGGCGGAGTCAGCCGCTTCGACTAGCTTCGCTGCGAGCGTACGACGGCGTAGTTGCGCGCGTCTTCGCGCCACTTCGGCATTTCCCGGATCGCCGGCAGCACGTCGTCCGGCGTCGCGACCAGGCGCCACATGTCCAGATGCTGCGGATTCATGAAGCGCTGCTCGATCATGCTCTGCATGAACGCCTGAAGCGGCGCGTAGTAATCGCTCGTGTTCACGAGCACGATCGGATTGAAGTAGAGCCCGAGCCGCTTCAGCGTGAGCGCTTCGAAGAGCTCTTCGAGCGTGCCGCAACCGCCGGGCAGTGCGACGACGGCATCCGAGCCGGTGAGAAGACGATGCTTGCGCTCGCGCATGTCCTCGACGATCTCGAGGCTTGCGAGCCCCGGATGCTGCCATTCGACCTCGGTCATGAAGCGCGGAATGATGCCGACGACGTCGCCGCCCGCGGCGAGCGCGCCGTTCGCGAGCGATCCCATGAGTCCGACCGCGCCGCCGCCGTAGACGATCGTGCAGCCGGCTTCGGCGAGGATGCGGCCGAGCGCCGTCGCCGCGTCGTGATAGACGCGGTCGCAATGCTCGCTCGAAGCGCAATAGACGCAGATGCGCATGCAAACGTTTGCGGCAGTCCTGATGCGCGAAGCATGCCTTCGCGGCGCTCGGAAAAAAAGCGCGGCGAATCGGTCGGATCGCTATCCTCGCGAGAGCGCATCGAAATCAGTCGCGCCTCGGCGCCTGCGCGTCGTCGACCGTTGGCTCGAGTGAAAAGTCCGTCGCAGGTGGAAACGCGCCTGCGAAAATTCAGTGCCGCGCGCTCGCGTCGCGCTGCGGCGCGACCTGCAACGGCGGCACCGCGAGGTTGCGTTCGCCGTC
>DASZYR010000168.1:0-13600 GCA_035545255.1 Rhodanobacteraceae bacterium
CCGCAGAGGCAGATCTCGCCCTGGTTCGCGAAGCCGGAGCGCACGATCGTGTCGAGGCTCGCTTCGCTGAAATCGAAATCGTCGAGCACGATCGCGGGATTCTTGCCGCCGAGCTCGAGCGAAAGTTTCCTGAATCTCGGCGCGGCCGCGGCGGCGATCGCGGCGCCGGTGCGCGTCGATCCCGTGAACGAGATCGCCTTGATGCCGCCGTGCTCGACGAGCGGTTGTCCGACGCCGGGTCCGGTGCCTTGCACGATGTTGAAGACGCCGGGCGGAAATCCGGCCTCGATCGAAAGCTCGCCGAGGCCCGCAGCCGTGCACGGCGTGATCTCGCTCGGCTTCGCGACGACGGCGTTGCCGGCCGCGAGGGCCGGCGCGATCTTCCAGGTGAAGAGATAGAGCGGCAGGTTCCAAGGCGAGATGCACGCGACGACGCCGAGCGGCTGGCGCAGCGTGTAGTTGAGCGCGCGGTCTTCCATCGGATGCGCTTCGCCCGGCCATTGCGTGATCGCCGCGGCGAAGAAGCGGAGGTTCGAGACCGCGCGCGGGATGTCGAGCGCCGTCGCGAGCTTGACGGTCTTGCCGGCGTCGCGCGATTCGAGCGCCGCGAGCGAGTCGAGATCGCGCTCGACGAGATCGGCCAGACGATTCAGGAGGCGCGCGCGTTCCTCGGCCGGCGTCGCGGCCCACGCCGGCGCGGCGCGTCTCGCGGCGGCGACCGCGGCATCGACATCGGCGGCGCCGGAATCCGGGCATTGCGCGAAGACGCCGCCGGTCGCGGGTTCGAACACGTCGAGATAGCGGCCGCCGAGCGGCGCCTGCGGTCGGCCGTCGATGAGATTCGCGAGTCGCAGGCGTTCAGTCATGGCACAAAGCTTAACGGCTCGTCGAACGATGTAGGAGCGGCTTCGGCCGCGAGCTTTTTCATGGGGGCGAAAAGATCGCGGCTAAAGCCGCTCCTACAGGGACAGCGTGCGGCCGCCGTCGACCGGGACGTTGATGCCGTTGACGTAGCCCGCGGCCGGCGTTGCGAGGAACGCGATCACGGCGGCGATCTCCGCCGGCTCGGCGAAGCGCCCCGCGGGCACGGTCGCGAGCATCGCCGCGGCGACCTCGTCTTCGGTCTTGCCGGTCGCCTTGCGGCGGTCGGCGAGGATCTGATCGAGGCGCGCGGTTCTCGTGTAGCCCGGCAGGACATTGTTGACCGTGATGCCCGACGGGCCGAGCTCGGTCGCGAGCGTCTTCGCCCAGCTCGCCATCGCGCCTCGGATCGTGTTCGAGACACCGAGGTTCTTGATCGGCTCCTTTACCGACGTCGAGATCACGTTGACGATGCGGCCGTAATTCGCGGCGCGCATGCCGGGCAGGATCGCCTTCAGCACCGTCTGCGCCGCGACGATGTGCTGGTTGAACGCGGCGACGAACGCCTCGGTCGCCGCCATGTGCGCGGGTCCGCCGGGCGGGCCGCCGGTGTTGTTGACGAGAACGTGCACGCGCCGCGAGCCGGCGAGGGCTTCGACTTTCGCGCCGAGCGTCGCGTGATCGCTCATGTCGACCGCGATCGTCGCGTGCTGCTGCTTCGCGTGTGCTTGCGGCAGCGCGCGCAGTGCGGTTTCGAGAGGGCCGGGCGAGCGCGCGAGCAGCGTCACGTCGGCACCGAGCTTCGCGAGCTCGATCGCGGCTGCGTGGCCGATGCCCTGCGAGCCGCCGCAGACGAGCGCGTGCTTGCCGGTGAGGTCGAGGTTCATTGCGGGGGCTCGTTTGGGAGTCTGCATAGGGTGGGCCTTGGCCCACCGTTAAAACAGCGGTGGGCCGAGGCCCACCCTATGGTCAATGTCGAGAGGGGAGCTTCGCGACCATGCGTGCGAGCAATTCTTCGTCGCTGCCGCCGCGCGGGGGTTCGACTTCTTCGAGATCGAAGCCCATCGCCGCCGCGTCGTCTTCGTCGAGGCCGTCCCACGCGCGGAATTCGGCGTCGAGCAGCGCCATGCGCGCTTCCGTTTCTCCGTCGTAGCGCAGTGTGCGCCCGTCGCTGTCGAAGACTTCGGCGACGCCGGCTTCCGTGACCGTGAGCCGCGCCCAGATCAGCGTGTCGCCGATCGCGGCGACCCACCATTGTGCGTTGGCGCTCATCGCGTGCCTCCGATCAATGCGAGCAGCTGCGAGACCGCGAGCGTCACGAAGCCGCCGACGATGCACCAGGCACCGAACGTGCCGGGGAACGCGAGCGCGTTGAGGCTCGCGTCTTTCGCGGCGCGCCAGCCGGCGCCGAGATACCAGAGCAGCGCGCGCGGCGCGATCAGTATGTTGCCGATCGCCTTGCGCATTTCGGGATGATGGTCGCGCAGGTGAACCGCGACCAGCATCCATACGATCACATAAGCCGTGAGGCCGGCGACGATGAGTCCGAGGCCCATGATGAGGAGGAATTCGCGGGTGGCGAGCATCTTCGTGTGCGAAAGGGTACCTGCGCCGGAATGACGAAGGGGTGGTCAGAACTCGGCAAGCCCCGCGGCGCGCGGATACGGATGCGCGTCGCGAATGTTCTGAAGCCCGCAGACGTACACGACGAGCCGCTCGAAGCCGAGGCCGAAACCCGCATGCGGCACCGTGCCGTAGCGGCGGAAGTCGCGATACCAGCCGTAGTGCTTCGGATCGAGCCCGAATTGCGCCATGCGCTTGTCGAGCACGTCGAGCCGCTCCTCGCGCTGCGAGCCGCCGATGATCTCGCCGATGCCGGGCGCGAGCACGTCCATCGCGGCGACGGTTTTCGCATCGTCGTTGAGGCGCATGTAGAACGCCTTGATCTTTTCGGGATAATTCGTGACGACGACCGGCCGGCCGACGTGCTGTTCGGTCAGATAGCGCTCGTGCTCGGTCTGAAGATCGGCGCCCCATTCGACCGCGTATTCGAATTTCTTCCCCGACTTCTTCAGGATATCGACCGCGTCGGAGTAGTCGATGCGCTCGAACGGCGCGTCGACGAACGCTTCGAGGCGCGACACCGCGGTCTTCTCGACGCGCTCGGCGAAGAACGCCATGTCGTCGGCGCGCTCGTCGAGCACCGTTTTGAAAATGAACTTGAGGAAATGCTCGGAGAGATCGGCGAGATCGGAGAGGTTCGCGAATGCAACCTCGGGCTCGATCATCCAGAACTCGGCGAGATGCCGCGGCGTGTTCGAATTCTCGGCGCGGAACGTCGGGCCGAACGTGTAGACCTTGCTGAGCGCGAGGCAATAGCCTTCGACGTTGAGCTGGCCCGACACCGTGAGGAATGCGTCGCGGCCGAAGAAATCCTGGTGGAAATCGATCGCGCCGGTCTTGTCGTCGCGCGGCAGGTTCATGAGATCGAGCGTCGACACGCGGAACATCTGGCCCGCGCCTTCGGCATCCGACGTCGTGATGATCGGCGTGTTGACCCAGAAGAATCCGTTCTGGTCGAAGTAGCGATGGATCGCACTCGCGATCGTGTGGCGCACGCGCGCGACCGCGCCGAAGAGGTTCGTGCGCGCGCGAAGATGCGCGACCTCGCGCAGGAACTCGAGCGAATGCTGCTTGGGCTGGATCGGGTAGGTTTCGGGATCGTCGACCCAGCCGACCACTTCGATCGCTTTCGCCTGGATCTCGAACGCCTGGCCCTTGCCCTGCGAGGGCACGAGCTCGCCGGTCGCGATGACCGCGCAGCCGGTCGTGAGTCGCGTGATCTCGGCGGCGTAATTCGGAAGATCGCCGGTCGCGACGACCTGGATCGGATCGAAGCAGGAACCGTCGCTCACATTGACGAACGAAAGCCCGGCCTTCGAATCGCGCCGCGTGCGCACCCAGCCGCGCACGGTGACCGTGCTGCCGGCCGCGATGCTGCCCGACAATGCCTGCTTGACGCTGACCACGTTCCGTTCCGCCGCCGCCATGCCTTGAAGCTCCGCTCCGGGAAACCCACGTTGAGTGGGCGAGGACCCGCGATCATAGCGGAATCGGCCGCTCCGACGCGGCCCTTGCGCTATCATCGCGACACATTCCGGAATCGGACGTCATGGCAATCCAGCTCACCGAAGCCGCGCGAAAGCGCATGCAGGACTACCTCGCGAAAACCGGGGCGGTCGGCGTTCGTTTCGGCGTCAAGCGCACGGGCTGCTCGGGCTACGGGTACACGGTCGACGTCGCGGACGCGCAGAGCGAAAACGACATCGTGTTCGATCTCGACGGCGTGCGCGTGCTCGTCGATCCGAAATGGCTGCCGTTCGTCGACGGCACCGAGATCGATTTCCGGCGCCAGGGCCTCAACGCGCAGTTCGTCTTCACGAATCCGAACGCGACCGGCGAGTGCGGCTGCGGCGAGAGTTTCACCGTCGCTCCGGCGGCCTGACGACGCATCCGTGAGCGACGCGTCCCGACCGGCGATCGGCGATCCTTCGGCGTCGCGGCCTGCGGACGCGATCGAAGAGCCGGTCTCGGCGCTGTTCGAAGTGCTCCCGCACGTGCTGCGCACGCTTCGGCGCGAGCCGGCGCTCGTGATCACGCTGACGTACCTGCTCGTCGCGATGGCGGGCATCTTCTACGACTATGCGTTCTACCGGCAGTTCGCCATCCCGGCGTTGTCGCTGTCGCAGATCAGCGATTTCCTCGCAGCCGGCATCCAGGAGCCGATCGCGATCGTGCTCGTGCTGTCGACGTTTCCGTTGTGCTGGGTATTCGACCGCATCAACCTCTGGGGCCGCCGGCGTCGCGCGGCCGAGGGCGCGCGGCTCAAGGCGGTGCCCGCGCTGACGTGGTGGCAGCGGCGCCGGCTCGCCTTCATCGTCGCCATGAACGAGCGGCGCGGCTACATGCGGCTGGTCTACGCGCTGGTCGTGATCACCTACGCCTGGTCCTTCGTGAGCATCTACGCAGGACAACGCGCCGAAGCGGTCAAGCGCGGCGAGGCACTCGAAGTTCGGGTCCAGCTGACCGATGGCTCGCCGCTCCTCACGCGCTCCGTGCAGAAGCCCTGGCTATACCTCGGCGCGATCTCGCAATACGTGTTCGTCTACGATCGCGATGCCGCGCGTGCCGAGATCGTGCCGGTCAACGCGATCTCCCGGATCGAGCCCGTTCCGGGGGCGGGGGCGAAATCCGGTCTGGTGGTTGCGCCAATCCCCTGATTCGCCTAGTATTCGCGCCCCTTCGCGCGGGTGCCCCGCGCAAGGGACCTTGCCTCACCGCATCGGCGGGAGGCTGCCGGCCCGGAAATTCCTCCGCCGGCATCCACAAGGAGACACCATGCGTCACTACGAGATCGTGTTTCTGGTCCACCCTGACCAGAGCGAGCAGGTGCCCGCGATGATCGAGCGTTACAAGACGCTGATCGAGGGCAACGGCAGCGGCAAGATCCACCGCCTCGAAGACTGGGGCCGCCGCCAGCTCGCGTATCCGATCCAGCACCTCGCCAAGGCTCATTACGTGCTCATGAACATCGAGTGCGAGCAGGATGTCCTGAACGAGCTCGAATCCGGATTCCGCTTCAACGACGCGGTGCTGCGCCACCTCATCATGAAGCGCGAGGACGCGGTCACCGAGATGTCCGCGATCATGAAGAACAAGGACGACAAGGGCGATCGCCGCCGCCGCGACGACGAAGGCTTCGGTTTCGGCGACGACGACGATGCTCCGCGACGCCGCGAATCGCGCCCGCCGCGCGAGGAAGCCGCTGCCGGCAGCTCCAGCGCCAGCAGCAGCGAGACCGCCGAGTAACCGCGCGCCGCCCCGTCATCCGGAGATATCGAAATGTCCAAGTTCTTCCGCCGCAAGAAATTCTGCCGCTTCACGGCCGAGGGCGTCGTCGAGATCGACTACAAGGATCTCAACACGCTGCGCCAGTACATCACCGAGACCGGCAAGATCGTGCCGAGCCGTATCACCGGCACGAAGGCGCGCTACCAGCGCCAGCTGTCGACCGCGGTGCAGCGCGCGCGTTTCCTCGCGCTCTTGCCGTACAGCGACAGCCACTGACCGACGAAGCGAACGACGCGAAAATTTTCCCTGCGCGTCATCCCGGCGAAAGCCGGGATCCATTTGGATCTTGATGTTCGAAAGCAAAATGGATTCCGGCCATCGCCGGAATGACGGACAGGAAGCGTTTCGCGGATCGATAGCAACGTCCATTCGGACAGCCACCGCTGCGTCGGCCTCGTGCCGGCGCTAACGAATAGGAATCCAGATCATGGAACTCATCCTGCTCCAGAAAGTGAAGAACCTCGGCAACCTCGGCGACAAGGTCAAGGTGAAGCCGGGCTACGGCCGCAATTACCTCGTCCCGCAGGGCCGGGCCGTCGCGGCAACCGAGGCGAATCTCGCCGAGTTCGAGAAGCGCCGCGCCGAGTACGAGGCGAAGGCGAACCAGCAGCTCTCCGGCGCGGAAGGGCGCAAGGCGCAGCTCGAGAACGCCTCGATCACGATCAAGGCGAATGCGAGCCCCGAGGGCAAGCTGTTCGGCTCGGTCGGACCGCGCGACATCGCCGAGGCGTTCACGGCGACCGGACTCGCGATCGAGAAGAGCGAGGTCGTCATGGCCGAAGGTCCGCTTCGCCACGTCGGCGAGTTCGACGTGCAGATCCATCTGCATGCGGACGTGAACACGACGGTCAAGGTCATCGTCGCCGCCGACGAGTAAGCGATCGCGACGAGCCGACGGACGCGGCCGGCTTCGCGTCGAACGAGAACGGGCGCCTCAGGCGCCCGTTCTCATTTCGGCCGGTCGAATGGATTCTTGCCGAGAGCGCCGAGCACGATCATGACCGCGCCGATGCCGCCGCCGATGCCCGATACCTGGCCGACCGTTTGCATCAGCGCCGCAGGATCGTTCGACGATCCCGCGATCGACGCCATGTAGAGAAAGAAGCCGACGGCGGCGCCGATCATGACGGCGCCGACGACGATGAACCGTGTGTTCCGGGTACGCATCGTTTTTTCCTCGTGGTTCGACGGATACCCAATTCCGTGAAACGGCCGCGCAAGCGGACATCGCGCCGGCAGCGGTTGCCTTTCCCCACAGGTTCGCCCGGATTGTGCACAGGCTTTTCAACAGCGCGCACCGGGTTGTCCACCGCGACGGCGGAGTTATCCACCGCATATCCGCCGCGCTGTCCTATCGCAGGATCTGAGAGCGTGTCCTAGTATCACTGGCCCTGTCCCTTCCGCGGATTCCTGTCGATGGCGGCCCTCTCCGAGCGCAAATCCTCATCCAATGTCGAGGCCCTGCGCGTCCCGCCGCATTCGATCGAGGCCGAGCAGGCCGTGCTCGGCGGGCTCATGCTTGCGCCGGATTCGTGGGACAAGGTCGCCGACAAGCTCACCGAGCAGGATTTCTACCGGAAGGATCACCGCATCATCTATCGCGCGATCGGCGAGCTCTCCGAGAAGGGCATGCCGTACGACGCCGTCACGCTCGGCGAATGGTTCCAGTCGCAGAACCTCGCCGATCTCGTCGGCGGCGCGAGCTACGTGATCGAGCTCGCGAACGCGACGCCGAGCGCGGCGAACATCGTCGCGTACGCCGACATTGTGCGCGAGAAGTCGGTGCTGCGGCAGCTCATCGACGCCGGCACCGACATCGCCGGCGATGCGTTCCAGCCCGAAGGCCGCTCGAGCCAGGAGCTGCTCGAAGTCGCCGAGCAGAAGGTCTTCCACATCGCCGAAGCCGGCGCGCGCGGCCGCAAGGGCTTCGTGACGATGCGCGCGGCGGTCAAGGACGCGTTCCAGATCCTGCACCAGCGCTACGAGAGCAAGGGTTCGGTGACGGGCCTCGCGACGGGATTCACCGATCTCGACGAGATGACGGCCGGATTGCAGCCGTCCGATCTCATCATCGTCGCGGCGCGCCCGTCGATGGGCAAGACCGCGCTCGCGATCAATTTCGCCGAGTACGCAGCGATCCAGAAGAAGAAGGCCGTCGCGGTTTTCTCGATGGAAATGTCGGCCTCGCAGCTCGCGTTGCGCCTGATCTCCTCGCTCGGCAGCATCAATCAGCAGCACCTTCGCACCAGCGATCTCGCCGAGGAGGAATGGCCGCGCGTGACGAACGCGATCACGTTCCTCTCCGACGCGAAGATCTTCATCGACGACACGCCCGCGCTGTCGCCCGGCGAATTGCGCGCGCGTGCGAGGCGCCTGAAGCGCGAACACGATCTCGGGCTCATCATCATCGACTACCTGCAGCTGATGCAGGTGCCGGGAAACAAGGAGAACCGCGCCACCGAAATTTCGGAAATCTCGCGCAGCCTGAAGGCGCTCGCGAAAGAGCTCGACATTCCGGTCATCGCGATCTCGCAGCTGAACCGCTCGCTCGAGCAGCGCACGGACAAGCGGCCGGTGATGGCCGACCTGCGCGAATCGGGCGCGATCGAGCAGGACGCCGACGTGATCCTTTTCATCTACCGCGACGAGTACTACAACCCGGACTCGAACGAAAAAGGCACCGCCGAGATCATCATCGGCAAGCAGCGCAACGGCCCGACCGGAACGATACGGCTGACGTTCCTCGGTCAGTACACGAAGTTCGCGAATTACGCGTCGGACAGTTATGCGGGGAGCTTCGAGTGACGCAGAGAATCGGGAACCGGGAATCGGGAATCGCCGGACTTTGCGGGCGTTCGTCAGCAAGAACCGTCGTCGGCGCATGCTCCGACGATTCTCCATTCTCCATTCCCCATTCCCCGCATCCGTGAGCCGCGCCACCGCCGCCACGATCCACCTCGGCGCGCTCCGCGACAACCTGCGTCGCGTGCGCGAGCTCGCACCGGGCGCGAAGGTCATGGCCGTCGTCAAGGCGGACGGCTACGGACACGGACTCGAGCGCGTCGCGCGAGCGCTCCAGGGCGCCGACGCGTTCGGCGTCGCGGGCATCGCCGATGGCCAGCGCCTTCGCGCGGCCGGAATCTCGCAGCGCATCGTGCTGCTCTCGGGCTTCGACGATCCGGCCGATCTCGCCGAGTTGCGCCGCCTCCGGCTCGAATCCGCGCTCCACCACGATGCGCAGGTCGAATGGCTTGCCGCCGACGCGGATGCGCGTCCGCTGCGCGTGTGGCTCAAGATCGACACCGGCATGCATCGCCTCGGCTTCGCGCCGGATCGCGCGCGCGAGGTCCATGCGCGGCTGCGCTCGCTCGCAAGCGTCGATCGCGAGATCGGATTGATGACGCACTTCGCCAATTCCGACGTCTTCGACGATCCGGAGACGGTCCATCAGGTCGAGCGTTTCGAGCGAGCGCTGTCCGGCGTCGAAGGCGAGCGCTCGCTCTCGAACTCGGCCGGCGTGCTCGGCTGGCCCGAAGCGCAAGCCGAATGGGTGCGCGCCGGCGGAGCGCTGTACGGCATCTCGGTCGTCGCCGGCAAGATCGGCGCCGATTTCGGCTTTCGTCCCGCGATGACGCTCTCGACGCGCCTGATCGCGATCAACCGCGTACGCAAGGGCGAGCGCGTCGGCTACGCCGGCGCCTGGCAATGCCCCGAGGACATGAACGTCGGCGTCGCCGCAATCGGTTACGGCGACGGCTATCCGCGCCATGCGGGTGCCGGCACTCCGGTGCTCGTCAACGGCGCGCGCGCGAATCTCGTCGGACGCGTGTCAATGGATCTCGTCACGATCGATCTTCGCAACCATCCGGATGCAAAGATCGGCGATCCCGTCGTGCTCTGGGGCCGCGGGCTTCCGGTCGAGGAGATCGCGATGCATGCGGACACGATCGGCTACGAGCTGACGTGCGGCGTCACAAGGCGCGTACGGTTCGTCGAGGACGAAAGCTGACATGGCGACGCACCTGTCGTGCTAGACTTGGTCAACATTGGTCAGGCAGGTTCGCCATGCAACTCAATCTCTACGACGCGAAAACAAGGCTTTCCGAGCTCGTCGAGGCTGCGAGCCAGGGCGAGACGGTCGTGATCGCGAAGGCAGGTCGGCCGCTCGCGAAGCTCGGCCCCGTCGATGCGCCGCGCAAACGGGTCCGGCTCGGCCTCATGAAGGGCAAGATCAGGATCGGCAAGGACTTCGACGCGCCTTTGCCGGAATCGGTGCTGCGCGAGTTCGAGGGTGGCGACGCTTCGTGAAGGTCCTGCTCGACACGCATCTCGTCCTCTGGGCAATGCAGGATTCGAATTCGCTATCGGCGGCCGCGCGCAAACGGATCCGCGCAGCGGAAGTGGCATACGTCAGCGCGGCAAGCCTGTGGGAGATCGCGATCAAGGCTTCGCTAGGTAAGCTCACTGTCGACAGCGAAGCGCTAGAGGATCAGCTCGGGATCGCGGGCTTCGAGCCGCTGCCGATCACGTGGCAGCACACGGTGCAGGTACGCAAGCTGCCGATGCATCATCGCGATCCATTCGATCGCATGCTGATCGCGCAGGCGGTCAGCGAGCCGTTGCGCCTGCTGACGCACGATGCGGCATTGCGCGCGTATTCGGATCTCGTGACGGTCGTCTGAAGGCATGGCTAAAGCCAAAACCGCCTACGTCTGCGCCGACTGCGGCGCCGAGCACTCGAAGTGGCAGGGCCAGTGCGTCGAATGCGGCGCGTGGAACACGCTGAGCGAGATCACCGTTCTGCCGGCGAAAGCGGCTGCGAATCCGCGCGGCAGTTACGCCGGCAACACGGACGCGGCGAAGGTCACGAAGCTCGCGACGGTCGCAGCCGAAGCCGAGCAGCGCGACGCGACCGGCATTGCCGAGCTCGATCGCGTGCTCGGCGGCGGGCTCGTCTCGGGTTCGGTCGTGCTGATCGGCGGCGATCCCGGCATCGGCAAGTCGACGCTTCTCTTGCAGATGCTCGGCGCGTTCGGCGCACGCGTGCGCGGGCTTTACGTCACCGGCGAGGAAAGCCTCGCGCAGGTCGCGGGCCGCGGGCAGCGGCTCGGGATCGCGCTCGACGGGCTCGAAGCGCTCGCGGAGACGTCGATCGAGCGCATCCTTGCCGAAGCGGCGAACGGCAAGCCCGACGTGCTCATCGTCGATTCGATCCAGACGATCTGGACCGAGCAGCTCACCGCCGCGCCGGGTTCCGTGAGCCAGGTGCGCGAATCCGCAGCACGCCTCGTGCGTTTCGCGAAGGAAACCGGAACGAGCGTCTTCCTCGTCGGCCACGTCACGAAGGAAGGCGGCATCGCGGGCCCGCGCGTGCTGGAGCACATGGTCGACGCGGTGCTCTATTTCGAAGGCGAATCGGGCAGCCGCTTCCGCGTGCTGCGCGCGTTCAAGAACCGCTTCGGCGCGGTCAACGAGCTCGGCGTGTTCGCAATGGGCGACAAGGGTTTGCGCGAAGTGCCGAATCCGTCGGCGATCTTCCTTTCCGCGCACGCGCAGCCGACCGCGGGCAGCGCGGTCATGGTCACGCGCGAGGGCACGCGGCCGCTGCTCGTCGAGGTGCAGGCGCTCGTCGATCAGTCCTCGCTCGGCAATCCGCGTCGCGTCGCGCTTGGCCTCGAACAGAATCGTCTCGCGATGCTGCTCGCGGTCCTGCACCGCCACGGAGGCGCCGCCGTTTACGATCAGGACGTTTTCGTCAACGTCGTCGGCGGCATTCGCGTGCAGGAAACCGCGGCGGATTTGCCGGTGCTGCTCGCCGTGCTGTCGAGCTTTCGCGACCGGCCGCTTCCGGACAAGCTCGTCGCGTTCGGCGAAGTCGGCCTCTCGGGCGAAATCCGCCCGGTGCCGAACGGAGAAGAGCGTCTTCGCGAAGCCGCGACGCACGGTTTCACGCGCGCGATCGTGCCGAAGGCGAACGCGCCCAAGCGCGCGCAGATCGGCGATCTCAGCGTGATCGGCGTGGAGCGGCTTTCGGACGCGCTGAGCGCGGCGTCTTCGTAGCTTTATTCGCCGCGGTCTTCCTCGCGGCGGATTTTGCGGCCGCGACGGTCGTCTTCGCCGGTGCGCGATTCCGCAAGCCGCGCTCGACGAAATCCTTCAGCACGATCGCATGCGTGTGCTCGGTATCCCGCTCGCTGAAGACGAACGTGACGTTCTTCTTTTCGGCGACGAGATCGCGAACCTCGGCGACGGCGGCCGTGTCCTGCTTCAGCTCGGCCGTATAGCGGCGCCGGAATTCGTCCCACTTCGCCGGATCGTGGCCGAACCACTGGCGAAGCGCGGTGCTCGGCGCCGAGCCCTTGAGCCACGCATCGACGTGTGCTTCGACCTTGCTGACACCGCGCGGCCAGAGCCGGTCGACGAGGATGCGGAATCCGTCGTCACGGGATGCCTTTTCGTAGACGCGCTTCAGCTTGATCGTCATCGTCACGCCGTGCGGTGCAGGATCACTTCGAGCACGAATTTCGACCCGAAGAACGCGAGCAGCAGGATCGCCATGCCGGCGAGCGTCAGCCGAACCGCGCTTCGCCCGCGCCAGCCCCAGCGCCAGCGGCCGAACAGCAGCACGCCGAACACGATCCACGCGGCGATCGAGAGCACGGTCTTGTGCACGAGATGCTGGGCGAAGAGGTTGTCGACGAACAACATGCCCGACAGCAATGTCAGCGTCAGCAGCACGAACCCGGCGCCGATCAGGCGGAACATCAGCGATTCGGTCAGCGTCAGCGGCGGCAGCGCGCGGATCAGTCCCGAGTCGAACCGGTGATTGCGCAGCGCGCGCTCCTGCAGCGCGAGCAGGATCGCGAGCAGCGCGGCGATGCTGAGCAGCCCGTAGGCCAGCAGCGCGAATGCGACATGCAGCTGGATCTGCCATTCGATCGGCAGCGGCGCCGTCGCCGGCGCGAGCCAGGTATCCACGGCGAGCAGCAGCGCCGCGAGCGGAAACACGATGACGCCGAGGCCCGCGACAGGACGAAACAGGTTGACGAGCAGCGTCATGGCCGCGACGACGAGACCGACCAGCGAGAGCGCGGCGAAGAAGTGCAGATTGACGCCGCCGTGATGCAGGCCGAGCGTGATCATGAAGTGCAGCGCGACCGCTGCAGCAGCGATGCCGAGCGCGATCGCTCTCGGCGGTGCCGCGCGGCCGACCAGCGGCAGCGCGAGACAGGTCGTCGAAACGACGTAGGCGACGATCGCGAGCAGGACGGACCAGCCGGGCATGCGGCTAGTGTCGCACGGCGGTTTGCGGGCGTGAACCGAGCATCGAGCGAAGCCCGCGGCGGCCGAAACCGCTTTCGCCGCGTCACGCGCTGCGGGAGCGGGCTTCGGACGCTCGGGACTTGCAGAGATTTCAGGTGGCGAAGGTGCGCAAGTCGCCGCTGATATACTTGGCGTGTCTTTTGTCTGCGGTCGTTTCCCGATGTTCGAATCCTTGAGCGAACGCCTGTCCGCCACCGTCCAGCGCCTGCGCGGACGCGGGCGCCTGACCGAGGCGAACATCCGCGAATCGCTGCGCGAAGTCCGCATCGCGCTGCTCGAGGCCGATGTCGCGCTGCCGGTCGTGCAGGCGCTGATCCAGCGCGTGCAGGTCAAGGCGCTGGGCCAGGAAGTGCTGAAGAGCCTGACGCCGGGCCAGGCGCTCGTGAAGGTCGTGCGCGACGAGCTCACGGCTGTCATGGGCACGCAGAACAGCGATCTCAATCTCGCGGCCGCGCCGCCGGCCGTCGTGTTGATGGCGGGCCTGCAGGGCGCCGGCAAGACGACG
>DASZYR010000169.1:0-5918 GCA_035545255.1 Rhodanobacteraceae bacterium
GGCTCTCCTTCTGTTATCACCTCTCCCGCGTGCGGGAGAGGTCGGCCCGAAAGGGCCGGGTGAGGGACGACCCCGGTTCGATGCCCCCGAGACGTCGAACCACGTTGCCCTCACCCCAGCCCTCTCCCGAGAGCAGGAGAGGGGGAAAAATGACTTCCTCGAAACGCTACTACTTCTTCACGGCGACGCGCGATCCGTCGCTCATCTCCTTCGGCGGCGCGCGCACGATGCGCGTGCCGGCCGCAAGGCCCTCGACGAGCCGCAGCTCGCCGACCTGCTGTCCCGGCGTCACACCGCGCCGCCGCGCGCGATCGCCGTCGATGACGAAAACGATGCTCCCGCCGTCACGCTCGACGATTCCCGACGACGGCACGAGCACGCCCTTCGGCGCGGGCGGCGCGGCACCGTCCTTCGGCGCCTCCTCGAGGAACGACACGCGCACGCCCATGTCGGGCACGATGCGCGCGTCCTTCGTATCCATCGCCACGCGCACCTTCACCGTCGCCTTGCTGCGGTCGGCGGTCGGGATGATCGCAATGACGTGGCCCGGAATCTTCCAGTCCGGATACGCATCGAGCACGGCTTCGATCTTCTGGCCCGCGACGACGCGGTTGATGTACGACTCGTTGACGTCGACCTCGATCTCGAGCGAATCCATGTCGACGATCGTGCCGATGCCGGTGCGCGTGAAGCCGCCGCCGGCCGAGAACGGCGAGACGATCTCGCCGACCTGCGCGGCCTTGGCGATGATGACGCCGGTGAACGGCGCGCGGATCGTGCAGTAGTCGAGCTGGACTTTCGCGCCCTCGACGCCGGCCGCGGCGAGATCGACCTGCTTTCTCTGCGACTCGACCTGCGCCACCTGCATGTCGACCTGCGTCTGCGCGGTCTCGACCGCCTGCTCGGAAACGAGCTTGCGGCCGACGAGGTCCTGCGCGCGCTTCAAGTCGCGCCGGCTCTGCGCAAGCTGTGCGCCGAACTGCCCGAGCTCTGCCTGTGCCGCGCGCTGCTGCGCTTGCGCCTGCGCGAGCGCGGCCTTCTGCGCCGTGTCCTCGAGAAGCGCGAGCACTTGCCCCGCCTCGACATGCTCGCCCTCTTCGATCATGACCTTCGTCAGCGTGCCGGTGATCTGCGCCGACACCGTCGCTTCGCGGCGCGCGGTGACGTATCCCGTCGCCTGCAGCACCGCGAGCGGGCCCGATGCGTTCGGCGTGGGCGCGACCGCCGTCGCCGCCTCGACGTCGAACGATGCGCCGCCGCGCAGGTACCACCAGGCGCCGGCCGCGAGCGCGGCAAGCACCAGCACCGCAAGCGCGATGCCGACCGCGGCACGCGCGCCGCCGCGATGCGACCGCTCCGCTTCGCGATCGATCCGCAACTGGTGCAGGAGGTCGGATTTCTCCACGTCGCGTCGTCCTGATCGTAGCGGGTCGCTGATTCTGCCACAGAGTCGCCGGCCGCCCGCCGCGCCTCAAGGCGCAGGCGTCATCGCGAGCGGATGACAACTGTCATCGGAGGCGACCGCGAGCGAATCCGGACGCGCACTGTCCGGTTTGCGATCGCGTTGCCGTATATGCGAGCGATGCAGGACTGCCTTCTCGTCGTCCTGCCCTGCCGACATCCACGCGGACATCCCATGCGCTCGACATCCCTCGCCCGATTGCCTGCCGATCCCGATGAAACGTCCCCCGACGGAGCGCCGGACCGCGTCGATTCCGCCGGTCCGACCCGGCCCGCGATAGCGCCGCCGCACATGTTCGATCGCGTGCGCCTCGCGCGTGCGCGCGCGAACCTGACGAAATCCGATCTCGCGCGACGCGTCGGCGTCTGCCTCAGCGCGGTGGTGCAATGGGAGCATGCGGCCGGCACGTCGCCGACCGTCGCGAACCTCGCGCGCATCGCCTGGACGACCGGCGTCGCGTTCGAGTGGCTCGCGACGGGCCGCGGTCCCGTGGCGCTCGCGCCCGCGCGGACAGCGTCGGAAAAGACCTCGGCGGCGCGCGGCGTGTCGCCGTTCGAGGAGCGATTGCTGCACGTCGTTCGCGCGCTTCCCGCCGAACGGCATCAGGCGCTGATCGAATTCGCGCGCACTCTCGTGTCGTCGTGACGGCGCTCGCCGATCTGCCGGCCGATGCCGCTTCCTGCTTCCGTCGCCCGCGGCGCACGGCAGCTCGGGCAATCCTGTCGCTCGTCCTCGGACCAGCGGCGACGATGGCGGCGTTCGCGCACGGAACCTCGACCCGCCCCGGCACGCTGCCTGCTGCAGACGCTGTCCAAGCCCGCGCGCTTTCGCCGATCCGCGCCGACCGGAAGCGCAGACAGCCCGATGCGTCCGACCGCTTCGTGCCGCGGGTCGACGGCATTCCTCATCCCAACGTCGTGCTCCACTCGACGTATCTCGGCGGCGGCGCGAGCGACAAGGCGCTCGCGCTCGCGACCGATTCCGTCGGAAACGCCTACGTCGCCGGACTCACGCAATCGATCGACTTTCCGCTCTCGAACGCATCGCAACCCGCGTCGGGCGGCGGCACGGACGCATTCGTCAGCAAGATCGACGCGGACGGCAGCGCTCTCCTCTGGTCGACGTACATCGGCGGCTCGGGCATCGACGCGGCCTCCGCCATCGCGCACGATTCCGCAGGCAACACGTACATCGCCGGCTACACGTCGTCGCCCGACTTTCCGACGACGCCGAACGCATACCAGTCCGCATTCCACGGCGGCGGCCGCGATGCGTTCGTCGTCAAGCTCGATCCGAACGGCGCGCTGGTCTACGCGACCTATCTCGGCGGCTCCGGCGTCGACGCAGCCAGCGCGATCGCCGTCGACGGCGCGGGACACGCGTTCGTCGCAGGCTACACCTGCTCGGCGGATTTCCCCGTCGCGAACGCATTCCAGCCATCGCTCCACGGACCACCGAACGGCTGCTTCGCTGCCGAAGACGCATTCGTCGCGCGCTTGTCCGCGAACGGCACGATGCTCGACTATTCGACGTACTACGGCGGCTCCGGCGCGGATGAAGCGAACGGCATCGCGGTCGACTCGCTCGATCGCGCATACCTGACGGGCGACACGCGATCGAGCGACCTCCCGGTCGCGGGCAATCCCGTTTCGAGCTATCGCGGCGGCGACGACGCGTTCGTCGCGGCATTCGCAAGCGGCGGCGACCTCGTCTATGCGACGTGGCTCGGCGGCAGCAACGACGACGCCGGCTCCGCCATCGCGCTCGATGCAGAAGGAGGCGCCTACGTCGCGGGCTCGACGCGATCGGATGATTTTCCGCTCCAGAATCCGCTGCAATCGCAGTTCGGCGGCGGCGAAGACGGCTTCGTCCTGAAGCTGATGATCTCGGCGACGGCAGCGACGGCTTCGCTCGCGTATTCGTCGTTTCTCGGCGGAAAATCCGACGACGGCTGCCGCGCGATCGCAATCGATCGTGACGGCAGCGCCTACGTCACGGGATACACGACCTCGTCGTTTTTCCCGGTGACCGGCGCGGTGCAGTGGAATCTCGGCGGCGCCGAGGATGCCTTCGTGACGCGGATCGATCCCGACGGCGCGCTCGGCGAGTCGACGTTCTTCGGCGGCGACGATCTCGACGACGGCTGGGCGATCGCCCTCGGCTCGACCTGGCAGCGCGGCACGACGATCGTTCACGTCGCCGGCTGGACGCTCTCCGACGATCTTGCGAAACCCGGCGCCATGCAAGCGATCCCGCCGGGGTCGTTCGACGGATTCGTCGCGCGGATTGGTCCGCGTCCCTGACGGAAGTCGGTCGACGGGTTCTTTTTGCTCGTTTCGAATCAATCCAGGGGAAAACTGCGGTCCAAGCGGAGAGGGAAACCGCGGACCAACCGGGAGCAGAAACCCCGAGGCCGGGCAAGCGCAGAAAAAGCCGGAGCGCGACACGCGCGAACGAAAACCCGAAGAGCGAGACACTCCCGCGAACGGAAGATTGAAGAGAAGAGCAGACTTCCACGAACGCACCAGCGCTCACGAAACGGCACCGCTGATATGCTCCCGGCTCGCCCCGGAGCGGATTCCGCCATGTCGTTCGTGTTCGACGCGCCGCACGCCCCCAGCCTTTCCATCGTCGGCAGCCGCGCGCGCTTTCCGGTGCATCGGATCTACTGCATCGGCCGCAACTATGCCGATCACGCGAAGGAGATGGGCGCCGCCGCCGATCGCGCGCAGCCGGTGTTCTTCCTGAAGCCGGCCGATGCGATCGTGCCGGAAGGCGGCGAGATCGCTTATCCGGCCGGTACGGCCGATCTGCATCATGAGGTCGAGATGGTCGTCGCGCTCGCGAGCGGCGGTCGCGACATTCCCGTCGACCGCGCGCTCGAGCACGTGTTCGGCTACGGCGTCGGGCTCGATCTGACCCGACGCGACTTGCAGGCGACCGCAAAAGCCAAGGGCCTGCCCTGGGACGCGGCGAAGGCGTTCGACGATTCGGCGCCGACGTCCGCACTGCGGCGCGCCGACGAGATCCGCCATCCGCGCAAGGGACGGCTGACGTTGTCGGTCAACGGAACGCTGCGTCAGCGCGCCGATATCGCCGACATGCTGCTCAAGGTCCCCGAGATCATCCACGAGCTTTCGAAGCTCTGGGAACTCGTGCCGGGCGACCTCGTCTTCACCGGCACCCCGGCCGGCGTCGCGGCGATCGCTCGCGGCGATCGCTTCCGGGCGGAGCTCGAAGGCGTAGCCGTGATGGAAGGGCGGATCGTCTAGCGGCGAAAACGGCGGCGGGCAGCCGATGGCGAAGGCGACGAAAGCATCGTCATTGCCGCGACAGGGACCGTGAAGAGAGCGCAAGCGAACATCCGCCGCAAGCGAATGGCGTCCGGAGAGAAAGCAACCCCCGGCCGGCGGCCGCATCCGTGACCTGACGCGGAGCGGATGCCCGCTCGGCCCGCGCGACCGCCACGACGGCTGTCCGGGCTCTCCGACCGTGTCTTTTAAAAATTTCTACACGCGCATCGCCAGCCGTCCGCTTCCGGTATACATTCGCCCCGCTCGTCCTTGCTGAGAATCCTCGGAGGAAAACCATGGGCATGATGTCGGAGTTCAAGTCGTTCGCGATGCGCGGCAACGTCATCGATCTTGCGGTCGGTGTCGTCATCGGCGCAGCTTTCGGGAAGATCGTGGGCTCGCTGGTCGACCAGATCATCATGCCTCCGATCGGCCTTCTGATCGGCGGCGTCGACTTTTCCGCCTACAAATGGGTGCTGAAGGCAGCGGGCGCGGACGGCAAGGGCGAAGTCGCGATCCAGTTCGGCGCGTTCCTCAACACGGTCATCCAGTTCGTCATCATCGCGATCGCGATCTTCCTCGTCGTCAAGCTCATGAACCGCCTGATCAAGAAGGAAGAAGCGGCGCCGGCGGCGCCTCCGGCCGACGTGCAGCTCCTGACCGAGATCCGCGACATCCTGAAGAATCGCGCGTGAGGCCGTAAGCCGCTCGCGATGGCTCCCTCGCGGGAGCGGCGTCAGTCCCCCGACCTTCCTTTCGGGAATGCGATCGCACTCCGGAAGGAACGTGGATCTCGGCTGAGGCCGCTCCCGCAGCGACGAATTTCCTTCTCTTCGCGGCCTCGCGCGACGGCGGCGGCTCTGCGATCATCGGCGTTTTTGGAGATCGCGCCATGATCCGCACGTTGTCGCTGACCCTCATGCTCGCCGCCGCCGGCGCCAACGCCGCGGACAAGCCGACGACGATTCCGGACGCGGCTCTCGGGACGGCCGACACGCTGCGCGAGCGAGCGCTCGCCGACGACACCGCGTGGAACTTCACCGAAGCGCTGACGACCGAGATCGGCCCGCGCCTCGCCGGCAGCGAGAACGATGCGAAAGCGCGCGAATGGGTCGTCGCGCGGTTCAAGGCGCTCGGCTTCGACAAGGTGTGGACCGAGCCCG
>DASZYR010000170.1:0-5175 GCA_035545255.1 Rhodanobacteraceae bacterium
CGGAGAAGTTGATCGCATGCTCCATCGTCTCGCGCGTGCGCACCTCGCCGATCATGATCACGTCCGGCGCCTGGCGCAGCGTGTTCTTGAGCGCGTTCTCCCAGGTGTCGGTGTCGATGCCGAGCTCGCGCTGCGTGATGATGCAGCCCTCGTGCTTGTGCACGTATTCGATCGGGTCCTCGATCGTGATGATGTGGCCGGTCGAATTCTGGTTGCGGTAGCCGATCATCGCCGCGAGCGAGGTCGACTTGCCGGTGCCGGTCGCGCCGACGAACATGATGATGCCGCGCTTGGTCATCGCGAGCGACTTGATGATCGGCGGCAGTGAAAGCTCCTCGATCGTCGGAATGCGCGTCTCGATGCGGCGCAGCACCATGCCGACGCAGTTGCGCTGATAGAAGCACGACACGCGGAAGCGGCCGACGCCGGTCACGCTGATCGCGAACTGGCACTCGTGCGTCTTCTCGAACTCCTCGCGCTGCGAGGGCGTCATCACGTTCAGCACCATGTCGCGCGACTGCTGCGGCGTCAGCGCGTTCTGCGTGATCGGCGCGATGCGCCCGTGCACCTTCATGGAGGGCGGCACGCCCGCCGTGATGAACAGGTCGGACGCCTTCTTGTGCGTCATCAGCTTGAGGAAGGAGGTGAAGTCGACGCTGCTGCTCATGAGAGCGCTCCCGGGGAATGGGGAATCGGGAATGGGGAATGGAGAGAGCGCGCAAGTCGATCGCGTGACGCTCTGCCGATTCCCCGTTCCCTATTCCCGATTCCCGTCACTTGAAGATTTCCTTGTTCTTCGCATACCCGATCGCCTGCTGCCTCGTCACGAGACCGCGCTTGACCAGGTCCTGCAGGCACTGATCCAGCGTCTGCATGCCGTGCTGGCTGCCGGTCTGGATCGACGAATACATCTGCGCGACCTTGTCCTCGCGGATCAGGTTGCGGATCGCGGGAATGCCGACCATGATCTCGTGCGCCGCGATGCGCCCGCCGCCGACTTTCTTGAGCAGCGACTGCGAGATCACCGCGCGCAACGATTCCGACAGCATCGAGCGCACCATCGGCTTCTCGCCGGCAGGGAACACGTCGATGATGCGGTCGATCGTCTTCGACGCCGACGAGGTGTGCAGCGTCGCGAACACGAGGTGGCCCGTTTCCGCGGCAGTCAGCGCGAGGCGGATCGTCTCGATGTCGCGCATTTCGCCGACGAGGATGTAATCCGGATCTTCGCGCAGCGCCGAGCGCAGCGCCTCGTTGAATCCGTGCGTGTCGCGATGCACCTCGCGCTGGTTGATGAGGCATTTCTGCGAGGTGTGCACGAACTCGATCGGATCCTCGACCGAGAGGATGTGCGCGTATTCGTTCTTGTTGACGTGGTCGATCATCGCGGCGAGCGTCGTCGACTTGCCCGAGCCGGTCGGACCCGTGACGAGGATCAGGCCCTGCGGCTGCGAGATCAGCTCCTTGAAGATGCGCGGCGCGCCGAGATCCTCGAGCGTCAGCACTTCGGACGGAATCGTCCGGAACACCGCGCCGGCGCCGCGGTTCTGGTTGAACGCGTTGACGCGGAAGCGCGCGAGCGACGGGATCTCGAACGAGAAGTCGACCTCGAGGAATTCCTCGTAGTCGCGCCGCTGCTTGTCCGACATGATGTCGTAGATCAGCGAATGGATCTGCTTGTGATCGAGCGCCGGGATGTTGATGCGCCGCACGTCGCCGTCGACGCGGATCATCGGCGGCAGGCCCGCCGAAAGATGAAGGTCGGAGGCCTTGTTCTTGACCGAAAAGGCCAGCAGTTCGGCAATATCCATTAAGTTCGTCCCCCGGAATCCCCGACGCCGCCCCGGCGGCGCTGGAAACCTGCAACCCTGACCGAGTATAGCTCGCAAAAATCATGCCCGATCAGGCGCCTTCCATGAATTCCTGCGAATCAGCCTACAGTTCCGTGCTGAAACGGATCGCCGCAGCCAGCGCCGGGGCCGGCCGGCCGGCCGCGCGTCTGGTCGCGGTCGGCAAGAAGAAGCCGGCCGAGGCGCTGCGAGCCCTCGCGGCGCTCGGCCATGCGGCGTTCGGCGAGAACTACGTCCAGGAAGCTCTCGCGAAGCAGGCCGTGCTCGCCGATCTCGCGCTCGAATGGCATGCGATCGGCCCGCTGCAATCGAACAAGGCGCGCGAGATCGCCCTGCATTTCGACTGGCTGCAGACGCTCGACCGCACGAAGCTCGTCGACCTTCTCGCGCGTCACCGGCCCGGGAGCCGCACGGCGCTCAACGTGCTGATCCAGGTCAACATCGACGACGAGACGAGCAAATCCGGCTGCTCGCCCCGCGAGATCGCCGCGCTCGCGGACGCGATCCGGCGGCAACCGGCGCTGCGCCTGCGCGGCCTCATGGCGATCCCTGCGCCACGGGCGGATTTCGCTCGTCGCCGCGACGCGTTCGCACGCATGCGCGAGCTCTTCGACGCGCTCGCGGCGGAACATCCGGGAATCGACACGCTCTCGATGGGGATGTCCGACGATTTCGAGCTCGCGATCGCGCAAGGCGCGACGATGGTGCGCATCGGCACGGCATTGTTCGGCGCGCGCACGCACGCGGCGTGATCCTCGATGTTTCGCTCTCCCGCTTGCGGGCATCGGGCGATCGGAGCGAGCCGCTGGACCCGCGCGCCCTCGCCCCAGCCCACTCCCGCAAGCGGGAGAGGAGAAAGCGCGCGCCTTGGTATGCTTGCGCAGAACGCAGTCGCTCGCCCCGATGTCCTCGAATCCCGAATCCCGAATCCCGAATCCCGGCGCGACCATCGCCTTCATCGGCGGCGGCAACATGGCTCGCAGCCTCATCGGCGCGCTCGTCGGAGCCGGCGTCGACGCGAGCTCGATCGCCGTCGCGGAGCCGAACGATGCGCTGCGCGAAGCGCTCGCGCGTGATTTCGGCGTCGCTACGTACGCCGAAAACGCGGCCGCTGCCGCCGGCGCCGGGACCATCGTGCTGGCCGTCAAACCGCAGGTCATGCGCGAGGTCTGCGCCGACGTCGGCCGCGCGATCGGCGACGCGGAGCCGCTCGTCGTCTCGATCGCCGCCGGCATCCGCATGGACCAGATCGCGGCATGGCTCGGCCGAAGTTTGCCGATCGTGCGCGCGATGCCGAACACGCCCGCGCTCGTCGGCGCTGGCGCGACGGGCCTCGTGGCGAACGCGCACGTCGACGCCGGCGGGAAATCGCGCGCCGAAGCCATCCTCGGCACCGCCGGCCGCACCGCGTGGATCGACGACGAAGCCCTGATGGACACCGTCACCGCGCTGTCCGGATCGGGCCCCGCGTATTTCTTCCTGCTCGTCGAAGCGCTCGAGGACGCCGCCGTCGCGGGCGGGCTTTCGCGCGAGACGGCGCGACTCCTCGCCAGCCAGACCTGCCTCGGCGCCGGCCGAATGCTCGCCGAGAGCGGCGAGGCGCCGGCGCGGCTTCGCGAGCGCGTGACGTCGCCGGGCGGGACGACCGCGGCAGCGCTCGCGGCGTTCGATGCCGGCGGATTCCGCGCGCTGGTCGCGTCCGCCGTCGAAGCCGCAACGAAACGCGGCCGCGAGCTTTCGGCGCGCGACGCCTGACGAAGGAATACCCATGGGCTATTTCGCGAACGCCGGCCAGATCGTCATCCAGTTCGCCTTCGGCGCGCTGATCGCGCTGATCGTGCTGCGCGTGCTGCTGCAATGGGTGCGCGCGAACTTCTACAACCCGATCTGCCAGTTCCTCTACAAGGCGACGAATCCGGTGCTGATGCCGCTGCGCAAGGTCATTCCGGCCTGGCGCAACCTCGACATCGCCGGCATCGTGCTCGCATGGATCGCGACGGCCGTGAAGCTCGTGCTGCTCTACGCGACGGTCGGGCAGACGCTCGGCGTGCTCGGTCTCGCCGTGCTCGCGCTCGCCGATCTCCTCGATTTCGTACTGCTGCTCTGCATCGTGCTGATCCTCGTCCGCGTCGTGCTGAGCTTCGTCGGCGGCGACAGCTATCATCCGGTCGTGCCGCTCGTTCTCCAGTTGACCGAGCCCGTGCTGAAGCCTTTCCGCCGATGGCTGCCCGACATCGGCGGCATCGATTTCTCGCCGATGGTCGCGCTGCTCGCGATCACGCTCGCGCGCGTGCTGATCGCGCGGCCGCTGCTCGATCTCGGCCTTTCCCTCGCACAAGGTTGACGCCATGCGTCTCGCGGCTCCGATCGCAATCGTCCTCGCCCTGATGCCGGCAGCGGCGCGCTCGCAATACGAGCAGGATTTCGGCGCGGTCAGCATCAACTACAACGCACTCCGCTCGGATCGGTTGCTGCCCGAGATGGCGCAACGCTACGGCATCGTGCGCTCGCGCGACCGCGCGATCGTCAACCTCGCCGTGCAAGGCAAGCAGCCCGACGGCTCGGCGAAGACGCTGCACGCGACGATCAGCGGCTTCGCGGTCTCCCTCGGCGGAAAGCGCACCAACATACCGTTCCGCGAGATCACCGAGAACGGCACGATCTCGTACATCGGCCAGATTCCGATCAGCTCGCCGGACACGTACCGCTTCACGATCTCGGCGATGCCCGAGAGCACGACGACGCCGTACACGGTGATATTCAACCAGGATTTCGTCGACTAGCGGACTGGCGGGAAGCGGCCCGCCGGCGAGTCCACGGAGGGTCAGGACTCCGTCGACCGGCTCGCGTGACGCGCCGCCCACGCGGCGATCGTCGCGTGCAGCGCGTCGAGCCCGTCGAACAGCGCCGCCGGCCCCGGTTGCAGGATGATCGGCGATTTGATCTCGTGGAGCTCGCCGTCGCGCACGGCCGGAATCCTTGCCCAGCCCGGCCGCGCGGTGACGCGATCCGGCCGGAATTTCTTGCCGCACCACGATCCGAGCACGATGTCCGGCGCGCGCCGCACGACTTCGCCTGGGTCGGCGAGGATGCGATCGCGTGCCAGCGGCATCGCCGCGCGCTCCGGAAAGACGTCGTCGCCGCCGGCGATGCGGATCAGCTCGGCGACCCAGCGGATGCCGGTGATCAAGGGCTCGTCCCATTCCTCGAAATAGACGCGCGGCCGGCGCGGCAGCCGCGACGCGGCTTCGGCGACCTCCTCGAGATGCGCTCGCGCGCGCGCCGCGTACGCGAGCGCCTTCTCCGCGGCGCCGACCAGCGCGCC
>DASZYR010000171.1:0-8460 GCA_035545255.1 Rhodanobacteraceae bacterium
TGCGGCACGATCGTCGTGCTGCGGCCGACCGGGCAGGGCATGCTCTCGCTCGGCGGGCTCGCCGTGATCGTGTCGGCCTCGGGCTACGCGCTCTCGGCGATCGCGGTGCGCGTGCTGGGCCGCACCGATTCGACGCAGAGCATGGTGTTCTGGATGCTCGCGATGCTGAGCGTGTTCGCGGTCGCGCTCGCGTGGCGCGGATGGGTACCGCTCGAAGCCGCGCACTGGAAGCCCGTCGCGATGCTCGGCGTCAGCGGCGCGATCGGCCAGTTCGGGATCACCGAAGCGTTCCGGCGCGCGCCGGCGTCGGTCGTCGCACCGCTCGAATACACGGCGCTGATCTGGGGCCTCGCGCTCGACTGGCTCGTCTGGAATACGTTGCCCGATCGCTGGATGCTCGCCGGCGCCGCGATCATCGTCGCCTGCGGGCTCTACCTGCTGCGCCGCGAACGCGTCCACGCCGAAGCGGAGCATCCGTAACGATTCCGGCAACGCGGCGTTCATGCCGCGGCCGGGCGGCGCGCCGCCACGCTACCCTATGGTCATGGCAGAAACGATTTACCGCTTCGGGGCGTTCCGCGTCTCGACGGCCAAGCGCGAGCTCCACGAAGGCGACGCGGTCGTCGACCTTCCCGCGCGCGCGTTCGATTGTCTCGTCTATCTGATCGAGCATCGTCAGCGCGCGGTCGGCCGCGACGAGCTCATCGCGGCGGTCTGGGGGCGCGCCGACGTCAGCGAAGCGCTGCTCAATCACACGATACTGCGCATCCGGCGCTCGCTCGGCGCCGGCGGCGCCGAGCGCATCCGCACGGTGCCGCGCTTCGGCTATCGCTGGGTCTGCGCCGTCGAGCCGGAAGAGATCGCGACCGTTTCGCCGATGACGGAGCGCGCGTCCGAGAGCGGCGGCGAATCGCAAATGCCGCCGCGGCTCCCTGCTCGCGCCACCGCTGCGCGCAGGCGCGCGGCGTGGCCGCTTGCGATCCTGTTTGCGATCGCGGCGCTTGGCATTTACGCGATCGTCGCTCGAACCGGCTTCGTCGCGAGGATCGCAGCGACCTTGCCGACTCCCGCCGCGGATGATGCGGACGAAAAGGCCGGTCCCGTGCAGCCCGCGCTCGTGCTGCCGGCGGAGATCGATGCGGCGCCGGAGTGGAGATGGCTCCGTTTCGGCGTCATGGACCTCGTCGCGAACCAGCTTCGCGGCGGCGCGCTGCCGACGGCGCCGAGCGAAAGCGTCGTCGCGCTGCTCCGGCAGCGTGCGAGCGCAGACGGCGATGCGCTCCTCGCCGATCCCGCGCTGAAGGGGATCGCCGCGATGCGCGTGCTTCCGCGCGTGCGCGCCGATCGCGACCGCTGGCACGTGCGGCTCGATGCGGCCGGCATGCAGCAGACGGCGAGTGTCGAAGCCGAAGCGGCCGATCCGATCGCGGCTGCGCGCGAAGCGGCGAACCGGCTGCTCGCGAGGCTCGGCCATCGCCCCGGCACGCCGGATGCCGCGACCTCGCCCGAGCTCGCCGAGCTGATGCAGCGGAGCGGTGCGGCGATGCTGGCCGACCAGCTCGACGACGCGCGCCGCCTGATCGAATCCGCGCCGGCTGCCTTGCGCGAATCGCCGCCGGCGCAGCAGCGCATCGCGCAGATCGAGCTGCGTGCCGGCGAATACGACGCCGTCGAGCGGCGCCTGCTGACGCTGATCGATCGGCTCGATCCGAAGCGCGATGCGGCGCTCCGCGCGCGGGCGTTGATCACGCTGGCGTCGTCGTACGTGCGCCGCGACGCGTTCGAGAAGGCCGACGAGGCCTACGCCGAGGCGATCGCGTTGCGCGGCAACGCGAACGATCCCGAGGTTCTCGGGCTCGCGTACCTCGGCCGCGGCATCGCGCTTGCGCAGCACGCGCGCTTCGACGAGGCCTCCGCTGCGCTCGGCCGCGCCCGCATCGAGCTCGAGACTGCCGGCGACGTGCTCGGCGTCGCGCAGGTCGACGTCAACCTCGGCGATTTCCTCGTCATGCGCCATCGGCCCGCCGATGCGCTGCCGATGCTCGACTCCGCCGCGCAGCGGTTCGAGCGGCTCGGCGCGCGCGAAGGTCTCGTCTACACGCTCGTCGAGATCGCGCGCGTCGAGGGCGAGCTGCTCGATCCTGCGGCTGCGCTCGCGGCGACGGAACGGTTCTGGCCGCCCGAGGCGCATACGAGCAATCCGCGCATGCAGTGGATCGCCACGCGGGCGCGTATCGAGGCGCTTGCGTCGAATGGCCGGCTCGCCGAGGCGGCAGCGCTCGTCGAGCGCGTGCGGGCGGAAGCGGACCCGGCGCGCGACGCGGCGCTCCGCACCGAAGTCGGCGCGATCGCCGCGCGCATCGCGCTCGCGCGGGGCGACCGCGCCGGCGCATTGCGCCTCGCGGATGCCGCGCTGACGGCCGGACTGCTGAAAAGCGACCGCCTCCTGTACGCACGCACGCTGTCGCTGAAAGGCGCGATGTTGCGCGAGGGCGGCGCTCTCGCCGACGCCGGCGCGACGGTCGCCGAGCTTCGCGATCTCGCCGCGTCGTCCGGCGACGAGGCGATCGCGCTCGCCGCGGCGCTGGCCGATGCCGACCAGGACCGGGCCGAGAACCGGCGCGATGCCGCGCTCCGAGACTACGCTGCCGCGATGCAGCGCGCGGCACGCCTCGACGTGCCGGCGGGTCTCGTCGCCGTCGGCGCGCACTACGTCGAGGCGCTGATCGAAGCGAGCCATCTCGACGAGGCCCGCTCGGTCGGCGGTCGCCTCGCGCCATGGGCGGATCGCGATCTCTCCGCGGCCTGGGTGCAGGTGCAGCTCTATCGCGCGCTCGACAGCGCCGATGCCGAGCGGAACGCACTTGCCGCCGCGACGCGCCTCGCCGGCGACGGCGCGCTGCCGGATGCGCCGCGCGCGCCGGCCGGCGCACCCGG
The DNA here is from genome assembly GCA_035545255.1 of Rhodanobacteraceae bacterium. Lineage (GTDB taxonomy): Bacteria > Pseudomonadota > Gammaproteobacteria > Xanthomonadales > Rhodanobacteraceae > Dokdonella_A. Next base: position 2,938 of record DASZYR010000171.1, read on the forward strand.
CGTGCGTTGACCGCGCGATCGCATCGCCGCTACATCGAAATCGCATCGATCGCGCATGCCTTGTCTCGCCGCCGGTGCCGATAATCCCGATGCGCTGCCGCGAGGCGGCCTCGTGCTCCTTTCCGGGGAATCCTGATGACGAAGCTCGTGCGTTTTGGGTGTGCTCTTCTTTTCGGTCTCTTCGCTTCCGCCGCCATCGACGCCGCGACGCTCGCGCCGGCCGATGCCGGCGGCGGCGCGCTGTCGGCGCCGGTCGCGCGCGACGGCTATCTCTACGTCGGCACCGGCGCGACGTTGTCGGTCTGGAACATGGCCGACCCGGCGCACCCGGTCTACGTCGGCCGTAGCGGCGCGACGCCCGCGCCCGGACCGATTCGCGCCCTGACGATGGTCGGCGACTATCTTTATGCGGCGTGGAACACGCCTTCGGACACGGGCGGGCTCATCGTCTATGCGCTGAACGATCCGGCGCATCCGGCCGTCGTCGCGACGATCGACGACTACATCGACTCCGATTTCAAGCGTCCGTCCGGTCTCGCCGCGAGCGGTCAATACGTCTATGTCGGCGACGCCGACAACGGCCTGGTCGTGCTCGACGCGAGCGATGCCCTGAATCCGTCCTTCGTCGGCACCGTCGATGGCGTCTTCGAGTTCGACGCGATGGCGGCGTTCGGCGATCAGCTCCTGTGCACCGGAACGAGCTTCATCGGCGGGCGCAACGTCGACGTCATCGACATCTCCGATCCCGGCGCTCCGGTCCTCGCCGGGCAGGCCTCGCTCGACGGCGACACGGTTCTACGCGCCGTGCTGACCGATGGTTACGCGCTCGGCGTCGGTCTCGAATTGCAGGTGTACGACCTGCACGATCCTTCGAACATCCAGGAGATCTTCTCGACCTCGATCGACGAGGCGACGCAGGCGATCCGCTCCGGCGACACGCTCTATCTCGTCGGCGCCAGCGGCATCCAGGTCTGGGATTTCTCGACGCCCGCTTCGCCTTCGCTGCTCCGCACCGTGCCGATGGATGCGTTCCTGCCGGATCAGGTCGCCGATGCGCCGTTCGGTCCGATCGTGCTGACGCACACCGATCGCGGGCTCGTGCTCGACGTCGCCGACCCGGCGAATCCGACGCTCGCGAGCGAATTCGCGCTGCCGTTCGGCGTCTCCGTGCACGCGGCCGATTCGGATGCGACGAACGTCTACTTCGCCGAGGAAGCCTACGGACTCGCGGCCGCGACGCAGGCGGATTTCGCGGCCGTCGGACGCTACGACGCCGATCTTCCGTTCGATCCCGCCGCGCGCGACATGGAAGATATCTCGGTCGATGGCACGCGCGCGTACCTCGCCGCATGGGGTTACGGCGTGCTGATCGCCGATCTTTCGAATCCGTCCGAGCCGACCGAGCTCGGCCGCTTCGCGTTCCCGTTCGCGAGCACGATCGAGGCGCACGGCGATCGCGTCTACGTCGCGAGCACGACGAACGGCGGCATCTTCAAGATCCTCGACGTCTCCGATCCCACCGCGCCGGTCGAGCTCGGCTCGCTCGCGACGAGCCAGACGTATGGCCTCACGGTACGCGGCGACTACGCGTTCCTCGTCGACGGCGCCGATTTCGGCGACGGCGGCCTTCGCGTCGTCGACGTCTCGGCGCCGGCGTCGCCGGTCGTCGTGGGTCAGGATACGGGCTGCCCGTACGCGCAAGGCATCGACGTCTCGGCAGACGGCAATACGGCTTACATCGCCTGCGCTTCCGACGAGAATTTCCAGAACGCGTTGCGCATCGTCGACACGAGCGACAAGGCGAATCCGGTGCTGATCGGAAGCATCGCGCTGCCCGGCAGCGCCCAGCTGCCGGACTACAACACCGCATACGCGGTCATCGTCGACGGCGACGTCGCGTACGTCGCCAACGATTACGGCGTCGACGAAGTCGACATCCGCGATCCGTCGCAGCCGGTCGAGGCCGCGCGTCACGAGATCGGCTATTCCGTGCGCTCGCTGGCCCGCCTGCCGGATGGACGCGTGCTCGCGTTCGCCGGCGAAGCCGGAACGTTCGTGTTCGCGCGCGACAGCATCTTCGCCGACGGATTCGATTGAAGAAACGCGGCGGTCCGATCGGATGCGAAGCCGGTCGGCACGCCTCCCGCGGTTTCTGGCGTCGCTTCGCGGCGCGCCGGGCGGTTTCGTCCGGCGCGCGCCGGAGGCGTGCTCAGCCGCCTCCGACGTAAAATGTCGTAAAGATTGCGTGCTTCGCATGCGCCGGCGTTGCCGGTTCTTCGCGCGCGAAGGCGGGAATGCCGGTATCGGGCGCCCACCCGTGTCTCAAGTCGTATGCGGCTAAGCCTTGAGACCTAAGCCTCCAGTGCCTAGTCGATTGCCGGCGCGGCTGGCAAAACGCCGGGATGCGCTGAGCCCAAGGGGGGAGCGGCGCCGGCCCCGAGGATTCCATGAAAACAACAGCCATCGTGCCGGGCGCGCTTGCGCTCGCCATTGCCAGTGCCTTGTGCATTCCCGCGCGCGCGGCGGATGCTCCGCAATCCGATTCGAAGGACACGACCGAGTTGCCGAAGGTCGAGGTCCGCGAGCGCTCGCAGGACGATACGCGACCGAAGTTGCAGCACATCATGCGCGAGGTCGACGGGCCGCTGATCACGGTCACGAAGAAGACCTCGATCACGAAGCTCGACAACATCCCGACGATCGTCGACAACAACCTGCGCGACATCTTCGCGCAGACGCCCGGCATCTATTACTCCGAGCAGCAGTCGCCCGGCCAGCTCAATCTTTCCTACCGCGGCATCGGCAACCCGCAGGAGTCGGAGTTCGTGACGGTGCTGCTCGACGGCATTCCGCTCGAGGGCGACTGGATCGGGTTTCCGACGATCTACACGTTCCCGCTGCCGCAGACGTTGAGCGAGATCCAGCTGATCCGCGGCGGCAGCTCGCTGCTCTACGGTCCCGAGCCGCCGCCGGTCGTGAATCTCGTCAGCAGGAAGCCGGTCGCCGATCGCGCGCTCGCGGGCTACACCGAGGAGGTCGTCGGCAGCAACGGCCTCTTCGGCACGTTCAACCAGCTCTCGGGCACGTCGGGCAGCTGGGATTACCTCGTCGATGCGCATTACCGCGAAAGCGACGGCGAGCGCGACAACGGCGATTCGACGCTGAAGGGCGCCGACGCGCACATCGGCTATCACTGGAACGAGGACGCGTACACCGCGCTCGATTTCCACGCGTATCTTCTCGAAACCGGCGATCCCGGCAAGCTCAACTACGCGCAGTGGAAGCAGGACGAAGATACCGTCACGACGCCGTTCAACAAACTCTGGACCGACCGTTACGTCGCGAGCATCACGCACACGCAGAAAGTCGGCGAGGACGGCGAAGTCGTCGCCAAGCTCTGGTCGGGCTACCAGGATCAGGCTTCGCGCTCGCAGGATCGCGGTCCTGCGCCGACGACGTCGACGCTCCAGGACGAGCAGTTCCGGTTCTCCGGTCTCGACGCACGCTACGTGAACCACTGGGGACGCGGCAATGCGTTCACGATCGGCACGACGCTGTATCACTCCGACGCACCGTTCCGTCAGTGGGCCGAGGACACGCTGACGCCGGGACAGTACGACCGCTCCGGCGATCCGTGCCTCGCGTCGAGCCAGACCTCGTGCGAGAAGTTCCGCCAGGCGCGCTCGACCGACTACGCGGCCGTGTTCGCCGAGAACGTGTTCCGCTTCGAGGGCGGCTGGCATTTCGTGCCGTCGGTGCGCCTCGAGCGCGAGCGCGTCGACATCGACGAGACGATCCACACGCCGCGGCCTCCGGAAGCGCTGATCGATCGCTCCGTCGATCACACGGTGCCGCTGTTCGGCCTCGGCTTCGGCAACGACTTCGGCCACGCCAACGAGAGCTATTTCAACGTCTCGCAGGGCTGGCGCCCTGTGCGCTACTTCGACATCGGCTCGCCGTTCGGCGCGCTCGATCCGACGCTCAACAATCCCGATCCGACGCACGTGGTTTCGTGGGAAGCCGGCGTGCACGGAACGCCGCTGCCCGGCCTCTTCTACGACGCGAGCGTGTTCTGGGTCGACGTGAAGGATCGCATCGAGAGCCAGCCGGCCGGCGAGAACGCGCCGCCGGGGAACACGATCAATGTCAATACCGGCAACACGCGCCATCGCGGCTTCGAGGGCCAGTTCGACTACGACATCCTCGCCGCGCAGGATCCGCACACGACGCGCCATCTTTCGCTGTTCGGCAACCTGCAGCTCCTCAATGCGGAGTTCACTTCGACGCACAATCCCTCGGTCAGCGTCGGCAACAAGCCGGCGTTCTCGCCGGACTACCTCGTGCGCGTCGGCGTCGCCTACCGCGAGGACAAGAAGATGAAGCTCGCGCTCTCGGTCGTCTCGGTTGCCGACCAGTACTTCCAGGACTCGAACAAGCCTTCAGCGACACCGACGACGCCGGGCTACATTCCGGCCAAGGTGCCTTCGTACACGGTCGCCGATTTCTCGGGCGACTGGTACGTGCTGCCGCAGTTGCGCCTGCTCGGCGGCGTGCAGAACCTGTTCGACCGCAAGTATTACAACCGCGTGTTCTCGAACGGCATCGATCCCGCGGCTGGCCGCACGTTCTACGTCGGCGCGGCTTACGAGTTCTGATCCGACGGCCTACCGCGTCGACCTGCCATTTCGTTTCGACGCCAACCGAAGAAGCCCTTCCCCCGCTTGCGGGGGAAGGTGCCGGCAGGCGGATGAGGGCAGCTCGGTTCGCCGTCACGCCATCCTGGCGATACACTCGCGCCAACCCGACTGACGTCCCTGGCGTGAACCCCGATACCGAATCCGCAGTGTCCAGCGGTACGTTTCCGCTGCTCGACGCGACCGAAGCGCGCATCCTCGGCTGCCTGATCGAAAAGGCCGCGATCACGCCCGAGGTCTATCCGCTCACCATCAATGCGATCGTCGTCGCCTGCAACCAGAAGACGAGCCGCGATCCGATCATGCAGCTCGAAACGGGAACCGTCGCGCATGCGCTGCGGCAGCTCGAGGAGCGCGCGCTGGTGCGCGTTGCGCCGTCCTCGCAGCGCGCGTTGCGTTACGAGCATCGTTTCGACGCGGCCTACGGCGTCACGGCACGTCAACGCGCGATGCTCTGCGCGCTGCTGCTGCGCGGTCCGCAGACGCTCGCCGAGCTTCACGCGCGCACGGAACGGCTGGCCGATTTCCCGGCCGCCGACGACGTCCGCGACACGATCGAACGCCTGATCCAGCGCGAGCCTGCGCTCGCCGTGCGCATCCCGCATGCGGCGGGCCAGCGCGAAGACCGCTACATGCATCTGCTCGGCGGGGCGGTGGACGTCGGCGCGCACGAAGCCGCAGCGTCCATGCGGTCGCCGGCGCCGCGCGCGAGCGCGCTCGAGGAGCGCATCGAACATCTCGAACGCGAGGTCGCGGTGCTGAAGGACGAGATCGCCGCGCTGACGGCGCGTCTCGCTTCCGGAGCGGGTGCGTGACGCGCGCCTTGCTC
>DASZYR010000172.1:0-2109 GCA_035545255.1 Rhodanobacteraceae bacterium
GGAGCTGGCTCAGCGCGGGCGAGAGAAAACGGCTCGCCGCGTCAGGCGTGTCGAGCCCGCGCTGACAGAGCAAGCGCGCGATGACAGGCGGCACGCCCACGGACGCCGCGATCGCCTGGACGCGATCGCCGTCGGCGGGAACGTCCTCCCAGACGAGACGCCGCATCAGCCGGCCTGTCCGGAGCCCGGCGTGGCCGGCGCCGCATCGTCGACGAACGCCTGGCCGAGGCGGCCCATCGCGCGAAACTTCTGATAGCGCGCGTCGAGGCGTGCCGCCGGATCCATCCGCTGGACGTCGGAAAGATGGCGCGTGATCGCTTCGTCGAGCAGCGCGGCTGCCTGCGCGACGTCCATGTGCGCGCCGCCAATCGGCTCCTTGACGATCTCATCGATCAGACCGAGCGACAGCAGATCCGGCGCGGTGATCTTCAGCGCTTCCGCCGCGTCGACCTTGCGCGCGGCATCGCGCCACAGGATCGCCGCGCAGCCTTCCGGCGGGATGACGCTGTAGACGCCGAACTCCTGCATCAGGACGCGATCGCCCACCGCGATGCCGAGCGCGCCGCCGCTGCCGCCTTCCCCCGCCACCACGACGATGATCGGCACGTTCAGGAGCGCCATCTCGCGCAGGTTCAGCGCGATCGCCTCGGCCACGCCGCGCTCTTCCGACTCGATGCCGGGATACGCCGCGGGCGTGTCGACGAAGACGATGATCGGCCGGCCGAACTTCTCGGCGAGCTCCATGACGCGCAGCGCCTTGCGATAGCCCTCCGGCTTCGCATAGCCGAAGTTCCGGAAGATCTTCTGCTTCGTGTCGCGGCCCTTCTGATGACCGACGATCGCGACGGGCTCGCCATGGAAGAACGCGAATCCGGTGACGATCGCCTTGTCGTCGGCGAACCGGCGATCGCCATGGAGCTCGGTGAAGCCGGTGAAGATCAGGTTCGCATAGTCGAGCGTCGACGGCCGGTTCGGATGCCGCGCGACCTGTACGCGCTGCCACGGCCGCAGCGTTTTGTAGATCTCGGCGCGCAGCTCGGTGGCGCGTGCTTCGAGCTGTGCGATGGCGGCCAGACGCTCGGGCGTCCGTGGCATGAGGCCCATCGCCTCGATCTCTTTCTGCAGCACCGCAATCGGCTCTTCGAAGTCCAGCAGCTCAGGCATGGGAGTCGCGCGTCCTCACTACTTCAACATCACCGAGCCGGCGCCACACACGGCCTCGACGTCACGAACGAACAGATCGCTCGGCTTGATCCGCCGCGCGGTCGCCGCGCGCACGCGCATCGGCGCGCCGCCGTTCTGCACTTCGACGACGACGGACACGCGGCGATCGCCCGGATACCGCTCGAGCACGCCCGCCAGATCGCGCAGGGCATTCTTGACCAGAACTTTGCCGGCCAGACGAATCTCGACGGCTTTGACGGCCTTCTCGCGAATGACGTCCAGCGGCGTCATCTCCGACACGACGATCCGGCTCGACTCTTCGTCGCGCTCGTACTTCCCGCGCACGAGCAGCATCGCATCGTTGACCGCGAGGCTGCCGAAGCGGCTGAACGCTTCCGGAAAGACGACCGCTTCGACCTTCGCGGCTTCGTCCTCGAGCGAGAAGACCGCCATGCGGTCGCCCTTCTTGGTCTTCAGCGGCCGCAAGCCGGTGACGACGCCGGCGACGGCGACCTCCGGCTCCGACTGCGTCAGATCCTGCACGCGCCGTGTGCCCGTGATCGTCAGCGCTTCCGCGTAGCGCTGCAGCGGATGCCCGCTCATGTACAGGCCGAGCGCTTCTTTCTCGCACGCGAGCGCTTCCGACTCCGTCCACGGCGCGACCGGCGGCAGCGCGCTCTCGTCGCTCGCGCGCGCCCCGGCTTCCTCATCGCCGCCGAACAGGAGCGACTGCCCTTGATCCTGATCGCGCTGATGCCGGCTGCCGTGATCGAGGATTCGATCGAGCGACGCGAGCACGCGCGGCCGCCACGCGAGATAGCTCTCTCGGCCGCCCGGCGCGAGCGCATCGAACGCGCCCGCCTTCAGCAGGCACTCGATGACTTTCTTGTTGACGAGCCGCAGGTCGACGCGCTCGGCGAGCTCGAAGAGCGACTCGATGCGTCC
>DASZYR010000173.1:0-2205 GCA_035545255.1 Rhodanobacteraceae bacterium
GCGCGGGCAGACGCACGATCGCGATCTCGATGCCGGCCTGGTCGATCTCGCTCGCGATGGCGCGCGCGTCAAACCGATTCACCGATGCGCGAAATACGCGGCATCCGAATCGCGCTGTCTCCGCAGGGGCAGGGGCGAGAACCATCAGGTCCGGTCCGCGAGGTTGATCCGTTCGCGCACGATGAAGATCGGCCTTGCTTTCACGCCCTCGAACACGCGCCCGACGTAGAGCCCGATGATGCCCATGCAGAACAGCATCACGCCGGCGATCAGCCACATCGATGCGATGAGGCTTGTGTAGCCCGCGACTGTGACGTCGCCGTGCAGATATCGAACGAGGCTATAGAAGGTCATGCCGAGGGCGCCGAGCGAGACGATGATGCCGAGCGCCGCGACGAGCCGCAGCGGCTTGTCGGACGAGGAAAGCACGATGTCGAGCGCAAGGCGCAGAAGCTTTCGCAGTGAATACGCGCTCCGACCTTCGGCGCGCGCGTCGTGCTGCACCGGGATCGACGTCGAGCGGAATCCGGTCCAGCGCACCATCACCGGAAAGAAGCGCGAGCGATCGCCCATGCTGCGCACGGCGTCGATGACCGGACGCCGGTAGATGCCGAAATTCGCCGTGCGGTAGTCGTAATCCGCGCCGGCGAGCCAATTCAGGAGCGCGATGAATGCGCGCGACGTCGTGCGCTTCAGCCAGCCGTCCTGACGTTCCTCGCGGCGCGCGAACACGATGTCGTGGCCTTCGCGCGCCTTCGCATGCAACGCGGCGATTTCCTCGGGCCGATCCTGCAGATCGCAGTCCATGACGACGATCCACTCGCCGGTCGCGTGCTCGAGCCCGGCCGCGATCGCGTAATGCTGGCCGAAGTTGCGAGAGAGCGAGATCGCCTTGATGCGCGCGTCGCGTGCGCAAAGTTCGCGCAACACGGTCCACGCGTCGTCCGGACTGGCGTCGTCGACGAGGACGATCTCGTAGTCGTCGGCGATCTTCGACAGCGTTTCACCGAGGCGCCGGCACAACTCGCGCAGGCAACTCGCGCAGCAATACACCGGCGTCACCACCGAGATCGCCGGCACGCTCGGCGCGCTCACCGGAAGAACCCCAGAACCGCTTCGATGACGCGGGCCTGATCCATGTCCGGCAGCCATAACGGCAGGCGCACGAGACACTCGCTCGTACGCGTCGTCACCGGTAGCTCGCCGATGGCGCGTCCGAACCGCCGTCCCGCTGGCGCGCTGTGCAGTGGCACGTAATGGAATACGGGATGGATGCCGGCTTCCTTGAGCACGTGGATGAAGCGCGTGCGCTCATCGAGGTCGCGCAGCAGCAAGTAATACATGTGCGCGTTGTGCCGGCAATGAGCCGGCACGATCGGACGGCGCAGACGGCCCGCGGCTTCGAGATCGGCGAACGCGTCGTGATAGCGTTGCCAGATCGCGAGCCGGCGCTTGGTGATCGACTCGGCTTCCTCGATCTGCGCGGCGAGGAACGCCGCGAGGATCTCGCTCGGCAGGTACGACGATCCGACGTCGACCCACGTGTACTTGTCGACCTGGCCTCGGAAGAACTGCGAGCGGTTCGTGCCCTTCTCGCGGATGATCTCGGCGCGCTCGACGAAGCGCGGATCGGCGACGAGCAATGCGCCGCCTTCGCCGGCGATGAGATTCTTGGTTTCGTGGAAGCTCAGCGCGCCGAGTGCGCCGAGCGTGCCGAGCGGCCGGCCCTTGTAGGTCGAGAGGATGCCTTGCGCGGCGTCTTCGATCACGGCGACGCCGTGCTTCGCCGCGATCGCATTGATCGCATCCATCTCGCAGGCGACGCCGGCGTAATGCACGACGCAGATCGCGCGCGTGCGCGGCGTCATCGCGGCTTCGATCAGGTTCTCGTCGATGTTGAGCGTGTCCTCGCGGATGTCGACGAAGACCGGCACCGCGCCGCGCAGCACGAACGCGTTCGCGGTCGACACGAACGTGAACGACGGCATGACGACTTCGTCGCCGGGTTCAAGATCGAGCAGCAAAGCAGCCATTTCGAGCGCGGCCGTGCACGAATGCGTGAGCAGCGCCTTCCGCGCGCCGGTCGTTCGCTCGAGCCACGCATGGCAGCGTCGCGTGAACGGCCCATCGCCGGAAAGGTGCCCGTTCGCATGGGCCTCGGCGATGAATTCGAGCTCGCGGCCGGTCATGTAGGGGCGGTTGAAC
>DASZYR010000174.1:0-4140 GCA_035545255.1 Rhodanobacteraceae bacterium
TACCGCTTTGCACGCAGCGAAAAGGGATGCCCGCTTTCGGGGGCATGACGGCTGAAGAGGCGCGGCGGATGCGCTCATACGTCGAGCTTCATGAAGAAGATCGCCGCGAGCGCATCGATGACGATGACGACGAAGATCGACTGCACGACGCTCGATGTCGTGTGCTCGCCGACGGATTCCGCGCTGCCCGAGACCTTGAAGCCTTCGAGGCAGCCGATCGCGGCGATCAGGAACGCGAATATCGGCGCCTTGGACATGCCGACCCAGAAATGCCGCACCTGCGTCGTGTCGTGCAGGCGCTGCAGGAACATGCCCGGAGAGATGTCGAGCGCGGTCGTGCACACGATTGCGCCGCCGACGATGCCGGCGATCATCGCGATGAACGTCAGGAGCGGCATCGAGATCAGGAGCGCCAGCGCGCGCGGCAGCACGAGCACCTCGACCGGATCGAGCCCGAGCGTGCGGATCGCGTCGATCTCCTCGCGCGCCTTCATCGAACCGATCTGCGCCGTGAACGCGCTGCCCGAGCGTCCGGCGATCAGGATCGCGGTCAGGAGCACGCCGAACTCGCGCAGGAACGAGTAGCCCACGAGCTCGACCGTGAACACGCTCGCGCCGAAATCCCGCAGCACGGTCGCGCCGAGGAACGCGACGACCGCGCCGACGAGGAAGGAGAGGAGCGCGACGATCGGCACCGCGTCGAGCCCCGTCTGCTCGATGTGGAAGAACAGCGAGGTGACGCGCCAGCGCCGCGGATTCGGCAGCGCGCGCGCGAGCGTCTCGAGCACGAGGCCGATGAAACCGACCAGCGCGATCGCGTTGTTCCAGATCGTCTCTACCGCGCGTCCGGCGCGCGCGAGCAGGGCGACCACGCCCGGCGGACGCGGCGATCGCTTCGCCACCGTGCTCGCCTGCGCCTTCGCGACCGTATCGAGGAGCGCGCGGCGGCTCGCGTCGAGGCCGGCGACGCCGTCCGCCGCGTCGCCCGCGAGCGCGAGCAGAAGCTCGGCTCCCGCGGTATCGAGGCGGCTGACGCTGCTCGCGTCCACGCGAGCGCCTGCAGCGCGGCGCCGGACGTCTTTCACGCGCCGCTCGAGCGCCGCGGCCGAGGCGAGCGTCCAGTCGCCGGCGGCGACGATGCGGCCGTCCGCTTCGAGAGTCAGCGTGCCCGGATTGGCCATCGCGCAAGGCTACAGGTTGCGCGTCCCGCAAGGAACGGCCGGCCGGCCGTTCATGCAGCAAGCATGCAGGCGACGCCGGAAAGCGTGCAGGTCACGCCGACGAGACGGCGCGCGTCGAGCCCTTCGCGCAGGAAGAGCGCGGCGAGCAGCACGATGAACACCGATGCGGTTTCGTTGAGCACGGCCGCGACCGAGGCTTCGGTGTATTTGTAGCCGGCCATCCAGAGCGCCATCGAAACATACTGTCCGAGGAATGCCGCGAGCAGCAGCAGCGGCCAGCGGAGCTTCGCGGCCGAGCGGCCCGGCGTTTGCCTTCCGAGAAACGGCAGCGGCTCGCGCCGCCATGCGAAGACGGCCAGCATGCCCGCGACGCCACCGACGAGCCGGAGCAGCACGATCCAGAAGAGCGGTGCGCTTTCGAGCACGCGCTTGATCATGACGATCGCGGCAGCCATCAGCAGCACGGCGGCGACTCCGAGCAGCGCACCCCGCCGGAGCTCGGCCTTCGCGAGCCGCCGGCTCGGATCGTGGCCGGAAACGATCACAACGCCGCCGCTGACGAGCGCGAAACCGGCGAGCTGCAATGCGCTCAACCGTTCGCCGAGGAACGCGAACGACAGCACGATCACGAACGGGCTGTAGAAATTGCCGACGACACCCATGCGCCCGGCGCCGAGCGTATTGAGCGCCTTGAAATAAAGCGTATCGGCGACGGCGATGCCGAGCACGCCCGAGAGCAGCGCGAGCACGACCGCGTTCGCGGAGAGCGCCGGCATCGCGAAGCCGTGCACGAGCGGCACGCTCGGCACGATCATCGCGAGCACGAGCACGTTCTTGACGAGGTTCAGCGTGCCCGGCGCCAGCGACTCGCCGAGCCGCTTGTAGACGATGACGCCCGCCGCCCATGACAGCGCCGCTCCGATCGAGCAGGCTTCGCCGATCCCCATCCCGTCGCTCCACGCGGCGCGCTTGCCGCGGCGCCGCTCCACGGCAGCGCCAAAGCGCGGCATTATGCCGGACATGAATCCGGACACGGGACGCCAGGCACCGCTCAGGATCCGCATGGGCTTCGTCGTCGAGCTCGCGCGGCGCCTGCATGAATACGGAACCGCCGCGCCGCGGCTCGAGGACGTCATCAATCTCGTCAGCGCACGGCTCGGTCTTTCGTGCAACGTGCTGTCGACGCCGACGTCGATCGTCATGTCGTTCTCGGACCTGACCTCGGACGAGGATCTCGCCGAGATCACGCAGGTCGTGCGGCTCGATCCCGGCTCGGTCGACCTGAAGCGCCTTTGCCAGGTCGACGAGATCGCGGACCAGGTCATCGACGGACGGCTCGATCTCGCAGCCGGCCGGCGCAAGCTGCACGAGTTCCGCCTGTCGGAGCGCTCGGCGAACGGCGCCGTCGCCGTCACGGCCCATGCGATCTCGGCGGCGGCGATCGCGGCAGTGCTGCACGCGGGCTGGATCGGCGTCGCGACCGCGGGCGTCATCGGCGCGCTGATCGGCGTCGTCTACATCGTTTCGCTGCACCGGCCGAACGTCGCGAACGCGTCGGACGCGATCTCGGCGCTGATCGGGACGTTCATCGCGACGCTCGTCGCCGCGTACGTCGCGCCGATCGCCGTGCGCTCGGTGATCATCTCGAGCCTCATCGTGCTGATGCCGGGCCTGACGCTGACGACGGCCGTGCGCGAGCTGTCGAGCCAGCATCTCATTTCCGGGACCGCGCGCACGATGGGCGCCATCGCGACGCTGCTCAAGCTCGCGTTCGGCGCGCTCGCCGCATCGCAGCTCTCTGCGCTGGTCGGCATCGTGCCGTCGTCGGAAGCCGAGCCGGCCGTGCCGGCATGGACCGAATGGGTCGCGGTGTTCGCGGCGGCGCTCGCGTTCTCGGCGCTGTTCCGCGCGCCGCGGCGCTACATCCCGGTCGTCGTCGCGTCGGTCGTGCTCGGCTATGTCTGCGCGCAGCTCGGCACGGCGAAAGTCGCGCCGGCATTCGGAGTCTTCCTCGGCAGTCTCGTCGTCGGCGCCGCGAGCAACGTCTTCGCGCGCTTCGCGCAGCGGCCGGGAGCGCTCGTGCGCGAGCCCGGCATCATCCTGCTGGTGCCCGGCAGCGTCGGATTCCGGACGCTGAGTTTCGTGTTCGAGCGGGACGTGCTGCTCGGGCTCGATACGGCGATCACGCTCGTGACGCTGCTGGTTTCGATCGTGGCGGGATTGCTGTTCGGGGATTTGCTGGTGCCGCCGCGGCGGAAGCTTTGACGGGTTTGGGAGTTTTTCTTTCGCTTGCGCGGAATAGGCAGGTTTCGCTTTTCCCCTCTCCCGCTTTGCGGGAGAGGGCAGGGTGAGGGCAGTCTTGGTTTCTCCGTTTCGTTCTTGATCTTTTTTGCTTTGAGACATTGGTACGAAAACCGACTCGCGTCCGTGTGTGGTTTCGTCCGCCTTCCATGGAGGTTCGCTGACAGGCCAGCCGCGGCCTGACAGCGAACGCGCGCGCCTCGTGCGCGCGCACCTGCGGGCTTTGTCCTGCGCGCCCTCGCCGCGGCCGAGAGGGACCCGGGAAGCCAGAGCAAGGCAGAGCAGGGCGGAAAGCCAAGAGAGAAGCGCAACAAGACCTCGTCGTCCCCGCGCAAGCGGGGACCCAGCGCCTTTGCTCTTGCTCTGCTCTTCGCTCGCAAACCCCTCTGTGCCGCGGCGAAGGGCGGACGGAAAAGCCGCGTGCCCCGCGCGCGGGCGGCGCGAGGGATCGCGCCGCGGTTGCCGCAGGCCAGGGAGGGCCTGTCGGCAAAACCCCGGCCGCCCAGAGCGCACCCTTCGCGCAGCGAAGGGCGCGTCACCGAGGGTGCCCTCTCTTTGGTCACTTTCTCTGGGCAAGCAGAGAAGTGACTCGCTCGCCAGGGATGGAGAGCGAAAAAACACAGGACGTGAGTCGGTCGTCGCGTCAGCGCTTAAAAAA
>DASZYR010000175.1:0-3928 GCA_035545255.1 Rhodanobacteraceae bacterium
AACCGTCTCGACGATGGACGCCTCGTCGGCGACGTCGAATTCGCGCCTGCGGCGGGGCGCGCCGCATGGATCACTCCGGTTCCGGGCGGCGTCGGCCCGATGACGGTCGCGACGCTGATGGAGAACACGCTCGAGGCCGCCGAGACGTTCTTCGACTGAGCGCGCGTCCGTCACCGGCCATCGATTACCATTCGCACCATGCTCAAACGCCATTTTTTTCCGCTGGCTGCTGCACTCGCATTCTCGGCGCTCGCGGGCTGCTCGACGGTCGTCAACAAGGCCAGCCAGAAGCTTTCGGACGATCTCACGGCGGGCATTCTCGGCCAGGACGACATCGAGCTTGCACGCGCGGGCATTCCATCGTGGCTGCTCTTCGTCGACGGGCTCATCGACGGCGATCCGCGCAATCCCGGCCTGCTGCTCGCGGGCGCGCGGCTCTACGGAGCGTATGCCGGCGGCTTCGTCCAGGATCCGGAACGCGCGCAACGCCTCTCGCAACACGGCTTCGACTACGCGAAGCGCGCAACGTGCCTTTCGCTGGCGGCACTGTGCACGACGCTCGATCAGCCATTCGAGCCGTTCCAGGCGGAAGTCGCGAAAGCCGGCGCGAAGGACATCGGCACGATCTACATCCTCGCGACGGCATGGGCCGGCCGCATCCAGAGCCGTTCCGGCGACTGGAACGCGATCGCCGACATCCCGCGCGTGCAGGCGCTGCTCGACCGCGTCGTCGCGCTCGATGCGAACTATCGCGACGGCGAGCCGTACATGTATCTCGGCGTCATGGCGACGCTGCGTCCCGCCTCGCTCGGCGGCAAGCCGGAGGAGGGCAAGGCCGATTTCGAGAAGGCACTTGCGTTGTCGGGTGGCAGGAACCAGATGGTGCGGGTGCTCTACGCGAAGCAGTACGCGCGGCTCGTCTTCGACAAGGACCTGCACGACAAGCTGCTGAACGAGGCGATCGCGGCCGACCCGCACGCGCCGGGGCTGACGCTCATCAACGTGATCGCGCAGCAGCAGGCGCGGGCGCTGCTCGAATCCGGGAAGGATTTCTTTTGAGAGAGCCGGGGTTAGGGATTCGGGACAAGTGACAAGCTCGAGGCACCGTCATCGCGGCGAAAGCCGGACAAGCGCGAAGCGCGCAGAACGTCCGAAGGACGGCCCGAAGGGCGAGCGAAGCGAGCAATCCATTTCGACCTTCGGCGTTCAAGGAAAAATGGATTCGGCTTTCGCCGGAATGACGAAAACGAAGTCATGGAGAGAGGCCAGATGTTTCGCATGAACCAGATCATCGCCGCTGTCGTGCTCGCGCTCGGCGGAATTGCTCCGACGTTCGCCGCCACGCAGATCAAGATCGCGACGATCGCGCCCGACGGCACCGCGTGGATGAAGGAAATGCGCGCGACCGGCGATGCGATCAAGAAGGCGACCGAAGATCGCGTCGAGCTCAAGTTCTACCCGGGCGGCGTCATGGGCGACGCGGCGACGGTGTTGCGCAAGATCAAGATCGGCCAGCTGCAGGGCAGCGCCTTCACCGGCGGCGAGGCGAGCCTCATCACGAAGGACGCCGAGATCTACACGGTGCCGTTTCTGTTCAAGAGCCAGGACGAAGTCGACAAGGTGCGCGCGAAAGTCGATCCGCTCGTCAAGGAAGCGGTGCGAAAGACCGGTTTCGAGCTGCTCGGCATGTCGGGCGGCGGCTTCGCGTATCTCATGTCGACGAAGGACATCCGCACGCGCGACGACCTCAAGAACGCCAAGGTCTGGGTGCCGCAGGGCGACGACATCGCCGCGCTGACGTTCAAGACCGCGGGCGTCACGCCGATACCCCTGCCGCTCGCGGACGTCTACACGAGCCTTCAGACCGGCCTCATCGACACGGCCGCGAACACCGATTCGGGCGCGATCGCGTTCCAGTGGCACACGAAGATCAAGCACGTCGTCGACATGCCGCTGATCTACGTCGTCGGCGAAGTGCTCATCGACAAGAAGACTTTCGATGCGCTGAGCCCGGCTGATCGGAAAGCCGTTTCCGACGAATTCGCATCAGGCTTCGGCCGGCTCGAGGCGATCAACCGCGCGGACAACACGTCGGCTCGCGAGGCGCTCCGGAAGCAGGGCATTACGTTCTTCACCCCCGACGCCGCCGAGCGCGCGAGATGGGAAGGCATCGGCGCGGAGACGTACAAGCAGCTGACCGCCGAGCATGCGTTCAGCCCGGATCTCCAGAAGGCGCTCGATGCGGCGCTCGCCGAAGCCCGCGGCGGATCGAAGTGAGCGAAGCATCGTCGCGCGTCGAGCGCGCGATCGAGCGGATCGAGACCGCGATCATCGCGGTGCTCGTGCTGGCGATGGTCGTGCTCGCGGGAGCGCAGATCCTCCTGCGCAATCTCTTCGAGACCGGCTTCGCGTGGGCCGATCCGCTGCTCCGCGCAATGGTGCTCTGGGCCGCGATGCTCGGCGCGCTCGCCGCCGCGCGCGACGACAAGCACATCGGACTCGACCTCCTGACCCACTTCCTGCGCGGGCGCGCGCGCCGCATCGCGCGCACGATCGCGCTGCTCTTCGCAGCGCTCCTCTCGGCCGCGATGGCGTGGTACGGCGGCCGGCTCGTCGCGCTCGATTTCGACGGCGGCCAGCCGGTCGGCGCGATTCCGGGCTGGGTCGTGGAGCTGATCCTGCCGGTCGGCTTCGGACTGCTCGCGCTGAGGCTCGCCTGGCGCGCGTTCCAGCCGCCGCGAAGCGACGCGCCCGCGCTCGCGCCGGAGCTCTCGTGATCCTGCTGCTCGGTCTCGCACTGGTCGTGCTCGCCGTGCTCGGCGCGCCGCTGTTCGCGCTGATCGCGGCGGTCGCGCTGATCGGATTCCATGCCGCAGGGCAGGACGGTGTCGCCGTCGCGGTCGAGTTCTACCGGCTCGCCGACATGCCGGCGCTGATCGCGATTCCGCTGTTCACGCTGGCAGGCTATCTCCTCGCGGAAAGCAAGGCGCCCCAGCGGCTCGTGCGCGTCAGCAACGCGCTGATCGGCTGGCTGCCGGGTGGGCTCGCGATCGTCGCGGTGATCGCGTGCGCGATGTTCACCGCGTTCACCGGCGCGACCGGCGTCACGATCGTCGCGCTCGGCGCGGTGCTGTATCCCGCGCTGCTCGAAGCGAAATACGGCGAGCGGTTCTCGCTCGGTCTCTTGACCGCGTCAGGAAGCCTGGGCTTGATCCTCGTGCCGTCGATGCCGCTGATCCTCTACGGAGTCGTCGCGCAGCAGTTCCACACGACACCGCCGGTCAGCATCGATGCGCTGTTCAAGGCCGGCGTGCTGCCGTGCGCGCTGATGGTCGCGCTGCTCGCGATCTACAGCATCTGGCACGCGCGGCGGGTCGGCGTCGTGCGCGAGAAGACGAGCGGGCGAGAGCTCGGCGCGGCGCTCGTCGATGCCGCCTGGGAAATCCCGCTGCCGTTCGTGATCCTCGGCGGCATCTATTCCGGCAAGCTCGCGGC
This sequence comes from Rhodanobacteraceae bacterium, assembly GCA_035545255.1. GTDB lineage: Bacteria > Pseudomonadota > Gammaproteobacteria > Xanthomonadales > Rhodanobacteraceae > Dokdonella_A. Next base: position 3,496 of record DASZYR010000175.1, read on the forward strand.
TTCGGAAGCCGCGGCCGCGACGGCGCTCTACGTGCTGATCGTGACCGTGCTGATCCGCCACGAGATTCCCTTGCCGAAACTGCCGCGCATCGCGCGCGAGGCGATGCTGCTGGTCGGAGCGATCCTCGTGATCCTGGGCTTCTCGCTGGCGCTGACGAACTGGCTCATCGACGCCGACGTGCCCGAGAAGCTCTTCGGCGCGATCCAGGGCAGCATCACGAGCAAGGGCATGTTCCTGCTCGTGCTGAATCTCTTCCTGCTCGTGTTCGGCATGCTGCTCGAAGGATTCCCGGCGATCATCATCCTCGTGCCGCTCGTGCTGCCGGTCGCGCTGCACTACGAGGTCGATCCCGTGCATCTCGGGATCGTGTTCCTCGCGAATCTCCAGCTCGGGATCTTTCTGCCGCCGGTCGGCATGAACCTTTTCATCGCG
>DASZYR010000176.1:0-12496 GCA_035545255.1 Rhodanobacteraceae bacterium
ATGCATCATCGTGCAGGATCTCTTCCTCAACGAGACCGCGAAGTTCGCGCACGTGTTCCTGCCGGGATCGACCTTCCTCGAGAAGGACGGCACGTTCACGAACGCCGAGCGCCGCGTCTCGCGCGTGCGCACGATCATGAAGCCGCGCAACGGCTACGCCGACTGGGAAATCACGCAGCTCCTCTCGAACGCGATGGGCTATCCGATGCATTACGGCGATGCATCGGAAATCCTCGACGAGATCGCGCGCCTGACGCCGACGTTCACGAACATCAGCTTCAATAAGCTCGACGAGCTCGGCAGCGTGCAGTGGCCGTGCAATCCCGAGGCGCCCGAAGGCACGCCGACGATGCACGTCGGCGAATTCGTGCGCGGCAAGGGCCGCTTTCTCCTGACCGAATACGTGCCTTCGACCGAGAAGGTCACGGCGAAGTATCCGTTGATCCTGACGACCGGGCGCATACTCTCGCAGTACAACGTCGGCGCGCAGACGCGGCGCACCGAGAACGTGCGCTGGCATTCGGAAGATCGTCTCGAGATCCATCCGCAGGACGCCGAGGATCGCGGCATCGGCGACGGCGACTGGGTCGGCATCGAGAGCCGCGCCGGCGAAACCGTGCTCCGCGCGCTGATCAGCGATCGCATGCAGCCCGGCGTCGTCTACACGACGTTCCATTTCCCGTTCTCCGGAGCGAACGTCATCACGACCGAAAACTCGGACTGGGCGACGAACTGTCCCGAATACAAGGTGACGGCCGTGCAGGTCACGCGCGTCTCGCAGCCTTCGGACTGGCAGAAGCGCTATCGCGCGTTCAGCGAGCGGCAGCAGGAATTGCTGGGCAGCATCCATGACAAGGTCGCAACGCCATCCGCCTGACGCGGCGGACGCCGCGCCGGAACCGCATGCGGGATTCGTGCGGAGGCCGATCCGGCGCTTTCGCTCCGGCAAGGTCGCGCAGCTCGTCGATGCGATCGCCGAGGAAGTGCCGATCGCGCTCGTCTACAACGATCGTCCGCACGTCGTCATGATGGCGACGCCGCGCGACCTCGACGATTTCGCGCTCGGCTTCTCGCTGAGCGAGGCGATTGTCGGCTCGCCCGAAGAGCTCGAAGTGCTCGGCACGCAGACGCTGCTCGAAGGCATCGAAGTGCGCCTGCGCATTCCCGAAGCGCGCGCCGAAGCGCTTGAAGCGCGGCATCGCAATCTCACCGGTCGCACGAGCTGCGGGCTCTGCGGCGCGCAAGCGCTCGAAGATGCCGTGCGCGAGCCGCCGCCGGTCGGTGCGGGAGCGCGCATCGATGCGGCGATCCTCGAGCGCGCGCTCGCGCAGCTGCACGATCTCCAGCCGCTCAACGTCGCGACCGGAGCGACGCACGCGGCGGCTTGGGCGCGCGTCGATGGCGAGGTCGCGCTCTTGCGCGAGGACGTCGGCCGGCACAATGCGCTCGACAAGCTGATCGGCGCGATGGCGAAGGCGGGAACGCAAGCCGGCGACGGTTTCGCCGTCGTCACGAGCCGCGCGAGCTACGAGATGGTGCAGAAGTCGGCAACGGTCGGCATCGCGCTCCTCGCCGCGATCTCGGCGCCGACCGCGCTCGCGATCCATCTCGCCGAGGAAACCGGCATGACCCTGATCGGCTTCGCGCGCGCCGAAGGCCACGTCATCTACGCGAATCCCGAGCGCATCCTGCGCGGCGGCGAAGGAGCTTCGGCATGAACATCGAGCGGCTCGTCGACATGGTCAACGACATCGCGAACTTCTTCCACTCCGAGCCGGACCACGCGGCCGCGGTCGCGGGCGTCGCGACGCACCTGCGCAAGTACTGGGAACCGCGCATGCGAAGTCAGATCATCGCCCACCTCGATGCCGGCGGGCACGGGCTCAGCGAGCTCGGGCGCGAAGGCGTGCGGGAGCTTGCGCAGAGGCAGAAGGCGGCCTAGGCCTTCACGCGGCGCATCGCGGTAGTTTTGCGCGGCCGGGGTGAGCCGTTCGTGAGGCGCATTCGCGGCAGGGATGCCGCCATACCGCGCCGCAGCAATTGCGGCGCCGCAGGATGGATGACGGAGCGTCGAAGCAGCTAAGATCGTTGCGTCAAGTAATAATGAAGCCGTGAGAGCTGGTTTCCGAGGGAGTGTTTCGATGAGTCGTTTCCTGCGTCGCCGTCCGTCCGCGCCCTTGCTGGCCGTCCTGCCACTGGCGCTTGCCGCCGCGCTGACAGGTTCCGACGCAGATGCCTCGTCGTTCCAGCTCAAGGAGAACAGCGCCGAAGGTCTCGGACGCGCATTCGCGGGCTCGGCGGCGGCGCCGGGTGACTGCTCGGTCGTCGCGAACAATCCCGCGGCGATGACGGACATCGGCCGCAACTGCGCGCAGGTCGACATCACCGCGATCAACTTCGCGACGAAGTTCCACGGCGGCGGCGAGGATTTCCTCGGCCGCCCGCTCACAGGCGGCAACGGCGGCGACGGCGGCACGACGCAGCCGGTGCCGGCGATCTACTTCGTGCATCCGGTCAGCGAGACGTTCTCGCTCGGCGCATCGCTGACGGTGCCGTTCGGGTTCCAGACCGAATTCAACGACGGCTGGGTCGGACGCTACGATGCGCTGAAATCGAAGCTGCAATCGCCGGCGCTGACGTTCGCGGGCGCATGGCGACTTTCCGACGAGCTTTCGCTCGGCGCCAGCATCATCGCCCAGCGCACGAGCGCCGAGCTCTCGCAGGCGATCGATTTCGGCACGATCCTCGCCGGCCCGACCAACGGCGCACTGCTGCCTCAGGAAGCCGACGGCTACGGCAGCCTCAAGGGCGACGACTGGGGCTACGGTTTCGGACTCGGCCTCCTGTGGAAGCCGACGTCGAGCGACAGCATCGGCATCAACTTCCATTCGCAGATCGACCACACGATCGAGGGCGACGGCAAGTTCCTGGTGCCGTCGAACCTCGCGCCGCTGCTCGGCGATGCGTTCACGAACAGCCCCGGCAAGGCCGACTTCGACACGCCCGCGTTCGCGACCGCGAGCTGGTGGCACACGCTCGACGAGCGTTTCAGCTTCGGCGCCGACATCGGCTACACGCACTGGTCGAGCTTCAAGAACCTCGTAGTGCACTACGCGAATCCCGCGCAGCCCGATTCGGTCTCGATCTTCGACTGGAAGGATTCCTGGTTCTTCTCGCTCGGCGGGGACTGGCGGCTCGACCAGAACTGGACGCTGCGCGCCGGCGTCGCGTTCGACGAGACGCCGACGAAGGATTCGACGCGCGATCCGCGCATTCCGGACGGCGACCGCACCTGGCTCTCGTTCGGACTCGGCTACAAGGTCAGCGACGACTTCAAGTTCGAGGCGGGATTCGTGCACCTCTGGGTAGCCGACGGCGACGTCACCCACACGAGCGCGACGTTCAGCACGCTGGTCGGCTCGTTCGAGAGCTCGGGCAACCTGCTGGCGGTCTCGGGCCAGTACCGCTTCTGACGGACGATGGGGAACGCCGCGGGCGCCTTCGGGCGCTCGTTGCGTTTCCGCACTCGCCGAGGATTCGCGCCCGTTTTCTTCGCTCCCGGGACCAGCCGATTCCGTCCGCCGGCGGCCCGAACCGGGAAGGCAGGGACGGCAGAACCCGCTCCGGCCGGCCGGGTGCGCGCAGTCGCATTCGGACCGAGGAATCGGTATAGTTCGCCGCACTGTGTTTGCTAGGGTCACAGTGAACCGTGGCCCGATGCGGTTGAACCTTACGGTCCGCTCATCGCTTCGCCTCGTTAAAACCCCCAGCAGCCTCAGTCTCGGTCCGGATAGTCCGGCCGCGATTACGTACGTAACAACAAAGGAAACATCGAGATGTCGAATCGTCAGACCGGAACCGTCAAGTGGTTCAACGATGCCAAGGGCTTCGGCTTCATCACGCCGGAAAGCGGCCCGGACCTGTTCGTGCACTTCCGCGCGATCCAGGGCACCGGCTTCAAGTCGCTGCAGGAAGGCCAGAAGGTGACTTTCGTCGCCGTGCAGGGCCAGAAGGGCATGCAGGCCGATCAGGTGCAGGTCGTCTGATCCAAGGCTTCGAAGCCGACTCAAAAACGGCCCCGGACGGAAACGTCCGGGGCTTTTTTTTGCGCGACGCCGCGCTGGCGACGAAGGGACCGAAGTGTGATGCGAACGCGAATGCCTTGCATCGATCCGGTCCTCCGCGCAATCTCCGGGCGATGTGCCGCGCCGGGCTTCGGCGTCTGCCGATCCGGGTCTTTCATGTCGCTCCAAGGTGCACCATCGCCAGCGGACTCGCGGGTTCGGGCGGAAAATCGAGCGGGCTGAGTCCGGCGCATGCTTCGGTCCACGATCCGTCGCGCTTCTGAATCGCGAGGCGAAGCGAGTACCGCCGCGGATCCGCCGTCGCGCCTGCGCGCGTTCTTCTGGGGGCGCTCGCTCGACGAATGCATCGCGAGCGGTCGCGACAACATCCTCCAGCTGCGGTTGATCGCTGCGCTTCTGGTGCTGCTCGGCCATTCGAACCTGGCAGGGCCGAGCCGCGTGCCGTTCGATATCGTCCACGCGCTGCTGCCTGCGACGTACACGCATGTGACCGGGCTTTTCATCTTCTTCGTCGTCAGCGGCATCCTGATCACGCTCTCGTTCCAGCGACGGCCCGATCTTGCGCGTTTCCTGCGCGCTCGCTTCCTTCGCATCTGGCCTGCGCTCGCCGTCTGCGTGCTCGCCTGGGCTTTCGTGCTCGGGCCGATCGCGAGCACGCTGCCGCTCTCGCAATATTTCGCGTTCGGCCGAGCCGACAGCCCGTATCACTACGTGCGCGAGAACCTCTCGATGTTCGGTTTCTCGACCGCGCTGCCGGGCGTGTTCGCGAACGCGCGCGTCGCGGCCGGGCAGGTGGATACGCCGCTCTGGAGCATTCCGGTCGAGGCGACGATGTATCTCTATGTCGCGGCAGCCGGCGTCTTGCGGCTCCTGCGTTTTCCGTGGCTGACGAGCCTCGTCATCGCAGGCTTCTTCACGTGCGTCTGGATCTGGCCGGTCAGTCACGGCGAGCTCCAGTACATGAAGAGCCTCGATCTCACCGTGCGCGGATTCTTCGGCGCCGGCGCCATCCTTTGCCTGCTGCGCCGCTACGTGCGCGTGTCGAACGGCATCATGCTCGCCATCGCGGCCGCGTGCTTCGTCGCGCGCAGCACGATCCATGCGCTGCCGTTCGCGTTCCTCGCGATCGGCTATTTCGTGCTGTGGTTCGCTTATGTGCCGCGTCTGCCGCGAATGCCGCGCGATGCCGATCTTTCCTATGCAACCTATCTGTGGGGCTGGCCGCTGCAGCAAGCGGTCGCAACGTTCGGGCACGTGACGACGCCGATCCTGTTGTTCGCGATCGTCGCCCCGATCGCGATGGGCATCGCTGTGCTGTCGTGGTTCTTCGTCGAAAAGCCCGCGCTCCGGCTCAAGGACGTTCGCCTGCCGCGCATCCATTTCGGACGCCGTTCGCCGTCACCGCCGCTCGCGCCTCCGGCCGGGGACATGGGTTCGCTCGAGGTTCCCCAGCCCCCCGCGCAGGCGTAGCGCTCGTTCGTCTGATCGAGGCACCGCGCCATTGCCTTTCGCCGACCGACGGCGCAATCTGATGCGAGCCGGAACGGCAGAAGAATCGGCGAACGCCACAAGATTCCAGAGTTCGCCTCGGGGGAGGGAAACGGGATGTCGGACTCGAACTTCGCATCGGCGATGAGCCGACGCGAGCTCTTGCGCACGATCGGCCTCGCCGCCGGCGGCGCGGCGATGTATCAGGCGATGACGGCGCTCGGTTTCGCCGCCGAATCGCGAAGGACGGGGCCCGTCGATCTCTCCGGCGCGCCGCGCGGCGCGTCGGTGCTGATCCTCGGCGCCGGCATCGCCGGCATGACGGCCGCGTACGAGCTTCGCAACGCGGGCTATCGCGTCGAGGTGCTCGAGTACAACGCGCGGCCCGGCGGACGCAACTGGACATTGCGCGGCGGCGATACCTATACCGAGCTCGGCGGAGCGACGCAGCATTGCCGGTTCGACGAAGGCCAATACGTCAACCCGGGGCCGTGGCGGCTGCCGCACCATCACCAGCACATCCTGCACTATTGCCGCGAGCTCGGCGTCGCGCTGGAACCCTTCGTCGAGCTCAATCACAACGCGTACCTGCACTCGACGCAGGCGTTCGGCGGCAAACCGCAGCGCTATCGCGAATACCAGTCGGATTTCAACGGCACGATCGCCGAGCTGCTCGCGAAATCGGTGACGCAACGCGGCCTCGATGCGCCGCTGACGAAGGAAGACGGCGAGAAGCTGCTCGCCGCGTTGCAGCTCTTCGGCGCGCTCGACAAGGACTATCGCTACGTCGAAAGCAACGACACGAGCGACCGCCGCGGCTACGCGCGCGATCCCGGCGGCGGACTTTCGGCGAAGCCGGTCTACTCGAAGCCGCTCTCGCCCGAAGACGTGATCCGCTCGGGGCTCTGGCAGTTTCCGTGGCTCAACAGCATCTACGAATTCCAGGAGACGCTGTTCCAGCCGGTCGGCGGCATGGGCCGCATCGGCGAGGCGTTCGGCCGCGAGCTCGGCAAAGTCATCCGCTACGACGCGCGCGTGACCCGCATCGAGCAGGACGATCGCGGCGTCACCGCGCATTACGAAGACACGAAAGCGGCGGGCGCGACGCGCACGGCGCGCGCGGACTGGTGCCTGTGCACGATCCCGCTCTCGATCCTCGGCCAGATTCCGATGAACGTCGGCAAGCCCATGGCCGATGCGATCTCGGCCGTGCCGTACGCGGCGGCGATCAAAGTCGGCTTGCAGTTCAAGCGGCGGTTCTGGGAAGAGGACGAGGCGATCTACGGCGGCATCACGCTGACCGATCTTCCGATCCAGCAGATCGGCTATCCCTCGCACGGATTCTTCGAGCGCGGCAAGGGCGTGCTGCTCGGCGCGTACACCTGGGGCGATGCCGCATTCGAGCTGACCGCGATGAGCCCCGACGAGCGCGTGCGCGCGGCGGTTCATTACGGAAGACAGATCCATCCGCAGTACGACGCGGAATTCGACAACGGCATCGCGGTCGCATGGCATCGCTCGCCGTTCACGATGGGCTGCTTCGGCATCTGGTCGGACGCCGCGCGCGAGCAGCATTACGAGAATCTCTGCGCGATCGATGGCCGCATCGCGCTCGCTGGCGAGCACGCCTCGTACCTGCCGGCCTGGCAGGAAGGCGCGGTCACGTCGGCGCTCGATGCGATCTCGCGTATCCACCAGCGCGCGGTCGCGGGAGGACACGCATGAGCCTGCAAGCGACGATCCTCGGTGCGGCTCTCATGTCGATCGCGGCCGCAGCGCCCTCGACGATCGCGGCCGAAGGCACGGACGATCCGATCATCTCTTCCAGCGCGCTCAAGGCCGCGAGCGGCGAGGAGATCTACCGCCGCGTCTGCCAGGGCTGTCACATGCCCGACGGTCGCGGCGCGCAGGGCGCGGGCACGTATCCCGCACTGGCGGAGAATCCGCATCTCGCATCGGCAGCGTTCACGGCCGCGACGGTTGCGCTCGGGCGCCGCAACATGCCGCATTTCGCGCCGCAGCCCGAGCTCGGCGGATTCGAGGCGTTCGTCACGCTGCACCTCGACGACGCGCAGATCGCAGCCGTCGTCAACTACGTGCGCAGCCATTTCGGCAACCGCTACACCGACGAGCTGACCGAAGCGGACGTCAAGGCGCTGCATCCGTAGAAAAGGCGCTGGTCCCGCCCGCGCGGGCACGACGACGGCGGCGATGCCGTCACGCGGCCGATGGCATGCTGTCTGGTGGCCGGTGGCGATGTGGCCGCGGCCCCTGGCGATGTGGCTGCGGAAAAGCACGCGGCCAGAAAACTGCCATGCGAATGCAGGCGTTCCGGAAAGGACGCGGATTCGCGCGCAGTGGGAATCTCCTCTCCGACCCGACCGGCAAGTCGGGAGGAGGAGAGGCCATGAAAACTCTTGCAGCCGCCATCTTCGCGGCGCTCGCGATGTTGCCTGCGCAACGCGCATACGCCGGCGCGGGCTCGCTCGACCCCGGTTTCGGCGGGGACGGCGTCGTCATCCTGCCGAGCATCTATCCGGCGTCGTCGTTCGACAGCGGCGCGAAAGTCGCGATCCAGGCCGACGGCAAGATCGTCGTGGTCGGCCGTGCCGGCGGCGATGCATCCGGGATCTGGCGCTCGGCGTTCCTCGCCGTGCGGCTCAATCCTGACGGCAGCCTCGATACGAGCTTCGGGCCGGATCATGACGGCTACTTCATCCTGCCATGGGGCGGCGTCGCGTCGAACGCGACGTCGGTGTTGATCGACATGCACGGCGACATCGTCATCGGCGGCAACGAAGGCCATCGCGCCGCGGTCGTCTGGCTGCGTCCGGACGGAACGGTCGATGCGTCGCAAGGCCCCGAAGGCAACGGCACGGCGAACTTCGCGGTCAACGACGACGACGCGCATACGACGACGTTGAACGCGATGACGCTCGAGAACCCCTTCGGCGGCGGCACGTACCACCTCGATTTCGCCGGCACGTACGACGGCGCCGGCTTCCAGCAGATGATGCTCGGCTCGTACAACAATCCCGGGCCCTACGATCCGCAGCCGAATCCGTTCATCACCGTCATCGTGCCGCCCGGTACGAACGGCAACGGCGTCGTGACCTCGCTGCTCGACAACGGCGACGCCGGCGTCATCTACGGCGGCTACGCCCAGGATGCCTCGGGCTCGACGCAATGCGTCGTCGGCGCCAGCACGGACGACATCTGCCACGTCGTCGGCGACGACGTCGTCTGCGGCTGGTTCGCCGGCGACGCCGGCGGCAATTTCGCCAACCCGTTCGTGGACCAGATCTTCAGCACCGAATTCGGCACGGCGGCGCCGTGTTACGTCGATGCGATCATGCGGCCGCCCGTTTCGACGTGGACCGTCGCCGCCGGTCGCGAATTCTTCGCGGGCGGCACGCGCGCGGTGTACTTCACGCTCGACGGACTCGGCGATTTCCTGCCGTACTTCAACGTGTTCGCGATGACGCCGTGGGGCGACAACTCGCCGCGCGAAGTGCTCGCGCAGCGCGACGGCAAATGGCTGCTCGCCGGATTCAGCGGCGCGGACCTCTCGAACATCTCCGATCCCGTCGTCGCGCGCGTGCGCGTCATCGACGGCGCGCTCGATCCGGGCTTCGGCGCCGGCGGCGTTTCCCTGCTCGACTTCGACCTTCAGGATTACGCCCACGGCGAGACCTACGGCGCCGCACTCGACGCGCACGGCTGCATCGTCTCGGTCGGAACGTATTACAACGGCAACAGCGACGAGGGCGGCCGCGACTTCTCGCAGGTCTTCGTCTCGCGCGTCGAAGGCGACTCGGGCGGAGCGAACGACACGATCTTCCGCGACGGCTTCGATCTCGCGACGCCGGTGTGCGGGCCATGAATCCGCACGCGCCGCGTCATGCTCTTCTCGCGATCGTCGCGCTGCTCGCATTCGATCGCAGCGCCTCTGCGCGCGAAGGCGATCTCGATCCGTCGTTCAACGGCAGCGGAAAGCTCGTCTTCTCGATCGATCCGGCAGCGCCGATCAGCACGGCGTACGCCGTCGCGATCGATGCCGGAGGCCGCATCGTGATCGCGGGCTCGATCAGCGGACCGGATCCGCACGAAGCGCGCTGGGGCGTCGCGCGGCTCGATGATTCGGGACGTTTCGATCCGACGTTCGGCAGCGGCGGCAAGGTCTCGATCGCGCTCGGCAGCGTCGTCGAGCCGGCCGTGCCTTATGCGATCGCAATCCAGACCGACGGCGACATCGTCCTCGCCGGCGGCGCAGGCGCCGATCTCGCGATCGCGCGCCTCGACGCGAGCGGCACGCTCGATCCGGCGTTCGGCACGGGCGGCATCTGGCTCGCCAATCCCGGCGGCGGCTCGACGCAGCCGTTCATCGGCGGCATCGCGCTCGAGCCGCAGCCCGCGGGCGGGCAGATGATCGTGTTCGCCGGCGGATCGGACTCGACGAACCAGCAACCGAATCGCTTCCTGCGCGGCTACATCGATTCGACCGGACAGTTTCCGCACATCGACCTGCTCGATCCCGGGCCCTACGATCTCAACGCGTTCAACGCGATCGTCGCCGAAGGTACGTCGTTCCTGATGATCGGAAGCTCCCACGACGACGTCGAATCGGCCTGCTCGGTGCGCCGCTATCGCCTGCGCTACAACGGGCTCGGCATTCTCCAGTTCTTCGACGATCCCGCGTTCGCGGCGACCGATTTCGTGCTCGGCACCGGGCCCGGCGCCGAATGCACGCTGCACGCCGCAGCGATTCCGGCCGACGGCAGCATCGCGATCGGCGGCGAGCAATTCAACGGAGATCCAACGACCGACGGCGCGTTCGTGCAAGGTCTCGATGCGGGCAACGGCAACACGAACGGACGCCTCGTGATCGACGCGTTCGCGCCGGACGAGGGCGGCGTCGGCTCGATGCGCGCCGTGCTCGCGCAAGCCGACGGCAAGATCGTGCTGGCGGGCTACGCCGATACCGGCGCGCGGCTCGAGTTCATCGTCGAGCGCCGCGCATGGCAGCCGACGAGCGTGGCTCGGGATCCCGGCTTCGGCGACGGCGGCACGAGCGCGATCGAATTCGACGAAGGCGATGCTCTCTCGGAAAGCGGCGCGCTCGGCGCGGCGCTCGACGCGAAAGGGCGCGTCGTCGTCGTCGGTTTCTCGTATATCGACGGTTCCGGCACGCAGAGCATGGCCGTCGCGCGGCTCGAGGGCGATCCGATATTCCGCGACGGCTTCGACGGCTCGTGAGCGGTCTTCCGCGGTACTCGTCGCGGCATCGCGCGCGCGATATTTTGGAACTCGCGCGCGCGTTACCGGATCGCTGGTTCGACTCGAGCGCGGTTTTTCGCATCAACCCGGATATTTCGCCGGATCGATCTGCCGGAAGAATTCCGTCGCGTGGCGGCGCAACGCAGGATTCCACGTCGTCCCGAGATACGCGCGCGCTTCGTGGATCTTCGCGAAATGCGCTTCCTCGGCCGTCATGTCGGCGATATCGGGCGGCGGATCGATCGAAAGGCCTCGCGACCTGCGCTGCTCGACCATGCGCATCCAGGCTTCGATCCTGCGGCGCTCGAAACCGACCAGCGGCCACGCGCGGCACGTGTAGCCCGATTCATCGCGCAGCACCATCCACAGCGTCGCGTTCTCGGCGTCCTCGCTCTCGACGGCGATGTGGTACCAGACGTTTTCGCTCATGCAATCGGCTCGATCCGCTCCGGTCATCGCACCGGAAATCCCTGCGACCGAGGATCGTAGGCTCGCCACGCCGCGCCGACTGTGGCCGCCATCGCGATTGCCGATCGAGCGACGCGCCGGTTCAGGATGCGTTCGCGTTTCGCCGCCGCATCATCGGCGGCGGCACGATCACCGCGACGACAGCCGCGACCACGAGCAGCGTCGCGCGGCTTTCCGCCATATCGCCGCGGAGGACGAGCATCGGGACGTCGACGTGAGCCAGCTAACCCGCGCTGACCGAGATCTTCAAACCGAGTGCATGCGCAACCTTGGCGACCGTGGCGTAGCTTGGATTGCCGTCGCCAGATAGCGCCTTGTACAGCCCCATGCGCGTCAGCCCGGTTTTCTTCGCAAGCCCCAGGATGCCGCGTGCGCGCGCAACATCGCCGAGCGCCGCAATCATCAGTTGCGGATCGTCCTCGTCCGCGCACGCCTGCAGATAGGCCGCGATCTCGTCCTCGCTGTCGAGGTGTTCCGCGGCATCCCAGTGGGTAAAGGTTTCTTTGGTGCGTTTCATGCGTCGAACTCCTCGGCGATACGACGAGCCTTGCGGATATCGCCTTGTTGCGTCGATTTGTCGCCACCGCACAGCAGGATGATGAGCGTGCGGCCGCGCTGCGTGTAATACACGCGAAAGCCAGGTCCGATATCGACCTTGAGCTCAGCGATGCCGCCTTTCAAGACGCGGTGATGACCGGGATTGCCGAGACTCAAGCGGCGGACACGGGCGTTAATCCGCGCCCGAGCCTCGATGTCTCGCAACGCTGAGAACCACGCCTTGTAAGTCGCGCTCTCGATGATCTCGAACATGCGCGATCGTAAACCACGGTTTACATAGATGTCAACCTTGGTTGATTTATCTTCTCCGCGCGTGGCTAGGTTAGAGCCTTATGCGTACCTTGTGCGGCCCCTTGAGGCCCATGCGCGTGAGTGTGATGTCACCGCGTTTCTCGGTGGAGAAGGAACGCCGTTGCGCCGATCGGGAAGCCGATGGCTTTCCGCCATATCGCCGCGGAGGACGAGCATCGGGACGTCGACGCGGGTGCGCGCGACCGTGCTTTTCCTGCGTAGTCGTGATCGGCTGATGGTGCGCTCGCGGGCGGGCGGGCCGGGTTCGTCGCGCGCGTGCGCGACGCGCGCGCCGGTGCGGGTCTTCGTGGGAGTGGCGGCCTCCGTTG
>DASZYR010000177.1:0-6794 GCA_035545255.1 Rhodanobacteraceae bacterium
CCTGACGTCCGTGTTGTCCTTGATCCGCTCGGTCAGCTTGTCCTGCATGATCGGGCTTGGATGGCTGGCCATCCAGCCGCCCGTATCGAGGATGTCGGCCAGAACCTTTCGGCTGAAGACGACCTGCTTGGCGATGCCGACGCGGTCGGATACGCCGGTCGGCACCGCGCGTCCCTCGAGCAGCGGCTGGATGATGTCGCTCTTTTGCGCGAGGATCGTCGTCGAGGAGACGTAGTTCTTCGGCCAGAGCAGGCCGACGATCAGTGCAATGAGGGCGATGATCGCGAACACGACGACGAGGGCGATCGCGTGCCGGCGTCCCTCCGCGATCATGATCGGTGCCATCTCGTTGAGCGGCACCATCTCCTGGTTCATGGCCATCTCGTCAGCCCGTCCGCTTCGATCCTGTCAGAACGCGCGCTCGGGAACCGTGATCACGTCGCCGGGCTGGACCGGATAGTTCGTCGCGAGATCGCCGTCCTTGAGGATGCGGTCGAGCCGCACGGCGTAGGCGCGCGTGCCTTCGCCTTCCTTTCGGTAGAGCTCGGTCCGGTCGCCCGCAGCGAATTCGTTCGTGCCGCCCGCGGCGAGCACGGCGTCGAGCACGGTCATGCCCTGGCGGTACGGCACCGAGACCGGCTGGCGCACGGCACCGGTCACCCGGACGCGCGAGAGGTATTCGTGGCTGCGCAGCTGCGTCACGATGACCGTGACCTGCGGGTCGCGCACGTAGGTCTTGAGCTTCTCCTGGATCTCGCCGGACACCTCTTCGGGCGTGCGGCCGCCGGCATCGACGTCGCCGACCAGCGGCACCGAGATCTTGCCGTCCGGGCGAACCGGCACGCTGACGTCGAGCCCGGGATTCTGCCAGACCGAGACCTTGACCTCGTCGTCGACGCCGATGTGGTACGCCGAGACCGCCTGGGCTTCCGGGTTGATCTTCGGCGCCTGCAGCGATCCGGACGGCGCGGCGCAGCCGGCGAGCATCAGAAGACCTGCGATGAGCAGCCAGTGGAGCACGTGTTTCACGTTTGATCCCTCCCCCAGAAAATGTGAAACCTATCACACTTGCGAGGCGCGGCATTTTAACAACCCGGACTGTGTAGGAGATGTCGTAGAACGCCGCTTCCGCACGTAAGAATAATCGAATTCGCGTTTTCCGGCCGCTACTTAGCTAACATTTGTAGTAGTCGCGATACCAGTCGACGAAGCGGCGGATGCCGGTTTCGACCGGCGTCGAGGGCGAATAGCCGGTGTCGCGCCTGAGCTCCTCGACGTCGGCCGCGGTATCCGGCACGTCCCCGGGCTGAAGCGGCAGCAGGATCTTGTCGGCCTTCCGGCCGAGCTTCGCTTCGAGCACCTCGATGTAGCGCTCGAGCTGGATGGGCTGATGGTTGCCGATGTTGTAGACGCGGTAGGGCGCGGACGACGAGGCCGGCGTCGGTTTCAGCGGATCGAACGCGGGGTCGGGCGCCGGCACGCGATCGAGCGTGCGGATCACGCCCTCGACGATGTCGTCGATGTACGTGAAGTCGCGCGTGTGGCGGCCGTGGTTGAACACTTCGATCGGCTCGCCGGCGAGAATCTTCCGCGTGAAGAGGAACAAGGCCATGTCCGGCCGGCCCCACGGACCGTAGACCGTGAAGAAGCGAAGGCCCGTCGTCGGAAGACCGTAGAGATGGCTGTATGTATGCGCCATCAGCTCGTTGGCTTTCTTCGTCGCCGCGTAGAGGCTCACGGGATGGTCGACGGCATCCTGCACCGAAAAAGGCAGCTTGCGGTTCGCGCCGTAGACCGACGACGACGAGGCATAGACGAGATGCTCGACCCTGCCGTGCCGGCACGCCTCGAGGATGTTGATGAACCCGACCAGGTTCGATTCGACGTACGCGTGCGGATTCTCGATCGAGTAGCGCACGCCGGCTTGCGCTGCGAGATTGACGACGCGCTGCGGCCTGAAATCCGCGAACGCCTTTTCCATCGCGGACCGATCTTCGAGCGCCGCGCGCACGAACGAGAATCCCGGCGAAGGCACAAGGCGCGCGAGCCGAGCTTCCTTCAGCGCCGGATCGTAGTACGCATTGACGTTGTCGTAGCCGAGCACCTCGTCGCCGCGCGCGAGCAGGCGTTCGCTCAAGGCCGAGCCGATGAATCCGGCAGCGCCGGTGACGAGGATGCGCATGGGTCAGTCCGGGATTCGGGATCGGGGATTCGTCAGAACCTCATGACGGTGCAGCGCCTGCCGCCGGATCAGGGCTTCGGGAAGGAATCATGCCGCACCTCGCCAATCCCGATTCCCGGCTTTTCACAACCGATCATCCACCTTCTCCCGCGGCAACGCCTGCTTGACGTCGAACAGCACGCAATCCTTCTTGCCGAGCGCGCGGATGCCGTCGGCGCCGAGCTCGCTGAACTGCCGGTGGCAGACCGCGAGCACGATCGCGTCGTACTTGCCTTTTTCGAGCGTGTCGACGAGGTCGAGTCCGTATTCGCGCCTGGCCTCGGCGGCGCTGACCCAGGGGTCGTGAACGTCGACGTTCGCGTGGTAGCTCCTGAATTCGGCGATGACGTCGACGACGCGCGTATTGCGAAGGTCCGGGCAGTTCTCCTTGAACGCAAGGCCGAGCACGAGAATGTTCGCGCCGACCGCCGGAATCCGCCGCTGCGTCATCCGCTTGATCACGCGCTGGGCGACGTGCTCGCCCATACCGTCGTTGATGCGGCGCCCGGAAAGGATCACCTCGGGGTGATAGCCGATCTGCTGCGCCTTGTGCGTGAGGTAATACGGATCGACGCCGATGCAGTGCCCGCCGACGAGCCCAGGCCGGAACGGCAGGAAATTCCATTTCGTGCCGGCCGCCGCGAGCACTTCGCTGGTGTCGATGCCGAGCCGATGGAAGATCAGTGCGAGCTCGTTGATCAGCGCGATGTTGAGATCGCGTTGCGTGTTCTCGATGACCTTCGCGGCCTCGGCCACGCGGATGCTCGACGCCCTGTGCGTCCCCGCGGTGACGACGCGACGGTAGAGCGCGTCGACGAAGTCGGCGGCCTCGGGCGTCGACCCGGAGGTCACTTTCGTGATCGTCTCGAGCCGATGCTGCCTGTCGCCGGGATTGATGCGCTCGGGGCTGTATCCCGCGTGGAAATCGACGTTGTACGCGAGACCGGACTCGCGCTCGATGATCGGCACGCAGACTTCCTCGGTCGCGCCGGGATACACGGTCGATTCGAAGATCACGACGCCGCCGGGGCGGATCGCCTTGCCGACCGTCCGGCTCGCCGACTCGAGCGGCGAGAGATCGGGGCGCTTCGCATCGTCGATCGGCGTCGGCACCGTCACGATGAAGACGTTGCACGCGCGAAGATCGGCGGGGTCTGCGCTGAACGCGAGATGCTTCGCCGATTCGAGCTCTTCCGGCGAGGTTTCCAGCGTGTGGTCGCGATGCTCGCGAAGCTCTGCGATGCGTGCGGTGTCGATGTCGAAGCCGAGCGTGGGCAAGCGGCGCCCGAACCCGACCGCGAGCGGCAGGCCGACGTAGCCGAGGCCGATCACGGCGACATGCGTCTCGTCGGCGCGGGGCAGGACAGCAGCGGGCATCTCGAGCTTCGCGATCGGAAGATCACGAAGTCTAGCAAGAGCCGTGCGCGCGAAGTGGAAAATCGCGACCTTTCGGCCTAGGCAAGCCGCGCGTGCCGTGCTTGACTCCGATGATCGCCACTTCGGGGGACTGCCATGCGTCTTTTCATTCCGCTGATTTTCGCGTCGATCGCTCTCGACGCGGCGGCCGCGGCCGCCGAACGCACGGACGAGATTCTTATCCAGGGCATCGCGGCCGGCACGCAGATTGTCGCGACGCAGGCGGACGGCAGCACGCGCGCGGAATATTCGTTCAACGATCGTGGCCGCGGCGATCACATCGTCGCGACGTGGAAGCTCGACGCGGCGGGAATCCCGATCGAGTACGCCGGCAAGGGCAACGACTACATGAAAGCGCCCGTCGAGGAGCGCTTCACGCGCGAGGGTGGCAGGGCCATGTGGAAGAACCGCACCGAAGACGGCAGCAGGGCCGTCACGTCGCCGGCTTTCTACGTGCCGACGAACGCGCCGCCGGAAATCTACGGCGTGCTCGCGCGTGCGCTCCTGAAAGCACCGGACCACACGCTCGCGCTGCTGCCGGCGGGCGAGGCTCGCCTCGAAGCCGCGGGCACGTCAAGCATCGGCGGCAAGGTTCTCGACGAGTACCTGATCTCCGGCCTCGGCTTCACGCCGCAGCCGATCTGGCTCGACCGCGACGGCAACACGGCGGCAATCGTTTCGGGCTGGATATCGATCGTCCCGAAGGGCGCAAGCGCCGACGTCGCGACGCTCGCGGCCGCGCAGGACACCGCCGACAACGAGCGCTCGGCGCGCCTTGCGCACGAGCTCGCGCACGCGCCGAAAGGCGATCTCGTGATCCGCGACGCGCGCCTGTTCGATCCGCGCGACCTGTCGGTGACCGAGCATACGAGCGTGCTCGTGCGCGGCGAGCGCATCGTGCGCATCGCGCCTGACGCTAATCTCAAGGACGCATCGGCGGACGCCGAGGTCATCGACGCGCACGGCCGCTTCCTGATGCCCGGACTCTGGGACTGCCACCAGCATTTCAGCGACGTCGACGGCCTGCTCGACATCGCGAACGGCGTGACGAGCGCGCGCGACATGGCCAACGACACCGATGCATTCCCCAAGCGCGTCGCGCGCTTCGACGCCGGCACCGAGATCGGGCCGCGCGTGCTGAAGAGCGGCATCATCGACGGCACCGGCGAGCTTGCCGGCCCGACGAAGATGCGCGTCGATACGGCCGCGCAGGCGATCGAGGACGTCGACTGGTACGCCGATCACGGCTATGCGCAGATCAAGATCTACTCGTCCGTGAAGCCCGCGCTCGTTCCCGTCATCGCCGATCGCGCGCACGAGCGTGGCCTTCGCGTCAGCGGCCACGTGCCGGCTTTCATGTCAGCGCAGCAATTCGTCGAAGGCGGCGCCGACGAGATCCAGCACATCAATTTCATCGAGCTCGATTTCCTCTGGCCCGAAGTGCAGGAGACGCGCAATCGCGACCGCTTCATCAAGGTCGCCGAGCACGCGCGCGAGTTCACGCCGGACAAGCCCGAAGTACGCGAATTCATCGCGTTCCTGAAGCGGCATCACACGGTGCTCGACCCGACGATGGGCGCGTTCGAAGGCCTTTTCGCCGGCGACCCGGCCAAGCCGACACCGGGCCTCGAAGCCGTCGCCTCGCGTTTTCCCCCGCAGATCCGCCGCGCGCTGCTGAGCGGCGCGCTCGATGTGCCCAAAGGCAAGGAAGACGCCTATCGCGAGGCGTTTCCGTCGATGCTGAAGCTGTTGAAGGCGATTCACGACGCCGGCATCACCATCGTCCCCGGCACCGACGGCCTCGCCGGCTACATGCTGCATCACGAGCTCGAGCTCTACGTCGAGGCAGGCATTCCGCCATCCGAGGTGCTGCGCATCGCGACGCTGACGCCCGCGCTCGTGATGGGCGTCAACGGCAATCGCGGCGTGATCCAGGCCGGCAAATACGCGGACATGGTGCTCGTCGACGGCGATCCGACGAAGGACATCTCGGACATCCGCAACGTGACGACGGTGCTGAAGGGCGGCCGCGTCTACGACCCGGCGGCGATCGAGAAAGCGCTCGGCATCGCGCCGCGCGTGCAACGCTGAAGAATCCTCTCTCGTCTGGATCTATCGGCCCCCTCTCCCGCTTGCGGGAGAGGGTTGGGGTGATGGCAAGTTGGTACGGCGTATCGGATTTGCGAGTTTGCGCTCTCGCGTCGAATGCGGATTCCGCCGCTCAGCCCGATTTCTTCGGCCGCTGCCAGCCCGGAACCGACGTCTGCCGCGCGCGAGCCAGACTCAGCTCCCCTTCCGGCGCATCCTTGTTGATGACCGAGCCGGCGCCGATCGTCGCGTTGCGGCTGACGCGAACCGGTGCGACCAGCGAGGTGTTCGAGCCGACGAAAGCGCCGTCCTCGATGACGGTCGCATGTTTGTTCGCGCCGTCGTAGTTGCAGGTGATCGTGCCGGCGCCGATGTTGACGTCCGCTCCGATCTCGGCGTCACCGAGATACGCGAGATGATTCGCCTTCGAGCGCTCGCCGACCCGCGTCTTCTTCGTCTCGACGAAATTTCCGATGTGGACGCCGGCGCCGAGCTCGGTGCCGGGCCGCAGGCGCGCGAACGGACCGATGTCGCACGGTCCGTGCGTGACGACGCCGTCGAGGTTCGAGTGCGAATGCACGACCGTTCCCGATGCGAGCGTCGAGTTGCGGATGCGGCAATACGGCCCGATGCGCACGTCGTCGCCGAGCTCGACGAGCCCCTCGAGGATCACGTCGATGTCGATCTCGACGTCGCGCCCGACGCGCACGTCGCCGCGGATGTCGAAGCGCACCGGATCGGCGAAGCGCACGCCCGCCATCGCGAGCGTCGTCGCGCGCAGGCGCTGGTAAAGCCGCTCGAGCGCGGCGAGCTGCCAGGCGTCGTTCGCGCCGAAGACTTCCTGCGGATTGATGCAGAGCGTCGCCTCGGCCGGCTCGCCTTCGTCGTTGGCCTGCGAGAAGACGTCGGTGAGGTAGTACTCGCGCTGCGAGTTGTCTGCGGTGAGGTTGTTGATCCAGACGCGCAGCCGCCGCGCGTCGGCGGCGAGGATGCCCGAGTTGACCCAGGTGATCGCGCGCTGCTCGGGCGTGCAGTCCTTTTCCTCGACGATCGCGCGCACGCGGCCGAT
>DASZYR010000178.1:0-6146 GCA_035545255.1 Rhodanobacteraceae bacterium
TTCTACGGCACGTTCAGCGGACGCCGGCTTCCTGGTTGAACGCCGCGATCGCGACGATCAGCGCCGTCAGCGCTTCGCGCTCGACGTCGGTCAGATACGGATTCCAGACATCCATCAGCATGACGACGCGCGTCTTCGCGCTGCGGTTCCACGCCTCGTGCTCGAACGTGTCGTCGAACGTGAAGCACCGCCCCTCTTCCCAGCCGTGCGATTCGCCGCTGACGTCGAGCGCGAGATCGCCCTCGGGAACGACGAGCGCGAGATGCGTGACGAGCCGCGTGTTCGTGACGCCGCGGTGCGGAAGGATGTGCGAGCCCGGCGTCAGCACCGAATAGCAGACTTCGGGCGAATGGTCCGGCACGTCGCAGAGCGGCACCGATCCGAGCGCGGCCGATGTCTCGGGACAGCGGCGATGATTTTCCTCGTAGCGCTTGCCGTGCCGGAAGAAGAAGAACGCGTTCCAGACCGGGCGTCCGTTCGTGTTCTCGAGATGGCCCTCGAGCTGCTCGTCGTCGAAGTGTCCGAGGAACGGCTCGAAACCGCTGTCCTCGGCGAGCACGGCCAGCATTTCGTCGCGGATCGCCGCGCTCTTCGCTTCGAGCGCGCCGTACCACGGAAACAGCGCCGGCTCGAAGAAGCGCGGCGAAGGCAGATCGGGAAAATAGAGGAACTTCGGCCGCTGCATCGGCTCGGCGTAGTTCGTCGGCAGATCGCCGAGATACGTCGCGAGGCATTTCTCGACGCGCGTCATCGCCGCCGCGCCGTGGCGCGCGCGAAGCGGTGCGAGGGTCTCCGCGAAAAGGCGCCGGCGTCCCGCCGCGACCGTTCGCACCGCGTGCAGCACGACCGGACGAAGGCCCGGCGCGGTGGTCGCGTCGCTCAGCCACTGCCCGGCGCTCTGCGCCGCGAAGATTCCGCCGAAATAGAGCGGCAGCGCGTCTTCGGCGCGTCCCGCGCGTTCGAGCGCCTCGGCCAGACGCAGGCGGATCAGCGGAAGGTCCGGCGCGAGCGCGAGCGCCTTGCGCAGGGCTTCGATGGCGTGGTCGAGACGGCCGAGCGCGGTGTTCGTGACGCCGAGGTTCGTCAGCGTGACCGGATCGTCCGCACGCGCGCCGCGCGCGCGCTCGAGCAGCGCGAGCGCCTGCGCGTAACGGCCGCGCTCGTGCGCGCAGATCGCGACGAAATTGAGCGCGTCGACCTCGCCCGGCGATTCGCGCAGGATCTCGAGGAACGCCTGCTCGGCTTCGAGGATCCGGCCGCTGTCGGCAAGGCTTCGCGCGGCGTCGATGCGTGCCGCGATGGGCGACGGAGTAGAAGTTTCAGTCATGTGGAAAATGCCGATGGACCGCGATCAATGCCAGCGTGATGTTCCGTGATACGTCGGATGATTTGCCTGCTACGTCGTCCCGGCGAAGGCCGGACGACGAAGCAGGGAAAGGGCTTCGCGACGAGACCGTTCAAAATTACCGACGAAAGCCCATGCTCGCAAGAAACCGCGACGCCTCGCTCGCGCCTCAACGCCGCAGCGCGGCGTTCAGCGTGTACGTTCCCGCGAGCTCGGCCATCGCCAGAACATGACCCTTCATTGCCGCGAGCGCATCGGCGGCCGTGAAGCGTCCATCGACACCGAGCGAGGGCACGTCGAGCGCGTAGACGCGAAACCGATAGTGGTGCACGAGATCGTCGTTCCAGGGAGGACACGGACCGTCGTAACCACGATAGTCGCCGGCCATCGCCGCATCGCTCGCGAACCAGCCGGTGTAGTCGTTGACGCCCTGCTTCGCGCCCGGCGGACCGACCGGATCCTGCTTGCCGTGCGCGACGACGCCGTCGGCACAGCTGGCTGCGCCGAGCTCGCGGCACTCGGCCGGAATGTCGATCATGACCCAGTGAAAGAAATCCGTCCGCGGCAGCGACGCCGAAACGTGGCGGCCTTCCTGGTTGACGTCGTCGCCCTTCGTCGGCACATCGGTGTCGACGACGACGAGCGCGAACGAGCGCGTGCCGGACGGTACGTCGGACCACGCGAGATGCGGATTCCGGTTCGGCGCGAGCACGACCGGCTCGCCGGCCGGGCCGGGCTTGCCGAACGCGAACTCCTCGGGAATCGGCTGCATCGGCTCGATGCCGTCGCTGCGAATGCGCATGGAGACCTCTTCAGGAATGCGGCGGCGCCGGAGCGGCGTAGCTCACGCGATAGACGACGTTGGCCGAATCGTCGGCGACGAGCAGCGCGCCGTCGGGCATCACGAGAACGTCGGCGGGACGTCCGGAAACCTTCTCGTCGCGCAGGAATCCTTCGACGAGCGGCTCATACGCCTTCACTCGATCGCCGTCGAGCTTGACGCTCATGACGCGATAGCCCGATTTCTTCGTGCGGTTCCACGAGCCGTGCTCGGCGATGATCGCCGCACCGCGATATTCCGGCGGGAACATCGTGCCGGTATAGAAGCGCATGCCGAGCGAGGCGACGTGCGCGCCGAGCTTCAGCACCGGCGGCACGTAATCGCCGCACGACTTGCCCTTGCCGAAATCGGGATCGAGCGTGTCGCCTTGATGGCAGTACGGATAGCCGAAATGCTCGCCGGATTTCGTCACATGGTTCAGCTCGTCGGAAGGCAGATCGTCGCCGAGCATGTCGCGGCCGTTTTCGGTGAACCAGAGCGAGTTCGTGCCGGGCTGCCAATCGAAGCCGACGGAATTGCGCACGCCGAGCGCGACGTCCTGCCAGTCCGATCCGTCGGGCTTCATGCTGATGATCTTGCCATGGTCCTTGCCGGGATCGCAGATGTTGCACGGCGCGCCGATCGGCACGTACAGCCGTCCGTCCGGGCCGAACGCGATGAATTTCCAGCCGTGGTGCGTTTCCTTCGGCAGCTTGTCGGTGACGACCTCGGGTTGCGGTGGCGCGTCGAGATGCGATTCGATCGCGGGCAGCCTGATGATGCGGCTGACCGCGGCGATGTAGAGATCGCCGTCGTGGAACGCGACGCCGCTCGGCATCTCGAGCCCGCTTGCAACGACGACGACGCGCTCGGCGCGGCCGTCGCGGTCGGCGTCGATCAGCGCGCGCACCGAGCCGTCCTCCTGGGAGCCGGCGAAGACCGTGCCTTTCGCGCCCAGCGCGAGCTCGCGCGCGTTCGTGACGCCGCCCGCGTAGACGTCGATGCGAAAACCCGGCGGCAGGCGCAGTTGCGAAAGATCCGCGGATCTCGCGCCGGCGCAACCGGTCGCACCGGCGCACAGCGCAGCGAGCAGCAGGAACCGAACGAGTTTCATGGCGCCTCCAGGAACGCGAACGCTTCGGCCATCGCGCCGACGTAGCGTTGCGAATGTCCGCGCGGGAACTGCACCGGAAGCCCGCCGAGCCCGCGCGAGACGGCGGCGAGATTCGTGCCCGGCTGCAACGCGTCGATGCCGAGGAAACGGGCGAGTTCGACCCCGTTCGCCGGCGGATCGTCGAGCAGTGCATCGGCATCGACGACGAGCCGCCTCGGCTCGTCGAGCGCATCGGCGTAATGGATGTGCTCGCGCGCGCGGTACAGCCATTGCGAAAACGTCGGCAAGTCCGCGCACGGGAATCCCTGCGCCCAGCCGAACGCGAGCCAGTTCAGGAGGGCATCGCGCGGATCGCGCTCGACGATGACGAGCCGAGTGCCGGGAAACGCGCGCCGCACGAGCGCAAGCAGATGCGCATCCCAGCGCGGCAGCCAGTCGACGATCGTGCGATCGAGCGGAACTTTCGCGAGCCGGAGCGCCGCGAGGTAGCGCTCGCGCAAGGCTTCGCGATCGGCTTCGGCAAGCTCGCCGCAGTAATAGGGGAATCGCGGCTGTTCGAAATCGTCGTCGCGTTGCGGAGCGGCGACGCGATCGCGCAGCACGGTCAGTCCCGGCTGGTCCGCGAGCAGCGCCGCCACGCGTTCGACGCCGCTGCCGGGCGTGCCGAGCAGCAGGACCGGCGCGTGCGGCCACGCCGCCTCGGCCGGCTCGACCAGCGCGCGCTCGAGCGCCGGATGCGGCACGTCGAGCGGCGGCATCGACGCCGGGATGTCCTGCTGCGCCTGCCGGAAGCAGCGCACGGCCTCGTCGGTCTCGCCGGCACGATCGTGCAGCAGGCCGAGATAGTTCATGCGCTGACGTTCCTGGCCCCTTCTGAGCGGCAAACCGGCCATGTCCTCGAGGATGCGCCGCGCGCCGTCGTCGTCGCGTGCGCGCATGCGCGCACGGGCGCGCACGAACAGCATCTCGGGCTCGTTCGGCCAGGCGCGAAGCACGAGCGTCGCGGAACGGTCGGCGGAATCGACGAGACCCAGACGCTCCTCGATCAGCGCGATGCGCGACTGCGCCTGCATGTCGCCGGGATTGCGCGCGGCGAGCGAGCGCCAGCCGGAAAGCGAATCCGCCAGACGGCCGATCAGCATCAGGAGATCGGCGCGCGCGGTCAGCACTTCGTGATCGTCCGGCGCGAGCGCGAGGTAATCGTCGTACGCGGCGATGGCTTCGTCGTTGCGCCCCGCGCGCATCAGCGACCAGGCCAGCGCGCGCGCCGGCGTCGACTGCTTCGGATCGATCGCAAGCGCCGCGCGATATTCGGCGATGGCGTCGTCGTGGCGCTCCTCGGCACGCGCGACGTCGCCAAGACCGACATGCCCGGCCGACTCCGCGCCCGGAATTCCGAGCAGCTTGCCGTAGTGCGCCTCGGCCTCGCGCATCCGCCGCGCCTTCAGCGTCAGCGAGCCGAGCGCGTGCCGCGCCGCGACGAAATCGGGCTTGACGCGCAACGCATTCTCGAACGCCTTCTCGGCGAACGCGCCGGTGCCGCGACGCGCAAACGCACGCCCGAGCGTCATCTGTATCGTCGGGTCGTTCGGCACCAGATCGGCCGCGCGCCCGAGATGCCGCAGCGCCGCGTCGAGATCGTCGCGCTCGAGCAGAAGCGCGCCGAGGCCGGCCAGCGCCTGCGCGTCCTCGCCGGCGCGAAGCGCGACGCGGAAATGCCGCTCGGCGTCTTCGCTCTCGCCGCGCAGCAGCGCGATCTGGCCGAGCCCGGCGTGCGCCGTGCCGATGTTGGGATCGAGCGCGAGCGCCTTTTCGTAGTGCGCGCGCGAAGCGTCGAAGTCGGCGGCCTGGAATCGCAGCGTGCCGAGCGTCAGCTCGATCGCGGCGGTTTCCGGCGCGAGCGCCTGCGCGCGGAGCAGCAGGTCTTCGGCCTCGGCGCTCGCACCGCGCTGATGACGCAGGAGGCCGAGCAGATGCAGCGCCTCGGCATCGTCCGGTTCTCCGGCGAGGTGCGCGCGATAGCCTTCTTCGGCCTCGTCGAGACGGCCGAGACGATGGTGTTCGATCGAATCTTTCAGCATGTCGGATCGGATGGATGCGCTCGCTGGCTACGGCGTGCCCGGCGGAGCCGCGAGCAGGCTACCGGGCTTCGTCCGCCGAGCCTGACGTTGCGGAAGGAAGCCTCTGCGCGTCGGAGCGGCAATACGACGGCGCGATTATGCCCGATGCGCGCGCAACGGTTCGCGAACGGCAACGGTCGTCCCCTCCGCGGCGCCCTTCCGTGATCGCGCCCGTTACGCCGCGGCGGCCGCGCCGAGCGGATCCGCCTCGGGGCTGCGGCGCGGTGCGCGCGCGAGCATGCGCTCGGCGATATAGTCCTCGACGAAGCTGCGCAAGGCGAAATCGCGGATGAATCCGCAGTGTCCGCCGTGCGCGGCGATGTCCAGCTCGATTCCGGGCGCGAGCCGGAGCGCGCGGAAGTCGGCGACCGGAATGACCGGATCGTCGGCGGACGTCAGGATCGTCGCCGGCACCGGGAGAGCGGCCAACGCGTCGCCCGCGATCGAATAGCCTTCGAGGTAGTTTTCGAGCGAGCCGAATCCGGTATGGCGCAGCACGAGCGCGCGCGTCAGGCCGCGCAGGTCGTTGCGGAGCTCGTCGCGAGAGAAGATCTCGGTCTCGGGAAACAGTGCCTGCTTCGCACGCAGGGAACGCGTCCACTTGCGCAGGAAATAGCGCTGGTAGAAGCCGGGCCCGCTCTCGATCCCGAACAATCCGCTTGCCGGGCTCACGATCGGACAGACCGCGAGCGCATACGCGAGCGCGAAATTCGCGGACGGCGCGCGGAGCGCGACGCGCAGCGCGAA
>DASZYR010000179.1:0-16829 GCA_035545255.1 Rhodanobacteraceae bacterium
CCGTCGGGCGAATCGGCGTCGATCTCGGCGACGACCGCGCGCGATTCGAGCTTCTCGAACTCCGGGCCGTTCAGGACGTGCGTCATCATGAAGTAGCACGAGTAGCACCACGGCGCGCTGAAATCGAGGAATGCGGGTTGATGCGTCTTCCTCGCCTGCGCGAGCGCGTCGTCGACTGTCTTCGGCGCATCGGCGACCGCGGCGGTCGAAAGCGCGAGCGCAAGCAGCGTGATCGGAAGCTTCATGGTCAATCGCCTTTGAGTAGAGCTGCGGAGGATGTGCGCGCCATCGCGCGCGCTTGCGCCGACGGCTGGTCGTCACACGGCCTTCTATCGCAAAGCGCCGGCGTCTTGTCCAGTCGCGGAAGTCGGGATCGCGCGGTTGCATGACCGAGCGCAAAAAAAGCCCCGCGCGAGGCGGGGCGACATTCCTGCAAGCCGCGTCCGGAGGGCGCGAGACGCCACGGCATCGCGGGTTGTCCGCGCTCGTCCCTTTCCATCGCAGACGAACGCTTTCGGGGCAACCGGTTCCCGCGCCGCCGGCATCGATCCGGCGGCACGTCCCGAATTACAGACGCGGCACCAGCAGCAGCGCGACGATGTTGATGATCTTGATCAGCGGATTGACCGCGGGTCCGGCCGTGTCCTTGTACGGATCGCCGACGGTGTCGCCCGTGACCGCGGCCTTGTGCGCGTCCGAGCCCTTGCCGCCGAAGTTGCCGTCCTCGATGTACTTCTTCGCGTTGTCCCACGCGCCGCCGCCGGTCGTCATCGAGATCGCGACGAAAAGACCGGTGACGATCGTGCCGATCAGCACGCCGCCGAGCGCCTGCGCGCCGGCCATCGTGCCGCCGCCGAGGTACTTGAAGCCGAACGCGACGATGATCGGCACCAGCACCGGCAGGATCGACGGGATCATCATTTCCTTGATCGCCGAGCGCGTCAGCATGTCGACCGCGCGCGAGTAGTCGGGCTTCGTCTTGCCTTCCATGATGCCCTTGATCTCGCGGAACTGGCGGCGCACTTCCTCGACGACGCTGCCGGCCGCGCGGCCGACGGCTTCCATCGCCATCGAAGCGAACAGGAACGGGATCAGGCCGCCGATCAGAAGGCCGATGATCACGAGGTGGTTCGAGAGATCGAACGTGAAGATCTGGTCCGGATGCTCGTTCGTGAGCTTGTGCGTGTAGTCGGCGAACAGCACCAGCGCCGCGAGGCCGGCCGAGCCGATCGCGTAGCCCTTGGTGACGGCCTTCGTCGTGTTGCCGACCGCGTCGAGCGGATCGGTCACGTTGCGCACGTCCTTCGGGAGCTCAGCCATCTCGGCGATGCCGCCGGCGTTGTCGGTGATCGGGCCGTAGGCGTCGAGCGCGACGATCATGCCGGTCATCGACAGCATCGCGGTCGCCGCGATCGCGATGCCGTAGAGGCCGGCGAGGTGATACGCGCCCCAGATCGCGGCGCAGACCGCGAGCACCGGCAGCGCGGTCGACTTCATCGAGATGCCGAGGCCGGCGATGATGTTCGTCGCGTGCCCCGTCGTCGATGCCTTCGCGACGTGGCGCACCGGCGAGAACTCCGTCGCCGTGTAGTACTCGGTGATCCAGACCATCGCGCCGGTGAGCACGAGGCCGATGACCGCGCAGCCGAAGATGTTCCATATGCCGTACGCCGAGCCCGCCATCAGCTGCTGCGTGACCGGGATGAACGCGATGAGCGCGAGCACGGCCGAGACGATGACGCCCTTGTAGAGGGCGTTCATGATCTTGCCGCCGCCGGACGCCTTGACGAAGAACGTGCCGATGATCGACGCGATGATCGAGACTCCGCCGAGCACGAGCGGATAGAGCACGCCGTTGTCGCCGGCGTCGGGCGTGATGCCGCCGAGCAGCATCGTCGCGATCAGCGTGACCGCGTACGTTTCGAAGAGATCGGCGGCCATGCCCGCGCAGTCGCCGACGTTGTCGCCGACGTTGTCCGCGATGACGGCGGGATTGCGGGGATCGTCCTCCGGAATGCCGGCTTCGACCTTGCCGACGAGATCGGCGCCGACGTCGGCGCCCTTCGTGAAGATGCCGCCGCCGAGGCGCGCGAAGATCGAGATCAGCGACGAGCCGAACGCAAGGCCGACCAGCGCGTGCAGCGCCTTGTCCTGCGTGAAGCCCGCGTGGTGCGTCAGCACGATGAAGTAGCCGGCGACGCCGAGAAGCGCGAGGCCGACGACGAGCATGCCGGTGATCGCGCCGCCGCGGAAAGCGACCGCGAGCGCCGACGCGATGCCGCTGCGCGCCGCCTCGGCGGTGCGCACGTTGGCGCGCACCGAGATGTTCATGCCGATGTAGCCGGCGAGGCCCGAAAGGATCGCGCCGAGAGCGAAGCCGACCGCGGTGGCCCAGTCGAGCGCGAAGCCGATGATCACGAGCAGGACGACGCCGACGATCGCGATCGTCGTGTACTGGCGATTCAGGTATGCGCGAGCGCCTTCCTGGATCGCCGACGCGATCTGCTGCATGCGCTCGTTGCCGGCTGGCTTGGCCAGCACCCATCGAATCGACCAGACGCCGTACAGGATCGCGAGGATCGCGCAGACGAACGCGATCAGAAGACCGTAGTGCTGGAACAGCATCGAACCCTCCCTTGAGACGCAGGAATGTGGCAGGCGAAGCGGGGAAAACCGAGGGAGTATAGCCACGCGGCGAGGAATCGCCCATTGCGGCGGTGCAGCACCCGCCCGGCCCTCTCGCAGCGCGCCGTTCCCTCTCCCGCTTGCGGGAGAGAGCAGGGTGAGGGCAGACGGAGTGGGGCGTCGAACCCGCTTGCCCTCACCCCAGCCCTCTCCTGCAAGCGGGAGAGGGAGAAAATCCGCAAGCGGGAAGGGAAGCGCGTTATTTGTCTTCGATCGAATACTTCGCGAGCTTCTTCTTCGCGGGTGCATTCCTCAGCCGCACGTAATCCGGAATCCCGTCCTTCCCATACTTTGGCGGATCCTCGCCGCGGATCAGCGGCCCGAGATACTTGCGAGCCGCCGCCGTGATGCCGTAGCCGTCCTTCGTGATGTACGACGGCGGCAGCTTCTTCTCGTGGTTCGCGATCTTCGCGAGCGGCGCCGGCTCGATCTTCCAGCGGTACGGCGAATCCGACGTGCGCACGATGACCGGCATGACGGCGTTCATGCCCTTCAATGCGTAGTCAACGGCGGCCTTGCCGACCGCGTACGCCTGGTCCGCGTCGACCTTCGATGCGAGATGCCGCGCCGAGCGCTGCAGGTAGTCCGGCAGCGCCCAATGGTATTTGTAGCCGAGCTTCGCTTTCACGAGCTGCGCGATCACCGGCGCTGCGCCGCCGAGCTGCGCGTGCCCGAACGCATCGCGCGTGCCGGCCTCGGCGAGGAATTGCCCCGCCGCGTTCTTGACGCCCTCGGAGACGACGACCGTGCAATAGCCGACGCGCTCGACGGTCTCTTCCACGCGCGCGAGGAATTTCTCCTCGTCGAACGCGATCTCCGGAAACAGGATCACGTGCGGCGGCTCGCCGGCCTTGCGCGCCGCGAGACCCGCGGCCGCCGCGATCCATCCGGCGTGCCGGCCCATGACCTCGATGACGAACACCTTGGTCGACGATTCGCACATCGATTCGACGTCGAGGCTTGCTTCCTGCACCGAGACCGCCGTGTATTTCGCGACCGAGCCGAAGCCGGGGCAGCAGTCGGTCACGGCGAGATCGTTGTCGACGGTCTTCGGCACGCCGATCGTCGCGACCGGATAGCCGAGTGCCTTGCCGATTTCCGAGATCTTGAGAGCCGTGTCGGCCGAGTCGTTGCCGCCGTTGTAGAGGAACCAGCGGATGTCGTGCGCCTTGAACACCTCGATCAGCCGCTCGTACTGCGCGCGGTTCTGCTCGAGCGATTTCAGCTTGTAGCGGCACGAGCCGAACGCGCCGCCCGGGGTGTGGCGTATTGCCGCAATCGCGGCCCGCGATTCCTTCGATGTGTCGATCAGATCCTCGCGCAGCGCGCCGATGATGCCGTTGCGCGCGGCGAGCACTCGAACGCCCTTGCGCCGGGCCGTTTCGATGACCGCGCACGCGGTCGCGTTGATGACCGCCGTGACGCCGCCCGACTGCGCGTAGAGCAGATTGCCTTTGGCCATGCGGAACTCCTTGGGCCGCGGTTTGACACGTTTCCGGTCAGCCGCTAGCGTTGCTCGGGGTTTTCGACAGTCTAGCGTCAAGCGGCAGCGCGGCCGCATTGGAGCCACATGCGACTCGTCCTACTCGGCGCACCCGGCTCGGGCAAAGGCACCCAGGCCGCGATGCTGAAAACCGAACTCAAGGTGCCGCACATCTCGACGGGCGATCTCCTGCGCGCCGCCGTCAAGGCCGGCACGCCGCTCGGCCAGAAGGCCAAGGCGGTCATGGAGGCCGGCAAGCTCGTCTCCGACGAAATCGTGCTCGGCATGCTCGAAGAGCGCATCACCGAGGACGACGCGAAGGGCGGCTTCATCCTCGACGGCTATCCGCGCAACGTCGCGCAGTGCGAGGCGCTCGAAGCCCTGCTCGCGCGCATCGGCCAGCCGCTCGACATCGCGGTCAAGCTGAAGGTGCCGAGCGAGCTCATCGTCGATCGCATCGCCGGCCGCGCGGCCGCCGAAGGGCGCAAGGACGACACGCCCGAAACCGTGCGCGAGCGGCTGCGCGTCTATGCCGAGCAGACGGCGCCCGTCGCCGAGCATTTCGCGGCGATCGGCAGGCTCTGCATCGTCGATGGCGTCGGCGATGTCGATGACGTGTTCAAGCGCATCCTGGCCGCGTTGCCCGGCGAATTCGCGGGTGTCTGATCGAACGCGGGTGCCGCGAGGCGCGCGCCCGCGCGCCTCGCGATGAAGACGATGCCGCCGAACCTTTCCCGAGCCGTCGCGCTCGCGCATCTCGTGGGCGATCTCTGCCAGTTCCGGCGTGGTCCCGAGGACATGCCGTACTCGCCCGCGCTGCTCGTTCTGCTGGTGGCGGCGAGCATCGTGCTCGATGTCGCGACCGGCGCGCTGTTCGGCGGCGGCGACGTCCTCGCGCGCTCGCTTGTCTCGACCGCGCTCGTGCTGGCGCTTTCGTGGGCGGCGCTGGAGGTTCGCAAGCTCGGCAACCGCTACGTGCAGACGGCAAGCGCGATCGTCGCGTGCGGACTCGCGTTCTCGCTGCTCGCGCTGCCGCTCGGCTGGCTCGCGCATCCGATACCTGCCGCGGCCACGGCGCTGACGCCGATGCAGGTGCTGCTCGGCTGGGCCGTGCTCGCGCTCTTCGTCTGGAATCTCGCCGTGTTCGCGCACATCGTGCGGCGCGCGATCGAGTCGTCATTCGGGCTCGCGTTCGCGATCGTGGCGGCGTGGGCGGTCGCGGATTGGGCGCTCGGCCACGTGCTGTTCGACGCCTAGCTTTTCCCTTCTCCCGCTGCGCGGGAGAAGGTGCCGAAGGCGGATGAGGGAAGCTTTTGAAAGCGCGAACCACGCTTGCCCTCACCCCAACCCTCTCCCGCAAGCGGGAGAGGGGGCGCGTTGCGATACTCTGAGCGGATTCGCTTCCTCGAACGAAGTCACATGAAGCTCCACATCCTCGGCATCTGCGGCACGTTCATGGGCGGCATCGCCGCGCTCGCGCGAGAGCTCGGCCACGACGTCGAAGGCACCGACGCGAACGTCTATCCGCCGATGTCGACGCAGCTCGAAGCGCTCGGCATCGCGCTCCGGTCCGGCTGGGACGCGAAGCATCTCGATCCGAAACCCGATCTCGTGATCGTCGGCAACGCGCTCTCGCGCGGCAATCCGATGGTCGAGCACATGCTCGACGCGCGGCTTCCCTACGTTTCCGGACCAGAATGGCTTGGTGAAATGCTGCTTGGCGACCGGCGCGTGCTGGCGGTCGCGGGCACGCACGGCAAGACGACGACGACCTCGCTGCTCGCGTGGATTCTCGAATCGGCGGGCCGCGATCCCGGTTTCCTCGTCGGGGGCGTACCGGCGAATTTCGGCATTTCGGCGCGGCTGGGTGGAATGGAAGAAGCGGCTGCGCCGGGTCGGCGCGCCCTCACCCCGCCATCGGCGCTCGCCGACGGCCGCCCTCTTTCCCGCGCAGCGGGCGAGGGACGATCGCCTCGGCCTCTGGCCGGGGATTTCGTCATCGAGGCCGACGAATACGACACGGCGTTCTTCGACAAGCGCTCGAAGTTCGTGCACTACCGGCCGACGATCGCGATCCTCAACAATCTCGAATACGACCACGCCGACATCTTCCCCGACGTCGTGTCGATCCAGCGCCAGTTCCATCATCTCGTGCGCATCGTGCCGGGCAACGGCCGGCTCGTCGTCAATGCCGAGGACGCGCGTCTCGCCGAAGTGCTCGCGATGGGCGCGTGGACGAAAGTCTCGACGTTCGGCATCGATGCCGGCGAATGGCGCGCGAAGCTCGTCGAAGCCGATGGTTCCGTGTTTTCCATATCGCACGAAAGCCGCGAGATCGGCGTCGCGCGCTGGAATCTTGCCGGCCGACACAACGTCATGAACGCGCTCGCGGCGCTCGTCGCGGCGGACGCGGGAGGCGTCGACGTCGCGCGTGCGTTGCCCGCGCTTGAAACGTTCCGCGGCGTCGCGCGGCGCATGGAGCTCGTCGGCGACGTCGGCGGCATCCGCGTCTACGACGATTTCGCGCATCACCCGACCGCGATCGCGACGACGCTTGCCGGCTTGCGCGCGCGTGTCGGCACGGCGCGCATCCTCGTCGGCATGGAGCCGCGCTCGAACTCGATGCGCATGGGCGCGCACGCGGACGAGCTCGCGCCGTCGCTTGCCGAGGCTGATTCGGTCGTGTTCCTCAAGCGCCCGGAATTGCCGTGGGATGCCGATCGCGTGACCGGCGCGCTCGGCGATCGCGGCAGGACCGCGCCGAGCGTGGACTCGCTGATCGCGATCCTCCGCGACGAGGCGCGCGCCGGCGATCATGTGGTCTTCATGTCGAACGGCGGCTTCGAAGGCGCGCCGCGCCGCTTCGTCGCGGCGTTGCGGAACGGCTCCACGGCCTGAAGCCGGAAGCGGTAGTGCGCGGACGAGAGCGCGGGCTACACTGGACTTGGTGGCGCTGTCCGACCTACCGTTGTTCCCGCTGTCCGCCGTGCTGTTTCCGGGCGGTCCGCTCGCGCTGCGCATCTTCGAGCGGCGCTATCTCGATCTCGTGCGCGACTGCGCGCGCCGCGACGGCGGCTTCGGCGTCTGCCTGATCCTCGAAGGCCGCGAAGCCGGCGATCCGGCGGTCCCGGCTGCGGTCGGCACGGTCGCGCGCATCACCGATTTCTATACGCTGCCCGACGGTCTGCTTGGCATCGCGGCCGAGGGCCGCGAGCGCTTCCAGGTCGCAACGACGCGCGTGCGCGACAACGGCCTCGTCCACGGCGACGTGCGTTTCTGGCCGGACGAGCCGCTCGTGCCGGTGCCGCCCGAGCACGGCCTCCTTGCCACGATCCTCGAACGCCTCATCGAGAAGGCCGGCGGACCGTTCGCGAGCGCCGAGCGCTCGCGTTACGACGACGCGAGCTGGGTCGGCTTTCGCCTGGCGGAAAATCTTCCGATCGCCGAGCCCGAGCGCCAGCACCTGTTGCAGATGACCGATCCGCTGCAGCGCCTCGCGCAGCTGATGCACTACGTTCCGCGATTCCAGCGCGCGTAAGGAGATGTCTTTGCACGATTCGCGCGACGTTCCCGAACACGCACGCCGGCTGCGCGAACTTGCCCGGTGGCCGGTCTTGCATCGCCGACGAAGGAGCGCACGATGTTCCCGAACGAATCGCGCACGACCTGGACCGCGCTGGTTCTGCTGGGTTTCGCGGCGGCGGCGTGGCTCGTCGCGGATCTCGTCAGCGGTGCCGGCTTCGGAAAATGGCTCGGTCTCGTCTCGCCGCTCCTCGCGTTCGCGGGCATGCTGATGAGCGCGCCACGCGGCGCGCTGAATCGCACCTTGCCCCGGATTCACGACGACGTTCGCAAGGGTCGCGAGCCGCGCTCGACACCGTTGCAGAAACTCTGTTTCGTGCTGGGGCTGCTGCTCGTCGCCGCCTTCACGTACCGGAACCTGCGGCCGTGACGCGAACGACGCGAGATCACGTTCGCGTCTTGTCGCGCGACGCCAGCCGGAAGCGGCAAGCATGCCCGCCGCGCACGAGGCATTCGAGATGCTGGATCGGCCGTCCGGTCGCCGCTTCCATGAACGCGAGATCGAAGCGGCAGACATCCGGATGCGTCTGGGCGAGCGTGTGGAATACGCAGTTGTACGCCTCGACCTGCATCTCGCCGTCGCGCTTCACGGCCTGCGCTTCGTAGCCGAGCGCGTCGAGCTGGTCGGCGAGCGCCACGGCCGTCTCTTCGTCGCCGGCTGCGGCGACGCGCTCGTTCGCGTCGGTGCCGAGCGCCGTGCCGATCGACGCGAGCAGCGCCTGCACGGCGGCCTTGCCGCTCGTCGCGTAGAGATGCTCGAGCACGCTCGTCGCAACGAGACCGTAGTTGCGCGGGAACAGCTCGCGTCCCGCCGGCAGCAGGACATAGCGCGACTGCGGCCGACCGCCGCTCGGCAGCGCGCTGCCGCGATCGATGTAGCCGGCCGCGATCAGCGCGGTCAGGTGCTGGCGCACCGCGTTGTGCGTGATGCCGAGCGCATCGCACAGCTGCTCGACCGTCGCGCCTTGCGGTGCGGCCAGCAGCCGACGCAGCAGCTTCTGCTGCGTCGTGCCGAGCTGGCGGAGCGCGCTGACCGGCTTCAAGCGCGCGCCTCAGGAGGCCTTCTGCGGGAACTGTCTGGCGATGCCGTCGGAAAGCGCATCCGCGATCGTGTTCATGTGCGCCTGCATCGCGCTCCAGGTCTTCGCGGCGTTCGCGGTCTCG
Organism: Rhodanobacteraceae bacterium; assembly: GCA_035545255.1. GTDB lineage: Bacteria > Pseudomonadota > Gammaproteobacteria > Xanthomonadales > Rhodanobacteraceae > Dokdonella_A. Next base: position 8,915 of record DASZYR010000179.1, read on the forward strand.
CCCTTCATGATCTCGCCCGTCAGAGCCTGATGATGCGCCGCATGCGTTACGAGGAGACCCTTCACCGCGCTTTCCGGAAGGTTCGGATTCGCGCCCGAGAGGAATTTCGCGATCTCGTCGGCGTTCGCCGACAAGTCCGACATCGCCTTCGTGACGCCAGCCGTGTCGCCTTTCTTCTGGGCGTCGGTCAGCTCCTTCACGCCGCCCCAGTGCCCGGCCAGGAGCTCGAGCATCTTCTTGCCGGCCGCATCGCCGTAGAAACTGCCGACCGCGTCAGCGATCTTCTTCGCGTTCGCGACGATGGCGTCGGCGGATTTCTTCTCGGCCGCCGCATCGCCGGCCTTCACGGCGAGTGCGTACTCGCGCGTCGTCGCGGCGTGACCTTGCCAGAGCTCGCGCATCGTCGCATGAAGCTTGGGCGACGCGGGCACCGCCGCATCCGCGGCGGCGATCGCAGGCGTCGAAGTCAGCAAGGGGACGGCGGCTCCCGCCAGCGCGAGCGCCAGCGCGCCGGCAACGATCTTCATCGGTTTCATCAGGACACTCCCGGCAATCCGTCGGATGACGGCCGCCTCATCCTGACCGGATGGCCGAGATAGTAAATCACCTTATGTGTAAAGCGCGTAACGCATGGCTCGTCAGGCGAGCATTCAGCCGCCGAAAGCGGCCTTTCGGATCGTGAGGTACCAGCGTTCCGCCGCCGCGTGCTCGGCGGGCGACGGCGCAGACGGCGTTTGCGCGGCGTCCGCGACGATGTGCGCGGCGTCGGTTCGAAAGCGCGCGCGGATCGCGAGCGAGCGATCGAGCGCGAGCGCGCTGTAGCAGACGCTGTCGAGCTCCGGCGTCGGCACCGGACGATGCGCGAAGCGCGCGAGGATCGCCGTCGCGCATTGCCTCGCCTGGCTCAGCGCCGACGACGCGGCTTTCGGCATCGCGTCGGCGATGCACGCGTCGCCGATCACATGCACGCCGGCGACGCGCGTCGACTCGAACGTCGCGGGATCGACCGGACACCAGCCGTGTCCTTCGCAGAGCCCGGCGTCGAGCGCGAACGCGCCGGGTGCCTGCGGCGGAATCACGTTCGCGAGCGCGACGCGATGCGCGCCGCTCGACGTATGCAACGTGTTCGTTCGGACGTCGACGCGCAGGACCGCGCCGCCTTCGGTGACCGGGATCCATTCGATGCGGTCGCCGTAGAGGTCCTTCCATGCGGCCGAGAACGCTTCCTGCCTCGGGAAGCGATTGTTCGCATCGAAGATCAGCACTTTCGAGCGCGGCTTGTGCTGGGCAAGGAATTCTGCGACGAGGCTCGCGCGCTCGTAAGGGCCCGGCGGGCAGCGCATGAGGCCCGCCGGCACGCTGATCGCGAACGTGCCTCCATCGTCCATCGCGCGCAGCAATTCAGCGAGCCGCGTCGTCTCGATGCCGGCTTCCCACGCATGCGGCATCCGGTTCGCGGCTGCCTCGTCGTAGCCGTCGGGCGTGCCCCAGAGGAAGCGGATGCCCGGCGAGACGACGCAGGCGTCGCAAGCGATGCGCGCGCCGTCGTCGAGGCGGAGCGCGCGTGCGTCGGCATCGATCGCCTTCGCGCGAGCGCGCACGAAGCGCACGCCCGCACGACGCAGGCCCTCGCGCGTCACCGTCAACGAATCGATCGATCGCGCGCCGACGATGGCCTCGTTGCTCATCGGACACGTCACGTAGCGCGCATCGGGATCGACGAGCGTCACGTCGATGGAAGGATCGGCGTGCTTCAGGAACAGCGCGCACGCCGAGCCGCCGAAGCCTCCGCCGACGATCGCGACGCGCGGGCGTGCGCCGCGCGCGATCCGCGGCGCGATCGCGCACGTCGCGGCGAGCGATGCAGCGCCGAGGAACGTCCGCCGCTTCACGTCATTCCCACTCGAGTTCCTGATACACCCGTGAGACGTTGTGCGCGTTCGCGGTGTCGAAGAGCTGCCAGTTCGACTTCTCCGACTGTCCGACGTGTGCCGTCGCGTCTTCGATCGGCTTGCCGTCGGCGATTTCCTTGCGCACGCCGTCGACGAGCACCTGCAGGTAGCGGCGCTCCGGCGCGAACGCGACCGCGATGTCGTTCGATACGGGACCATGCCCCGGCACGACGATCTTCGCGCGTGATTTCGCGAGCTCGGCGATCGCCGCGAGCCAGCCTTTCGCGCTGCCGTCGAGCGCCGGCACGCGGCCGACGAAAAGCAGGTCACCGGCGAAAAGGACATCCGCGTCGTCGACCGTCACCGTGAGATCGCTGTCGGTATGCGCTTTCGGCCAGGCGCGCAAGCCGAGCGTGCGGCCGCCGAGATCGACCGTCAGCGTCGTCGCGACGGTCGTGTCGGGGCCGATCACGTCGTCGCCCGAGGCCGATGCGCCGAGATCGGCGGCGTAGTGCTCGACGAAGTAGCGCCGGCTCGCGTCGATCGCCGCGGCCAGCGTGGCGCTGCCGACGAACTTCGGCTTCGCGTCGCGGAACGCCGCGTTGCCGAGCACGTGATCGACGTGCACGTGCGTGTCGATCACGTAGCAGACCGGAATCTTCGTGCGCGAGGCGATCGCGTCGCGGAGCGCCTCGCCGGTCCGCACCGAGCCGCCGGTATCGATGACGGCGACGCAGCGCTCGCCGACGACGAAGCCGAGATTCGCGATGTCGTCATGGCCCGGCGCATCGAGCGCGAGCGTGCGACCCTCGTGGACGAAGACGCCTCTGGCGATCTCGCGAACCTCGAACGGCGTCGCCGCATTCGCGATGCCGCACAGCGATGCGAGCGCCAGCGCTGCGCCGACGCGGGAGTACATTCAATCCGATCCGGCGGCAGAGGCGACCCTGTTCGCGGCGCCGCCATTCCAGGTCGCGCTGAAGTGCGCGTCCTTCGAATCGCTCGCTTCGAGCGAAACCGGCGTCGCGATCGACGCATCGCTGACGATGCGGAACGTCGGGTTCTCGCTGATCGAGATGCCGCTCTCGATCTCGACGAGCGGCTTTCCGCCCGCCGTCAGCTTCATGTACGAGACGTAGTGCGGCGGAATCGGATCGCCGGTTTCCGGATCGATCTGGAATCCCGAGTAGTTCGGATGCCGTACGCTGACCTGCAGCGACTTGCCGTCGTCGCCCGAGCGGAAGCGCACGTCGCCGATCCTGCCTTCGCCCGACGACGCCGGCGGCGCCGAGCAGCCGCCTTCGGCGCGCACCCAGGCGCTGCGCATCTCGAGCTTGCCGTCGGTCGTCTCGGCGACGGCGCGCACGGCCGTCGCGCGATCGACCCGCACGCGGAAATCGATTTCCGAGATCGGCTGGCCCGCGCCGACGTCGAGCGTCGCGACGACCGGCGAAGGGTTGTTGTCGATGAAGAGCCGGATTTCCCTGATCTTGCCGCGCGCGGCAGCGCCGAAGTGCAGCGAGACCGGCGTCGCCGCGGGATCGGGCGTGCTCGTCGGCGCCTCGACGTGCATGAAGCCTTCGTCGACTTCGCCGAATTCGCGGTTCGCGTAGTAGTGCGCGCGGAGCAGATCCCACGCGCCGCCGGGCGCCGCGGCTGCGAATGTGCTGCTGCTGCAGAGGGAAAGCGCGCTGAAAGCGATGGCCGGAATCGATCGCGACATGAGCGGAACCCGTGATTTCACGCGATATCGATCAGGACCATACGCCGCGCGCCGCGGAGTGTCCACGAATGCGCGGGCTCCGTTCGCGATCAGCCCGCGCGTGCCTCGGCGAACGCGCCGCGCGCGGCTTCAAGGGTCGCCGCGATGATCTCCTCGGTGTGCGCGATCGAGACGAAGCCGGCCTCGAACGCGGACGGCGCGAGATAGACGCCGCGCTTCAGCATGGCGTGGAAGAAGCGGTTGAACATCGCGACGTCGCAGCGCGTCGCCTGCGCGCAGGTCTCGACCTTCTCGCTCGTGAAGAAGAGGCCGAACATGCCGCAGACGCGGTTCGCCGTCAGCGCGACGCCGGCTCCGGCGGCGGCCGCGACGAATGTGTCGGTCAGAAGGCGCGTGCGGCGGCCGAGTTCTTCGTAAAAGCCCGGCGTCTGCACGAGGCCGAGCATCGCGAGCCCCGCAGCCATCGCGACCGGATTGCCCGACAGCGTGCCGGCCTGATAGACCGGGCCCGACGGAGAGACGAGCTGCATGATGTCGCGCCTCCCGCCGTAGGCTCCGACCGGCATGCCGCCGCCGATGATCTTGCCGAACGTCGTGAGGTCGGGCGTGACGCCATGAAGCTGTTGCGCTCCGCCGAGCGCGACGCGGAAGCCGGTCATGACTTCGTCGAAGATCAAGAGCGCGCCGTGCTTCGTGCAAAGCTCGCGCAGCGCGGCGAGAAAGCCGTCGCGCGGCAGGATGCAATTCATGTTGCCGGCGATCGGCTCGATGATCAGCGCGGCGATCTCGTCGCCGACGTCGGCGAAGAGCTTCTGCGCCGCGTCGAGATCGTTGTACGGAATCGTCGACGTGAGATCGGCCAGCGCGGCCGGCACGCCGGGCGAGGTCGGCGTGCCGAACGTCAGCGCTCCGGATCCTGCTTTCACGAGGAACGCGTCGCCGTGGCCGTGATAGCAGCCCTCGAACTTCACGATGCGCGAGCGGCCCGTGAATCCGCGCGCGAGGCGGATCGCCGACATCGTCGCCTCGGTGCCGGAATTGACCATGCGCACGACTTCGACCGACGGCACGAGCTTCGCGATCGTCTCGGCCATTTCGACTTCGGCGGGGCAGGGCGTTCCGAACGAGAGTCCGTCCTGCACGGCGCGCTCGACCGCTGCACGCACGGTCGGATGGTTGTGGCCGACGACCATCGGTCCCCAGGAGCCGACGTAGTCGATGTAGCGCTTGCCCTCGACGTCGAAGAGATACGCGCCGTCGGCCCGCGCCGTGAAGAACGGCTCGCCGCCGACGGACTTGAACGCGCGCACGGGCGAATTGACGCCGCCGGGCATGCGGGCGAGAGCGCGTTCGAAGAGCTCGTGATTGTTGGTCATGAAAGGCTTCCGTTGTCGTCGTTCCGGCGAAGAGCCGGGACGCGTTTTGCCCTGCGTGGCGAAGATCAAGATGGATTGCTCGCCGCTTCGAGCGGCTCGCCCTTCGGGCCATCCGCTTCGCGGATGTTCGCTCCGGCATCCTGCCTCCGCAGTCCGGCTTTCGCCGGAATGACGAGAGTCGAGCGAGGACGCGAATTGTCCTACGAACGCGTCGCAGGAAACAGCGACGAAAAAGCGCGCGCGGCGGCCGCAACGTCCTCCGCGCCGAAAACCGACGAAATCACCGCAAGATAATCCGCGCCCGCCTCGACGAGCATGACGCCGTTCTCCGGCGTGATCCCGCCGATCGCGACGAGCGGCAGCCCGAATGCCTTCGCCTCGCGCAGCAAGGCCGGCGTCGCCCTGCGCGCATCCGGCTTCGTCGGCGAAGGGAAGAACGCGCCGAGCGCGAGGTAGTCCGCGCCGGCCGCCGCGAGCGCGCGCGCGCGATCGAGCGAGTCGTAGCACGAGACGCCGATGATCGCGCTCGCACCGAGACGCGCGCGCGCCGTCGCGACGTCGGTGTCGCCCTCGCCGAGATGCACGCCCTCGGCCCGCGTCGCGCGGGCGAGATCGACGTCGTCGTTGACGACGAACGGAACGCCGTATCGCGCAGAGAGCGCCGCGAGCGCGCTCGCCTCGTCGAGGCGGCGCTTCCGGTCGCGCGTCTTGTCGCGGTATTGCAGGAGCGCCGCGCCGCCGTCGAGCGCGGCTTCGCACGCGGCGAGGAGATCGGCGCGCGGTCCGTCGGTGATCGCATAGAGGCCTCGGCGGCCCGGCAGCAGCGGGTGCGGCATCGTCGTCTCGTGCGGGAAGTGCGCCGAGTCTAGCCGCGCGGCGCGGCGCGACGCTTCGTCACTTGGATCGGACGCGCGCCGCTGCGACAATGGCTCTCTCGCCGTCGACCTCCCGCTTCGAAATGTCAGAGGGTCTCGCTGCCGCTCCGGATGTGAAGTACCGCACCTTCATGTGCGTCGTCTGCGGCTTCATCTACAACGAGGCCGAAGGCTGGCCCGACGACGGCATCCTGCCCGGCACGCGCTGGGAAGACGTGCCCGAGACGTGGACCTGTCCCGATTGCGGCGTCACGAAGTCCGATTTCGAGATGGTCGAGGTCGGCTGACGCGTCGCGCGAGCTGAACGCGAGCAGATACCCGAACACGCCATCGCGCGGCCGCTTTTGCGCCTGTTCACGTCACACGCGTTGCACTTTGCGCCGGTGAAATGATCGCCGGTTTCCCGTGAGGTCCGCATCGTGCGCATATTCGTTCCGGTCGAAGACGATTTCGTTCCCGAGGCCGCGGCCGGCCTGCTCGTGCCGTACCGCGCCGGCATGGACTGCTGGCACGCGCTCGGACGCTCCGCGCTCGGCGTCGAGATCGACGAAGACGAGATTCAGCGGTGCACGATCAGCTCGTCGCCCGACGTCACGCCGAGTTTCCCGGCCTGACCTGCGTTGAGCTCGAGCACATAGCGCGCCGGCGCGCCGCTCGAATAGGCGGGGCAGGGATCGCCGACGCACGGCGGCACGTTGTGCTGCACGCTGACGAGCTTCCTGTCCGCGTCGAAGAACAGCATGTCGAGCGGGATCTTCGTGTTCTTCATCCAGAACGCGCGCGGCGCGTCGTCCTGGAACACGAAAAGCATGCCGTGGCCGGCGTCCATCTCGGTGCGGTCCATGAGGCCGTGCGCTCGCGAGACGTCGTCTTCGGCGATCTCGATGGTGTAGGTCTTGCCGTTGATTTCGACCGTGGGACCCGGTTTCGCGCACGCGGCCGCGGCGACGAGGGCGAAAAAGCAGAGCGCGAGATACCGCATGGCGATGTCCTCTTCGTTGATGTCATTCCCGCGAAAGCGGGAATCCGGTTTCGCTTCCGGCCGCCGAGTGGATTCCCGCCTGTCGCGGGAACGAAAAGGCCGCCGGAAGCGGCACGCGCAATCAATCCAGCGCGTAGCCGAACTGCTGCCGGAACTGATCCGCGAACTCATCGTACGTGAAGCGCTGATTCTGCGTTCCCGGATGCTCCACTTTGAGCGCGCCCATCAGCGAGGCGACGCGGCCGACGGTCGGCCAGTCCATGCCGCGCATGATCGCGAAGATGAGGCCCGCGCGGTACGCATCGCCGCAGCCGGTCGGATCCGACACGCGCCGTTCGTGCGCGGGCGGGATGTCGTGCGTTTCCTTCGCCGTGTGGATCAGCGAGCCCTTCGGTCCGCGCGTCACGATGTACGCCTTGACGCGCGAGGTGATCTCTTCGGCCGACCAGCCCGTGTTCCGCTGCAGCAGCATCGACTCGTAGTCGTTGACGGTCACGTAGTCGGCCTTCTCGATGAACGCGCGGAACTCGTCGCCGGAGAAGAGCGGCATCGCCTGGCCCGGATCGAAGATGAAGGGAATGCCGCGCGCCGAGAATTCCTCGACGTGCTGCAGCATCGCCTCGCGGCCGTCGGGCGCGACGATGCCGAACGTCGCTTCCTTCACGTCGCGCACGTGGTTCTCGAACGAGCGCATCATCGCGCCCGGATGGAACGCCGTGATCTGGTTGTCGTCGAGATCGGTCGTGATGAACGCTTGCGCGGTGTAGAGATCCTCGAGCTCCGTCACGTAGTCGAGCCGGATTCCGCAGCGCGCGAAGTGCTCGCGGTAAGGCGCGAAATCCTGGCCGACCGTCGCCATCGGCAACGGATCGGCGCCGAGAAGCTTCAGGTTGTACGCGATGTTGCCGGCGCAGCCGCCGAACTCACGGCGCATGCGCGGAACGAGGAACGACACGTTCAGGACATGCACCTTGTCGGGCAGGATGTGATTCTTGAACTGGTCCTGGAACACCATGATGGTGTCGTAGGCCAGCGAGCCGCAGATCAGGGCAGACATTCGGCGTTCC
>DASZYR010000180.1:0-3306 GCA_035545255.1 Rhodanobacteraceae bacterium
CTCCACCAGCGCGCTACGCCGCAACTTCGCAATGGATCGATGCACGACCCGCGCCGTGAGGCGCCGGGCGTCATCGGATCGAGCATGGCTATCCAGACCAACGAATCCGTCAGCAACGACGACAGCAGCACGACGTTCGCAACGCCGCCGCGGCAGCAGGAGATCCCGCTGGCCGTCGTGCGCGGCGAGCCCGTGCTCGAAATCCCGCAGGATCTCTACATCCCGCCCGACGCGCTCGAGGTCATCCTCGATGCGTTCGAGGGGCCGCTGGACCTCCTGCTCTACCTGATCCGCCGGCAGAATCTCGAAATCCTCGACATTCCGATCGCGGAGATCACACGCCAGTACGTCGACTACATCGAGATGATGCAGGATCTGAAGCTCGAGCTCGCCGCCGAGTATCTCGTCATGGCCGCGATCCTCGCCGAGATCAAGTCGCGCCTCCTCCTGCCGCGGCCGCCGGCCGAGGAAGGCATCGAGGAAGACCCGCGCGCCGAGCTCGTGCGGCGCCTGCAGGAATACGAGCGCTTCAAGAAGGCCGCCGAGGACATCGACGCGCTGTCGCGCATGGATCGCGATCTTTCTCCGGCGAGCGCGTTCGTTTCCGACCGCAACGTCATCAAGCTGCCGCCGCCGGTCGAGCTGCGCGAATTGCTGCTTGCGCTGAAAGACGTCCTCCAGCGCGCCGAGCTCACCGGCCATCATCACGTCCAGCGCGAGGCACTCAGCGTGCGCCATCGCATGGGCGAAGTGCTGCGCCGGCTCGCCGACGGCGGCTTCCACCGCTTCGAGAGCCTGTTCGACCCGAGCGAAGGCCGCCTCGGCGTCGTCGTCACGTTCCTTTCGATGCTCGAGCTCGCGAAGGAGCACCTGATCGAGATCGTGCAGGAAATCGCGCTCGCTCCGATCTACCTGAAGTCGCTGGCGACCGCCGGCGAATAGGCAATCCATGGCAGACATCTCTCAGCTCAAACGCATCTTCGAAGCCGCGCTGCTCGGCGCGGGCCAGCCGCTGACGCTCGCCCAGCTCGCGGCGCTGTTCGACGAGACCGAAGCGCCGGCGCACGAGGAAAGCGCGCGCGCCCTCGAAGAGCTCGGGAACGACTGCGCGACGCGCGGCATCGAGCTCGTCGAAGTCGCCTCGGGCTTCAGGTTCCAGGTCCGCGAGGATGTGCATTCCCGGGTTTCGCGGCTCTGGACCGAGCGCCAGACGCGCTACTCGCGCGCTTTGCTGGAGACGCTCGCGCTCATCGCCTATCGCCAGCCGATCACGCGCGGCGAGATCGAGCAGATCCGCGGCGTCGGCGTCGCATCGAGCATCATCAAGACGCTCGAGGAGCGCGAGTGGGTGCGCGTCGTCGGCTATCGCGACTTGCCGGGCAAGCCCGCGTTGCTCGGCACGACGAAAGCGTTCCTCGACTACTTCAACCTCAAGTCGCTCGACCAGCTGCCGCCGCTCAGCGAAATCCGCGAGATCGGCGACATCGATCCCGAGCTCGCGCTCGCCGGCGAGAGCGGCGTCATTCCCGCCACGCTTTCCGACGGCGGCGTTCCCGCGGCGCCCGACGAGCCGCAGGAAAACGGACACGCCGACGACCTGCCCTTCTCCGCTGAAACCGCCGATGCGCTCGCCGACTCCGATCCGGGCGACGGCACTCCGGAACCTTCCGCATGACCACTTCGGCCCGCTCCATCCTTTCGCTCAAACGGCCCGCCGCAGGCGACGCGCCTTCGCTCGACGAGCGCCTGCACAAGGTGCTCGCGAACGCCGGACTCGGCTCGCGCCGGCTGCTTGAGCAGCGCATCGAGGCCGGCGAGGTTCAGGTCAACGGCACCGTCGCGACGATCGGCTCCAGCGTGCGCGCCGGCGATCGCGTCGAGATGGACGGCAAGCGCTTCGTCGTCGTCGCCGATCATGCAGAGCATGCGCAGATGCTCGCGTACAACAAGCCCGAGGGCGTCGTCGCGACGCGCGACGATCCCGAAGGCCGGCCGACGATGTTCGAGCAGCTGCCGGCGCTCAAGGGCGCGCGCTGGGTCGCGGTCGGGCGCCTCGACATCAACACGACCGGGCTGCTGCTCCTGACGACCGACGGCGATCTCGCCAACGCGCTGATGCATCCGCGTTCGGAGATCGAGCGCGAATACATCTGCCGCGTGCACGGCGAAGTGCCGGACGAGGTGCTGGAGAAACTCAAGCGCGGCGTCGAGCTCGAGGACGGTCCCGCGCATTTCGACGACATCGCGGTCATCAGCCGCGGCGGCAGCCATTCGTGGTTCCGCGTCGTGATCCGCGAAGGCCGCAACCGCGAAGTGCGGCGCATGTGGGAATCGCAGGGGCTCATCGTCAGCCGCCTGAAGCGCATCCGCTACGGCAACATCGAGCTGCCGCGCGCGCTGCGGCGCGGCCAGTGCGAAGAGGTACCGCCCGAGCTCGTCGCGGAGCTTCGCGAGCGCGCCGGCATGCCCGAGCGCGAGCCGCGCCTCACGCTCGCTCCGGTGATCGGCCAGCGCCGCGCGCCGCCGACCGAATTCAAGCCGACGCCGCAGAAGCAGCAGGCGTGGACCGGCGGCTATCACGACGAGGCGCGCGAGTTCGCCGCGTTCGATCGCATTCGCGACGACGCATGGCGCGCGCCATCCGGAAAACCGGGCCGGAAGCGTCGCGGCGGCAGCGGGCGTCCGGGCGGCGGGCAAGGCCAGCAGCGCCCGGCGGGCGGTCAGCGCACGCAGGGTGCGGGGCGCCACAAGCAGAACAAGCAGCAGCGGAACAATCCCGCGGCCGCCTATCGCGAACCGGGCCTCAGCCCCGCGGTGCTGAAGAGCTGGTTTCCCGACGCGAATCCCGGTGGCGCACGCAAGCGCCGGCGCGGCCCGGGGCCAGGACAGGCCGCCGACGGCAATCGCGGGTATTTGCCGCAGTCCGGCAACGACAACCGCGGCAACATCGCGCCGCGCGGCAATCAGCAGCATCGCTCGGGGTCGCCGGGCAATTCGGCGCAGGACAATCCGCGCGGGCCGCGCAACAGCAACAACAAGTTCCGGCGACGGGGACCGAAGCCGCCGCGCTAGTCGCTTCGATCGTCGCGGCGCGCGCCTCGCCTTCACGACACCGGTAAATCACGGCGAGTTTTTCAGCTCGCTTGCCAATTGCCCGCCTGGCTGGCTGTCACACGAAATCGACGTGCAGACAAAAAAGAAGCCCCGGCATTGCCGGGGCTTCGCATCGCTTCGTTCTCGACGCGCTTCGGCTCAGTCGAGCTTCAGCGCCTTCTTGTCGCTCGCGCGCCGCTTCTGCTCCTTCGC
>DASZYR010000181.1:0-6589 GCA_035545255.1 Rhodanobacteraceae bacterium
GTCGCGGCGCCGTCGGCGAGCGGAAACGTCGCGTCTTCGGCGGCGACCGCGCCGTCGGGGTTGTAGCGCGGCGTGCGCACGTCCAGATGCGCGAAACGGAAGCGGCCGCGCGTCAGCGGCGAGATCCAGCGCGTGTTCCACGCGATGTACGGCGCGATCACGTCGATGCCGAGATAGTCGGCGACGTACGGGTGATGCAGCAGCGTGCGCGCGGTGCGCGCGCAGCCGCAGCCGATGTCGAGCACGCGCGACTCGGGCGCGAGTTCGCTCGCGACGAGCTGGCCCCACGCGTCGGCGACGACGAGGAAGTTCTCGACGGTCTCGGCGCCGACGTGCAGCATCATGCGCGCGTTGGGCAGCGGCGCGATGCCGGACCAGCGCGGGAAATCCGCGTGCGTGACGTCGGCGTCGGCGAGGGTCGGCAGGGCGCGGTCTTCCATGGCGTCGGGTCGGCCGGAAAACCGCAAGTCTAGTTCGCCGTGCGCGCCGCGTCTTGCGCGGCTGCGACGGCGCGACGCGCGCGAGCGGTCAGTCGAGGTCGGCGAGCAGCGCCGTACGCGCGGCGCCGTCGACGACGACGCGCGCGGCGTAGTGCGGGTGGTCGACCGAGAACTCGAGCGGCGCGCCGGCGCGAAGGCTTGCGATCGTCGCCGGTGCGAGCTCGAAGCGCAGGAAATGCACGGCCGAGGTCTTGGTCTCGTTGCTGCGGTCGAGATCCTCGTCGGAGATCGCGAGCACCGGCGCCGAACGGCCCGCTTCGATCGCGATCATGTCCTCGATGCCGCGAAGCTTTTCGAGCTCGCGCTTGCGCACCTCGGCGTCGTCGTACTCGATGAGCAGCGTCGCCTTGAGATTCGCGCCGTCCGGGATCAGCGGGTTGTAGGCCGCGAGTTCCTCGCCGATCGCGGCGGCCTCGAAGATGCGCTCGATGCGCAGCATCTCCTGGACCTGGTACTGCACGGTCAGGCGGTCCTCGAAGATCAGCGTGAGGTGCGCGCCGAGATGGATCGTGCGGTTCTTCTTGTGCGCGATGACGTTCGAGCGGAATGCGGCGCGCTCGCGCGAATAATCTTCGAGCTTCCAGAGATCGGCGTGCGTGAGTTTTTTCATCGGAGTCAGATGCCGTAGGCGTGGCGCAGCAGGCTGATCGGGCTTTCGGCCGCCGGCTTGTCGTTCATGCCGTGCGCAAGATGCGAAGCCGCCATCGGACAATCGCTCGCGAAGTGATCCGGCGCGGCTTGCCGGATGCGGTTCTCGACCGGCTTTGCGATCTTGCGCGCGTTCGCGTACGTCGCGGTCTTCACACCATAGGTGCCGTCGTGGCCCGAGCAGCGCTCGATCATCGTGACTTCGGTGCCGGGCACGAGCGCGAGCACGTCGCGCGTCCTCGGGCCGATGTTCTGCACGCGCTGATGGCAGGGCGCGTGCCAGGCGACCTTGCCGAGCGCGTTCGCGAACCCGGTCTTCAGGAGCTTTGCCTGATGCCGCTGCCAGAGATATTCGAACGGATCGAAGATGTGGCGCCTGACGAGTTGCACGTCCTCGTCGTCCGGAAACATCAGCGGCAATTCCTGGCGGAACATGAGGACGCAGGACGGGATCGCGGCGGTGACGTCCCAGCCGTCGCGCGCGGCGGCGGCGAGTACCGGGATGTTCGTCTCCTTGTATTTCGCGACGGTGTCGAGATCGCCGAGCTCTAGCTTCGGCATGCCGCAGCAGACTTCGCGCTCGACCAGCTTGACCGCGATGCCGTTGTGGCGGAGCACTGCCGCGAGATCCTCGACCGCCTGCGGATACGAGGCGTTGCAGTAGCACGTCGCGAACAGCGCGACCTTGCCGCGCGTCCGGCCCGCCGGCGTCGCGCTCGCCGTCTCGCCGTCGAGATTCGCGAGCCGCTTGCGCGCGGTCGGTGAATGGAACGTCGGCAGGCGCGCGTCGGGATGCACGCCGAGCGCCTTGTCGAGCAGCCTGCGCGCCGGTTTCGCGCGATTCACGGCGTTGACCGCGTTCACGACGATCGGGATCGTCGCGACCTTGCCGACCGTCGTCGTGTCGGAAAGGATCTTCGATGCGAGCTTCGTCTCGCCGCGCTTGTTGCGCGCGGCCTTGGCGCGCAGCATCAGGTGCGGGAAATCGACGTTCCACGGATGCGGCGGAACGTACGGGCACTTCGTCTGGTAGCAGAGGTCGCAGAGATAGCACTGGTCGACGACCTTCGCGTAGTCGCTCGCCGCGACGCCGTCGACTTCCATCGTCGAGGATTCGTCGACGAGATCGAACAGCGTCGGAAACGCGTGGCAGAGGCTGACGCAGCGGCGGCAGCCGTGGCAGATGTCGAAGACGCGGTGCAATTCCTTGTCGATCGCGCCTTGATCGTAGAACTCGGGGTTTTTCCAATCGAGCGGATGGCGCGTCGGCGCGTCTAGGCTGCCTTCGCGAGCCGGCTTCGGTTCTGTCGCCATGCGAAGCTCCCGTCGGATGCGCGCGCTTTCCCCTCTCCCGCTCGCGGGAGAGGGCAGGGTGAGGGCAAGGTTGAGATAGCGCTCAGGAGAGCGCCCTCATCCGCCTCCGGCACCTTCTCCCGCGCAGCGGGAGAAGGGAAAAAGGTCAGCCGCCGATTTCGCCGAGTGCCTTCGTGAACCGGTTCGCATGCGAGCGCTCGGCCTTGGCCAGCGTCTCGAACCAGTCCGCGATTTCCTCGAAGCCTTCCTCGCGCGCGGCCTTGGCCATGCCGGGATACATGTCCGTGTACTCGTGCGTCTCGCCGGCGATCGCGGTCTTCAGGTTCGAAGACGTGTCACCGAACGGAAGGCCGGTCGCGGGATCGCCGACGCTTTCGAGATATTCGAGATGGCCGTGCGCGTGGCCGGTCTCGCCTTCGGCGGTCGAGCGGAACACCGCGGCGACGTCGTTGTGGCCTTCGACGTCGGCCTTCTGCGCGAAGTAGAGATAACGACGGTTCGCCTGCGATTCGCCTGCGAAAGCCGCCTTGAGATTCTCTTCCGTGCGGGAACCCTTGAGATTGCCCATGTGACACCTCGTGGCGTGTGGCTGGAGATGGAGACCGCGCTGGCACGCGGCTTGAGGCGAGCGTAGCGCCGCGGAGGCGTCGATAGAAATTGATAGATGCGATGGGTTTGATGGGCGGCGTCTATCGCGATTTGCGGGAAGGGCCTCCGCAAGCCTGCCCTCACCCTAACCCCAGGCGGGAGAGGGGATGGCGTCGTGCTTTCCGGTTACCGGCGACCGGCTGCGGGTTTTCGTCCTTTCGATTCCGCCGCCCGCGTCCGGCCGCGACCCGGCGGCACGCCATCGCCCACGCACGCCGAATGCGGATCGAGCAGGTCGTGCGGCAAAGTGAACAATTCAGCCAGCCGCTTCAGGAACGGCGCCATCGCGGAGCTCTTGCGCCAGACCATCGCGATGCGCCGGCTCGGCGCATGGCCGCGGAACTCGACGAGATGGATGTCCGACGAATGCGCGACCGGCGGCTTCACCGCGAGCGTCGGCAACAGCGTGACGCCGACGTTCGCAGCGACCATCTGGCGCAAGGTCTCGAGGCTCGTCGCGCGGAATCCGCTCTTCTCGGCCGCTCCGGCGAGCTGGCAGACCTCGAGCGCCTGGTCGCGCAGACAGTGGCCTTCCTCGAGCAGGAGAAGGCTCTGATCGGAGAGCTCGTCGAGCTTGAGCTGCTTTCGTCCGGCGAGCGGATGGTGCCCGGGCACCGCGAGCAGGAAGGGCTCTTCGAACAGGAATTGCTGGTGCAGCTGGTCGTCGTGGATCGGCTGCGCGAGCACGCCCGCGTCGAGGCGGCCCTCGCGGAGCTGTCGCAGCACGATCTCGGTCTTTTCCTCGACGAGGAGAAGCTCGAGACGCGGATAGCGTTCGCGGATGCGCGGGATCACATGCGGCAGCAGATAAGGCCCGAGCGTCGGGAAAATCCCGAGCCGGACCGTGCCCGATTCCGGGTCTTTCGTGCGCCGCGCGATCTGCCGGATCTGCTCGACCTCGTTCAGCACCTCGCGCGCGCGCTGCGCGATCTCGCGGCCCGTTTCGGTGAGCAGCACCTTGCGCGGCGTGCGTTCGACGAGCGCGACGCCGAGCTCTTCCTCGAGCTTCCTGATCTGCGTCGACAGCGTCGGCTGGCTGACGAAGCTCGCGCTCGCGGCGCGGCCGAAATGCTTGTGCTCGGCGAGCGCGACCAGATATCGGAGGTCCCGGAGATTCATCGGCGACTCGATTGATAATTGCTATCGAAGCGATTCTATCAATCGATTTGAGTAATTGAAAGCCGATCCCTATCTTGTTCTCGTCAGCGCGAAGGGGCCTCGTCATCGGGCTTCGGCGCGAACCCCTTACCGGTTCATCCATCCAACCTGACCAGGAGACATTCCATGTTGACCGTCGGCGACAAGTTCCCCGAATTCAAGCTCAAGGCGACCGTGGGCATCGACAAGCTCGAGACCGCGTTCGCGGACATCGACAACGCGACGTACAAGGGCAGGTGGACGCTCGTGTTCTTCTATCCGAAGGATTTCACGTTCGTCTGTCCGACCGAGATCAAGGGTTTCGGCGATCTCGACGCGCAGTTCAAGGATCGCGATTGCCAGGTCCTCGCGGCGTCGACCGACTCGGAGTTCGTCCACCTCGCGTGGCGCAAGGATCACAAAGACCTTCGCAATCTGCCGTTCCCGATGCTCGCCGACACGGCCAGGCGCCTGTCGACCGCGCTCGGCATCCTCGAAGAGGAAGAGGGCGTGGCCAAGCGTGCGACGTTCCTCGTCGATCCGGACGGCGTCATCCGCTTCGCGTACGTGACCGACGGCAGCGTGGGCCGCAATCCGCAGGAAGTCCTGCGCGTGCTCGACGCGCTCCAGACGGACGAGCTCTGCCCGTGCAACTGGAACAAGGGCGAGGACGTCCTGAAGGCCGCGTAAGCAAGCCTTCCTTCCCCCGCTTGCGGGAAAGCAAGCAAAAGCCTTTCCCTCTCCCCGCTCGGCGGGAGAGGGCGGGTGAGGGCAAGACTTGCGAGAGCGTGTGCAATAGAGAGGGCATTGCAATCCGGGCGCCAGACCCCATCAACGGGCCATGGCACTCCGGAGCGACGCAAGGCGCGCTCCAAAGTTCGGACGGCATCGGTCTCCTCCCCTCCCCAACGATGTCGTCCCGGCCGGCGACCCCGCAGTCGCCGGCCACCTTCAATTCGTGCGGCCCGTCCATGGGCCGCCAAAGAAGAGCCCGGCGTCCATGCCGGGATTTTCAACAACAGCACGAAAAGGGTTCGGCCGATGAAACCGGGCCCTTTTTTCTGAAGGAGTTGCCGTTATGAATCTCGATACGATCAAGTCCCGCGTGCCCGACTACGCGAAGGATCTTCGCCTCAATCTCGACTCGGTGCTGAGCGAAGCCGGCGCGCCCGGTCTTTCGCCGAAGCAGATCGCGATCGTCGCGCTCGCGAGCGCGATCGCCTCGCGTCACGAGCCGCTGACCGAAGCGATCGCGATGCAGGCCGCGACGGTGCTCGACGCAACGGAGCAGGACGCCGCGCGCGCCGCCGCCGCGATCATGGCGATGAACAACATCTACTACCGGTTCACGCATCTCGTCGAGGAGCGCGAGTACGAGACGATGCGCGCGAGCCTGCGCATGAACGTCATGGCAAATCCCGGCTGCTCGAAGATCGATTTCGAGCTCGCCTCGCTCGCGGTCTCGGCGATCAACGGCTGCGGCAAATGCGTCGATTCGCACGAGAAGACCTTGAAGAAGCACGACGTGTCCGCACAGGCGATCCAGAGCGCGGCGCGCATCGCGGCCGTGATCCACGCGGTCGCCGTCACGATCGAACAGGCGGCGGCTGCGTCGCCTTCGATCGCGCAGGCGGCCTGATCCGGACGAACGAGAATCCGGACGGGCGGGCTGTCACCTCTCCCGCTTCTCGGGAGAGGTCGCTGCGCAGGAGCGGGCGAGGGACGCTTTTCGCGGACGCATCACTTCGAAATGCCCTCATCCGGCGCTGCGCGCCACCTTCTCCCGTCCGCGGGAGAAGGGAACGATCCTCCATCCCGCTTCGCTCCATCGCGCTTGCTAAGATGTCGCCGGGACGCGGCAGGCGAGGCACGGCGATGGACGAACCTTCTTCGTCGGCGGACGCGTTCTCGCGCGTCCCCGAACGCAACACCGGCGACGTGCTGCTGCGCACGGCGCAGCAGCATCACGTCGCGCTGTCGAGCATGGCCGACACGAAGGCCAACATCATCATCACGGTGTCCTCGATCGTGCTGACGCTCTCGCTCGGGCGCATCGGTGACGCCACGTTGCGGCCCGCCGTGCAGACGCTTGCGGCGTTCACGCTGATCTCGCTGTTCTTCGCGATTCTCGCGGTGCTGCCGAAGCATCGCGCGCCGCGCGTGGGCGGCGACGGATTCCCGTCCGATTTCAACCTTCTCTTCTTCGGGCATTTCTCGCATCTTCCGCGCGAGCGTTTCCTGCGCGAAGTCGCCGCGGCGATGAAGCCCGACGGATCGGTCTACGAGACGATGGCGAACGATCTCTATTCGATCGGCTGGTATCTCGCCCATCGCAAGTACCG
>DASZYR010000182.1:0-9108 GCA_035545255.1 Rhodanobacteraceae bacterium
CAAGCGCGCCCTCACCCTATCCTCTCCCGCGAGCGGGAGAGGGGAATCATGCGAGCGTGAAATCGCCTCGCGCGGCGTAGTCGTGGTCGCGGCGATCTCGCTCGTTGCGAAGCGCCGCCGCTCGCCTCTCCCGCTGAGCGGGAGAGGCCGCCGCGAAGCGGCGGGTGAGGGGAGCTTTTCGCTCTTCTTCCGGAGCGTCGATGCAGGCGCTTGCCCTGCTCTCTCCCGCGGGCGGGAGAGGGGAAAATCGTGCGCGCGTTACGCGAGCGCGCACTTCGGATATTTCCCGTCGCCGCGCGACGCGGCGATAATCGGCGCGTTCCGGGGAGATTTTCGAATGCGTCTGCTTCTTTTCATCGCCATGCTGGCGATCAGCGTTTCCGCGATGGCCGAAAAACTCACGATCGAACGCATATACGGCGATCCCGACCTCAACGGGCCGAGCCCGCGCTCGCTGAAAATCGCACCGGACGGAACGCATGTCGCGTTCCTGCGCGGCCGCGAGGACGATCGCAACCAGCTCGATCTCTGGATCTTCGATGTCGCGTCGAAGACGATGCGGCGGCTCGTCGATTCGACCGCGCTCGGCGCCGCGCCCGAGCTTTCCGATGCGGAGAAGGCGCGCCGCGAGCGCGAGCGCATCGCAGACCTTCACGGCATCGTCTCGTACCGCTGGTCGCCGGACAGCCGCAAGATCCTGTTCGGCGTCGGCGAGCGGCTCTGGCTCTGCGATCTCGATGCGAAGCCGGGTGCGGAGCTGCGTGCGCTGACGCCGGCGGGACTCGACGTCATCGACGCGCAGGTCTCGCCGAAAGGACGCTACGTCTCGTTCGTCAGCCGCCAGAATCTCTACACGATCGACCTTTCGAGCGGCCGGAATTACCAGCTGACGCGAGACGGCGAAGGTCCGATCCACAACGCCGAGGCCGAGTTCGTCGCGCAGGAGGAGATGGATCGCGCGACCGGCTACTGGTGGGCGCCCGACGATTCCGCGATCGCGTTCGAGCGTTACGACGAATCGCGCGTCGATCAAGTGCAGCGCACCGAGGTCTACGCCGATCGCACCGAAACCGTGACGCAGCGCTATCCCGCGGCGGGACGGCCGAACGTCGCGGTCAAGCTCGGGCTCGTGCGGCCGACCGTCGCGCGCGCGCGCTGGATCGATCTCGGCCGCGATGCGGACATCTACCTCGCGCGCGTCAACTGGCTGCCGGACGCGAGCGCCCTCGCGTTCCAGCGCGAGGATCGCGCGCAGCAGCGTCTCGATCTCGTGCGCGTCGAGGCGGAAAGCCTTCATCAGCGCACGCTGCTGACCGAGACGAGCGCGACCTGGATCAACCTCGGCGACGATCTGCGCTTCCTCAAGCACGAGGATGCGTTCATCTGGGCGTCCGAAGCGAGCGGGCACAAGCATCTCTATGTCATCGGGCTCGACGGCAAGCGCCGCCGTGCATTGACTTCTG
Source organism: Rhodanobacteraceae bacterium (assembly GCA_035545255.1). Lineage (GTDB taxonomy): Bacteria > Pseudomonadota > Gammaproteobacteria > Xanthomonadales > Rhodanobacteraceae > Dokdonella_A. The sequence continues at coordinate 1,464 of DASZYR010000182.1, forward strand.
GAGAATGGGACGTCGACAAGCTGCTTGCGGTCGACGAGGACAAGGGAGAAATCCATTTCCTCGCCGGACGCGACGATCCCTTGCAGCAGCAGATCTACGCCGCGCGGCTCGACGGCAGCGAGGCGGCGACGCCGCGCCGCGTCAGCGCGGGCGAAGGTTGGCGCGACGCCGATTTCGGCGAGAGCGCGTCGGCCTACGTCGATACGTATTCCGATCCGCGGACGCCGCCGCAGGTTTCGCTGCGAAGTCCCGACGGCGGCCTCATCGCGTGGATCGAGCCGAATGTCCTGAAGGAAGGCCATCCGTACTGGCCGTATCGCGACAGCCTGATCCCGCCCGAGTTCGGCGCGATCGCCGCCGAGGACGGACAGAAGCTCTATTACCGGCTCTACAAGCCGGCCGGATTCGATGCGAAAAAGCGCTATCCCGTGTTCATGACGTACTACGGCGGCCCCGGCCGCCAGTACGTCAACCGCGCGTGGGGCAATCATTTCGAGGAGTTCATGGCCGAGCACGGCTACGTCGTGTTCGCGCTCGACAACCGAGGCACGCCGCGTCGCGGTCGCGCGTTCTCCGACGCGATCTTCCGCAGGCTCGGCAGGGCCGAGGTCGCCGACCAGCTCGCCGGCGTCGACTGGCTCTCGCAGCAGCCGTGGGTCGATGCGCACCGCATCGGCGTGTTCGGCTGGAGCTACGGCGGCTACATGACGCTGATGCTGCTCGCGAACGCATCCGATCGCATCGCGGCCGGCGTCGCGGTCGCGCCGGTCACGGACTGGACGCTCTACGACACCCACTACACCGAACGCTATCTCGGCACGCCGCAGGAGAACCCGCAAGGTTACGAGCTATCGAACGTGTTCCACTGGCTCGACGGCCTCAAGTCGCCGCTGTTGCTCGTGCACGGCATGGCCGACGACAACGTGCTGTTCGCGAACTCGACGAAACTGATGGCTGCATTGCAGGATCGCGGAACGCAGTTCCGGCTGATGACGTATCCCGGCGGCAAGCACAGTCTCTCGACGCCGGTGATGCGAAAGCACGTCTACACGCTGATCGCGGATTACTTCGACGAGATGCTGAAGACGGATCGCGAACCCCGGAAACCCTGAGGCCTCCGCTCCGTCGTCCCGGCGAAAGCCGGGACCATTTTGATCTTCGGCACGAAGCAAATGGATTCCGGCTTTCGCCGGAATGACGGCGGGCGTGCGCGGGCGATGACGAGCGTCAGAACCGTCCGCCCTGATAGTCGCGGATCGCCTGCACGATCTCCTCCTGCGTGTTCATCACGAATGGACCGTACTTCGCTACCGGCTCGTTCAACGGCTTGCCGGCTACGAGGATCAGGCGCGCGCCTTCGTTTCCCGCAGAGATGAGCACGTCGTCTCCGTTCCGATCGAGCACGGCGAGCTCGCCGCGCTGGATTCCGCGCGACGCATCCGCTGGACCGATGTCGGCCGCGCCGCCGTACACATAGACGAACGCGTTGTGGCTCGACGGAACCGGAGCCGCGAAGCGCGCGCCGGCATCGAGCGAAAGATCGAAATAGACCGGATCGACCGCGACGCCGCTGACCGGCCCCGCCGCGTTGCCGAGTGTTCCGGCCAGGACGCGCGCGCGCACGCCGCCTGCCGGCGCGACTTCCGGAACGCGCTCCGGCGCGATGTCCTGATAGCGCGGCGCCGTCATCTTGTCCTTCGCGGGCAGGTTGACCCAGAGCTGGAAGCCCCACATGAGGCCGTTCTCCTGCTCGGGCATCTCCGAATGCACGATGCCTCGGCCGGCAGTCATCCATTGCACGCTGCCCGGCGTCAGGAGGCCGGAGTTGCCCTGGTTGTCGCCGTGGCGCATGCGGCCGGCGAGCATGTACGTGACGGTCTCGAAGCCGCGATGCGGATGATCGGGAAAGCCGCTCATGTAATCCGAAGCGCTGTCCGAGCGGAATTCGTCGAGCATGAGAAACGGATCCAGCATCTCGAGCGCACGCTGGCCGATGACGCGGGTCAATTTGACGCCTGCGCCGTCGGATGTCGGCTGCCCGCGCACGACTTTTTCGACGCGGCGGCTTTCGAGAGTGGTCGGGTTCATGCGATCTCCGGCTGAAACGATACGGTGCACGCAACATGCGCGCGCAGCCGGCTCGGGACAAGGTTCTCGACGGAAACGCTGCGTCGCTCCGGCGCGACGATCGGCTCAGGGAGCGGGCGGCGCGAGGCCAATCGTACGGAATCCGGCGACCACGGCATCGCGCCGGCCTCGCCACGCGGTGACCTTGTCGACGACGTGCCCGTCGCGGAGGAAGTAGAACGTCGGTATCGCCCACGAGTCGATCTCTGGCCATTCGCTTTCGCGATAGACCGTCGTCATTGCGGCGAGTGGATGCTCGCGGTTCCAGCGTGCGAGCTCGGGATCGGCCGGATCCTCGCTTGCGGGCGTGATCCAGACGACATTCCGCGAGAAGAGCTTCCGGAGCATCGCGTCGTTTTCGATGTCGATGGCGGCATCCCTCGAGAAATGGCAGCCCGCGACGACGACGACTTGCGCATGCGGATCAAGCAATAGCGTGTGCCGCACGAGCGTCCCGTCATCGCCAAGCGCGAGCACGGTCGGGCCCGCGCCGCTCGTTTCGTCGCGGACCCCGGGCACCTGCGGCAGATCCAGCGCGGCATGCCGCTCGCGAAAGTCGCGCGCGAGCGCGAATTCGCGGCGAGTGACGAGCACGCGAAAGGCGTCGTGGAACCATGCCGGCGCCGCGACGCCGCGGCGTTCGAGCTCGCCGAAATCGAGCGCGAGATCGTGCGGACTCGCGGCTCCGCCGAGATCGAAATCGATCAGCGTGGCGCGGAAGACGAGCGCAAGATCGCCGTCCGACAGCGTGCGCAGCGTCGATTCCGTCTGTTGCGGCGCGTACGCTTCTGCATATTCGGCAGCCACGAGGTCTCGTGCGCCAGCACCGTATGCACGCTCGATCGCATCGAAATGCGCGCTCGCCGCGGGTGTTTCGCTGTTGCCGATCGATACGTGCGTCTTGCGCGAATGTGCCGGCACGAAACGCTCGTAGCCGAACAGCGCGAGAACCGCCAGCGCTTCTTCGTGAGTCAGCTCGGCGGCGAGATCGGCCACCGAAAGCCCTCCCTCGCGGAACGACGTCAGGAAGCGGCGCTTCGCGGGCCCCGAGAGGCGATCCAGCGGCGACTTGCCGGGCGCGACGTCAGCGAGATAGCGATCGAGGCCGGCATCGTCGGCGATCGGCGGCGAGCGCGCGGATTCGCGGGTACCTGCCTTGGCGCAGACCAGCAGCGCAAGCAGCAGCATGACGGCAACGACGATGCGCATGAGGAGATCTTAGTCCAGCGATGCAATCGCGGCATTCGCGCAGGATGCAGCGTAGCGCCGGAAAAAAGGCGGATTCCGGCCTCCCCGGAACAACGGGGCGCCATCGCTGGCCTCCCGAGCCGTCAGTGCACCCAGCGTCCGCCGCGTCGGCGCGGCCGGCGCTGTGGCTCGAGCGACGCGTGCTGCGCCTGTTCTTCGCGCGTCGGCGGATGCTCGCGCCAGTACGCGGCGATCGCGCCGACCGAGGTCGGGATCTGCGCGAGGCATTCGTCGTAGTCGTCTTCGCCGAGCGGCGCGAACTCGGCGTCGCTCTCGAAGACGCCGTCGTCGATCGCGAGCGCGATGATCGGTCCCAGGAGCTCCATCAGCTGCGAGTCCTGGCCGAGCCGCCCTTCCCAGACCGGAGCACGCAGATCAATGCCGCGCGAGAACCCCTCGCACCAGCCGCGCGCAGTGAACGCGCCCGCGCCGTCGTCGCTGTCGATCTCGCCGAGGATCGGCTCGTAGGTGCCGGTTTCGAGCTCCGGCGCGATCGCGTCGTTGAGCCGCGCGAGCAGCGTCAGCACGCGCTTGCCTTCCTCGGAATCGGCGAACGGCTCGTGCAGCACTTCGGGCAGCCATTCGTCGGGCGTCGCGGGATCGGGCCCGATCGCAAGTGCGGTCAGGAGGCCGTGGACGCCGTCGAGCAGCAGGTCCTCGTCGTCGCCGCGGCCGCGCAGGAACGTATCGAGCTCTTCGAGATCCTCGTCGCTCGGCGAAGCGGGCCAGTCGTCAGCTGCCATCGGCAATGTCCAGTGTCACGGGCGTGTGGTCGGATGCGCGTTCCCAGGTTCTGGGCGCGCGGTCGATCGCGGCGGAACGGCACTCGCCGCGCAGCGCCTCTCCAGCAAGGATCAGATCGATGCGCAATCCGAGGTTGCGGCGGAACGCGCCTTGGCGGTAGTCCCACCAACTGTAGTGTCCGGCGTCTTCGTTGAACAAGCGGAAACTGTCGAAGAGGCCCGCGTCGAGCAGGCGCTTCAGTGCCTCGCGCTCGGGCGTCGAGCAGAGCACTTGCCCCTGCCACGCCGCCGGATCGTGCACGTCGCGGTCGTCCGGCGCGATGTTGAAGTCGCCGAGCACGACGATGCGCGGATGGCGGCGGATCTCTTCGGCAAGAAACGCAGCGACTTTCGCGAGCCAGTCGAGCTTGTACGCGTATTTCTCCGTGCCGACCGCCTGGCCGTTGACGACGTAGAGATTGACGATGCGCAGACTCCGCCCCGGACCCGATCCGGGATCTTCCGCCGTCGCCGACAGGATGCGCCGCTGCGGATCGTCGAAGCCGTCGATGCCGTGCACGACGTCGGCAAGCGGCCGGCGCGAGAGGATCGCGACGCCGTTGTAGGTCTTCTGTCCCGAGAACGCCGCGTGATAGCCCGCGTTTTCGAGTGCCGCGACCGGGAATTTCGCGTCTTCGAGCTTCGTTTCCTGCAGCGCGAGAATGTCCGGCCGCGCCTCGGCGCACCAGCGCTCGACGTGCGGCAGGCGCACGTTCAAAGAATTGACGTTCCAGCTCGCGATCTTCATGGCGTCAACGGCCGATCAGCGGATTGCGCACCGCGATCTGCGGAAACCGGCTGAAATCGCGATCGGCCGAATAGAGCTCGCGCACGCCGTGCTGCACGCAGAGCGCGGCGATGCGCGCGTCGTGCACTTTCGGACCTTCGATCTTCGCCTCGCCGATCACTGCGCGAAGGCTCGTCCAGTGCTTGACGGTCTCGCCGAGCAGCACAAGCGAGGGTGAGCCGAGCCACGCGTCGATCTGCGCGATCGCGCGCGCGGGCGGCGTCGGCGGGCGATAGATGCGGGGATGCGTCACGATCGCGAAGAACTCGTGCACGCTCGGCCATGCGATCGACCATGCATGCACGCCCTCGGCCAGCGAGCGCAGGAGCGTCGCGGCGGGCGCGTGGAACTCGGAATCCTTCCGGTGCGCGTAGACGAGGATGTTCGTGTCGACCGCGATCACGCATCGTGTCCGTAGGCGAGATCGCGGATGCGCTCCCACGACGCGGCGCGCAGCTCCGGCGCGATGCCTTCGCCGTCGAACGCCTCGTCGCTGAGCGTGAACGCGGCGGAATGCGCGCGATGCTCGGCGACGCGCCAGCGCAGGCCGCTCTCGACGAGCGCGCGCACGGTCGTGCCTTCCTCGGCGGCGATCGCTTTCGCTTCTTCGAGCAGCGAGTCGGCAATCTCGATGGTCGTTTTCATATGGGTAGCCATATCGAGCGATACGGCGGTATTGTCCACTGCGGCAGGCGCCGATGTAAAGGACGGGACAAAGGCGCGTCGTCGGGACAACGGTTCGAAAGCGCGACCGCTTTCGCACGCAGGCTGCGGGCTCGGGCGCAGCGCTGGATGCACTCACGATCTTGTTGCTCTTACCGGATCGCCCTCGATTCCGCGGCGGCGTCGATCGGGAAGCTTGCGCACGCGACGCCATCGCCGGCAAACGCTCCGGAAGCGTCGCGAAAGCCCCTCGGCAACCGTGCGAAAACTTCCGGCGCACCGCGCGGTGACACAATCGGCACGCGAACGCGATCCGCGTTGCGTTCGCGCTCTCGTCCACCGCGGCCTTCGAGGTTGCATCCCATGACTTTCCGTTTCGTATTTCCGATTTCCCTCGTGCTCGCCGGTCTCGCGGGTCTCGCCGATGCAGAGCCGTCGCGGCATGCCGGCGGCTTCGTCGTCACGCAGCACTCGATCGACCACGGCATCGAATACCGCAGAGCGACGCCGTTCTCTGCGCCCGCAACCACTCCGCGCCGCGTGCGCGAGGCGCAAGGCGGCGCATGCGGCGTTGCGCCGGTCGCGTGGCAAGGCCAGCCGCTGCCGGACGGCGAGTCGGGAACGCTCGATCCGGTTGCGTTCTTCAATTCGGCGACGCTGAACAACTCCGGCCGCATCGCGTTCGTCGCGAACGTCGCCGACGCCGATCGCAACCAGGGCGTGTTCACCGCGGATGCCGACGGGCTCCACATCGTCATGCTTGGCTGCGGCGACGGCGGCGGCAGCGGCGTGCCGGGCGACTGCGGCGATCCGACGCCGATCGGCGGCACGTTCGGCGGCGTGTTCCAGGGAACGTACGGCACGCCCGCGATCAACGACAACGGCGACGTGCTCTTCCTCGCCGACGTCGCCGGCGGAGCCTCGCCGCGCGGCCTCTTCCTCTACGAAGCCGCGAGCGATGCGATCGTCAAGGTCGCGGCCGAAGGCGATGCTTCGCCGCTCGGCGGTACGTTCACGATGCTCGGCATGGGCAGTCTCGATAGCGCCGGCACGATCGTGTTCCTCGCCGGCACGGACGGCGCGCAGACGTCCGACATCTTTCTCTGGCAGGACGGCGTCGTCTCGAAATACGTCGCCGCGGGCGATCCGGTGCCCGGCGGCGGCACGTTCACGATGCTCGGCACCGAGCAGCTCGGCTTCGCCGACGGCTCGTTCCTCGCGGGCGGGCCGATTCCCGCGATCAACGAAGCGGGCGAGATCGCGTTCCGCGGAATCGTCAGCGGCGTGCCCGGCACCGATCGCGGTCTCTTCGTCAGCGCGGAAGGCGTCCACGAGTGGCTCGTCAGAGCCGGCGACGACGCGCCGGACAGCGGCACGTTCGTCGATTTCCAGGCCCCGTCGCTGAACGCGAACGGCGAGATCGCATTCTTCAGCGACACGAGCACGACATCGGGCTGGTTCGCCGGCGACGGTTCGAGCTGGCGCCGCATCGTCGCGTTCAACGACGAGGTCGAAGGCGGCACCGTCGACGGTCTCGCGTTCTCGCGCAACCCGATGAGCACGATCTCCGACGACGGCGACGTCGTGGTCTGGGTCAGCCGCGCCATCGAAGGCAACGATCGCGGCACGACGATGGTCGTGCATCCGGATTCGAGCGTGACCCTGCTCGCCGTGCAAGGCGACGACACCGGCTTCGGCGGCATCTGGGGCGGATCGATGGATTCGTGGCCGTCGATCAACGACGTCGGCCAGGTGCGCATGGGCTCGGCGACGCCGGGCTTCGGCGATGCGTTGACGGCCGACGTCGTGTTCACGTGCGAGGTCGCCGGCGACGACACGATCTTCGCCGACGGCTTCGAAGGCCCGCCGCCGGGCTGAACGCTCAGCGGCTCGAGATCAGCGGCGTCGGCGCCGGCGCCGACGAAGCGGCGGCCGGCACGGCGCGCTCGCCCGCGAGCGAGCGCGCTTGCGCGAGAGCCGCTTCCCATGCCGACTGCCGGCCGAGCGCGCGATAGAGATTCGCCTGCAGCACCGCGCA
>DASZYR010000183.1:0-3066 GCA_035545255.1 Rhodanobacteraceae bacterium
CGATGCGCCGACCGCGCCGAAGACGATCCGCATCGTCGCCGCCGAAGTCATCGAGGAAGGCGAGCCGGGCGATCGGCAATGGACGTTCACGCTGATCTCGGCCGAGAGCGGCGCGTGTTACGCGATCGCGCCGCCGGGCGGCGAAGGCATCACCGCCGGCGACAGCTACATCATCGTAGCGGCGACCGACGTCGACGAGGCGATCCGCAGGAAGCTTGCTGTCGATCGGCCGAACTGCGCGATCGTCGACGTGGTTGCACGCGCAGTGAAGCGCTGAACGCTTCAGCCGGCGCTCTTCTTCGCGGTTTTGCGCTTCGCGCTGCGCGACTTCTCGCCGGCTTCCACCAGGTACGCCTTCATGATCGACGGGATCAGTCCCGGAAAGCGCTGCTCCAGTTCCTTGCAGCGCGTCTGATTGCGCATCTCGACGCCGGCACGCTCGCTGCGGATCAGCCCCGCTTCGCGCAGCGCGCGGAAGTGCTGCGAGAGCGTCGATTTCGGGATCTCGCGGTCGATCACGTTGACGAACGCCGAGCACGTCGCCGCGCCGTCGCGCGCGGCAAGCTCGGCATAGATCGCCGCACGCACCGGATCGGCGAGCGCGTGCAGGATGCCTTCGAGCGTCACGTCGTCGATGGAGGGATGGAGCAGCGGTCTCATGGGCTCACGATAGCAGGCCTTGACTTCTGGTTCTATAGTTCGTAACTTACGAACTACGGAACAGGAGAACTGTTCCGCCGAAGCTCCCATCCGAAATCCACCAAGGACAGACATGAGCATTCTCAAGGGCAAGGTTGCGGTCGTCACCGGCGCCTCCAAGGGCATCGGCGCCGCGATCGCCAGGAAGCTGGCCGGCGACGGCGCGTCCGTCGTCGTGAACTACGCGTCGAGCAAGACCGGCGCGGATGCCGTCGTCGCGGCGATCGAGAAGGCCGGCGGCAAGGCCGTCGCCGTCAAGGGCGACGTCTCGAAAGCAGCGGAAGCCGGCAACATCGTCGATGCGGCAATCGCGAAGTTCGGCCGGCTCGACATTCTCGTCAACAACTCCGGAGTCTACGAGTTCGGCGCGATCGAGAACCTCGACGAGGCGAGCTTCCACAAGCAGTTCAACACGAATGTGCTGGGTCTGCTTCTGACGACGCAGGCTGCTGTCAGGCACCTCGGCGAAGGCGGCAGCATCGTCAACATCAGCTCCGTCGTCTCTACGCTGACGCCGCCGCAGAGCGCGGTGTATTCGGGCACGAAGGGCGCTGTCGACGCGATCACCGGCGTGCTGGCCAAGGAGCTCGGCGCGCGCAAGATCCGCGTCAACACGATCGCGCCGGGCATCGTCGAGACCGAAGGCACGCACGCCGCCGGCTTCATCGGCTCGGAGTTCGAGACCGACACCGTCTCGCGCACGCCGCTCGGCCGCACCGGCCAGCCGAACGACATCGCTTCGATCGCGAGTTTCCTCGCGTCGAACGACTCGATCTGGATGACGGGCGAACGGCTCGTCGCCAGCGGCGGCCTGCGTTGACGCGCGATTCCCACGCCGGCCGTTCGACGCGGCCGGCGTTTCCCGCCGCTCAGCGCGTGCGCTCTTAGCGTCCGTCGAACGCCGTTTTCCACGGCGCCCCGCCGACCTCGGACGATTCCCGGTGCTGCCGAACGCTGCCGTCGGCTTTCGGCGTCCAGGTAATGCAATCGACTTTCCGACAGCGTGCAGCCGCCGAGGATCGCTTCGATGCGGTTATGCCCGGCGGGCTTGCCGGCTTCGGTGACGCTTCAGTCGCCGGTTGCTCTCTCGCCGCGGCCGACGCGAGCCGCGCACGGCTCGCCTCGTGTCGGCTTCGTGGCGCCGCCGATCAGGTCTTGGCGAGCATCCGATCGAGGCTCCACGGTCCGCCGCCCGCCGCCGACAGATACAGGAACACGAAGCAATACAGCACCGCGGCTTCGCCCTGGTTCAACGCGGGCCAGAAGCCCTGCGGCGCGTGCGCCATGAAATAGGCGAACGCCATCTCGCCCGCGAGGACGAACGCGACCGGCCGCGTGAAAAGGCCGAGCAGCACGAGCCCGCCGCCGACGAGTTCGAGCACGCCGGCAAGTCCCATCAGCGACATCAGCTCGACCGTGTGGTCGCCCGCGCCCGGAAAGCCGAGCAGCTTCATCGCGCCATGCTGCATGAAGAGGAACGCGGTGACGATGCGCAATACGCTGAGGAGGTCAGGCGACCGCTTCGACCAGAACGCGCGCACTTCGGGCATGGCTCGTCTCCGTTGGGATGATGGACTCGGGTTCGCAGCGACCGGAAGCGTAGGCCGGGGCGGTGCCGGTGTCCATGCGCGGCGCACATCGGGATGAAAGCGGTCGGTGGCGCCTTTCGCGGCGCGCGACACGCAGGCTTTCGCCGCGATGCTCGCACGGCATCGTCTTTTCGCTGCGGCGATTCGGTGGAGCGTTCGCGCTGGCTGGCCCGCGCCGCGCGGAGTACGCTCGCGGCAATCGCAAACGGGATCCGCTATGGCCTCGACATCGCCGACGCTCGCCGTCCTCATCGACGCCGACAACGCGCAGCCGTCGGTCGTCGACGGCCTTCTCGCCGAGATCGCGAAGTACGGCACCGCGACCGTCAAGCGCATCTACGGCGACTGGACCGGCCCGCAGCTCAAGGGCTGGAAGGAAACGCTGCTGACGCACGCGATCCAGCCGATCCAGCAGTTCCGGTACACGACCGGAAAAAACGCGACCGATTCCGCGCTGATCATCGACGCGATGGACCTGCTGTACACCGGCCGGCTCGGCGGCTTCTGCATCGTCTCGAGCGACAGCGATTTCACGCGCCTCGCCGCGCGCATCCGCGAGGCCGGTCTCGTCGTCTATGGTTTCGGCGAGAAGAAGACGCCGGCGCCGTTCGTGTCGGCCTGCGACAAGTTCATCTACACCGAGATCCTCGTCAACAAGTACGAGGACGAAGACGAGGTACTGAAGGCGCGCGCGAAGACGCCGCTGAAGCAGGACAAGCGTCTCCGAACGCTGCTGCGCAATGCAGTCGACGCGGCGTCCGACGATTCCGGCTGGGCG
>DASZYR010000184.1:0-4727 GCA_035545255.1 Rhodanobacteraceae bacterium
ACCGGCAATCGCGTGACCTGCCGCGACTGGTTCCAGCTGTCGCTGAAGGAAGGCCTCACGGTCTACCGCGAACAGGAATTCGAATCCGACCTCGCCTCGCGCACGTTGCGCCGCATCGAGGACGTCAGGACGCTCTGGCGCGCGCAGTTCAGCGAGGATGCGGGTCCCCTCGCGCATCCCGTGCGGCCCGACCGCTACAGCGAGATCAACAACTTCTACACGGCGACCGTCTACGACAAGGGCGCCGAGATCGTGCGCATGCTGGCCGTGCTGCTCGGCCGCGAAGGCTTCCGACGCGGGCTCGATCTCTATTTCGAGCGGCACGACGGCGGCGCGGTCGCGATCGAGGATTTCCTCGCCGCGCTCGGCGACGCGAACGGCTGCGATCTCTCGGCGTGGCTCGGCTGGTACGAACAGGCCGGCACGCCGCTCCTGTCCGTGCACGAACGCTACGATGCACCGTCGCGCCGCTACGAGCTGACGCTCGCGCAGCGAACGCCGCCGACGCCGGATCAGCCGCGCAAGCGCGCGCTGCCGATTCCGGTCGCGGTGCAACTGTTCGGCGCGGACGGCGCGCCGCTTCTGGCGCGGCTCGACGGCGAGAGCACGCCGACGCGGGACGAGCGCGTGCTCCCGCTCGAGGGCGACAAGGCGACGTTCCGCTTCGTCGACGTGCCGGAGGCGCCGGTCGTCTCGCTCCTGCGCGGCTATTCGGCACCGGTGCGGCTCGACCAGGACGTTCCCGACGCGACGCTCGCTGCGCTCGTGCGCCACGATACCGACGGCTTCAACCGCTGGTTCGCGGCGGACACGCTCGTGCGCCGCCTGTTCGCACGAACCCTCGCGAACGGCGCGCCGGATCCGGCGTTGCTCGCCGAATGGTCAGACGGCCTTTGCGCAGCGCTCGACGACGCGGCGATCGATCCCGCGTTGATGGCCGAAATGCTGACCGTCGCCGATGCGGCATCGCTGATGACCGGGCTCCAGGACATCGATCCCGAAGCCGTGCACGATGCGCGAGCGACGATCGAAGCCGCGATGGCGCGGCGTCTCGCGCCCGCGATCGAAAAGCGTCGGGCGAGCATCGCCGATTCAGGCGACGACACCGCGCCGGCGGCGCAGGCGAGACGAAGGCTGCGCAACGTCTGCCTCGCCGTGCTGTGCCGGGCAGATTCCGCGCATCTCCCGCTCGCGAGCGCCGAGTTCGCCGGCGCACGAAACCTGACCGACCGCCTCGCGGCGCTCGGCGTGCTCGTCAGCGCGGGCGCGCGCGACGCGCCGGCGGCGATCGACGCCTTCGCAGCCTGCTATGCGAACGACGCGATCGTTCTCGACAAATGGTTCGCCGTGCAGGCGCTCCGTGCAGAGATCGATACGCTGGCCCGCGTCGAGGCGCTGACCGCGCATCCGGGTTTCCGCTGGCACACTCCGAACGCCGTCTACGCGCTGCTCGTGACCTTCGCGCAGCGCAATCCGCGCGCGTTCCATCGGGCCGACGGCGCGTCTTACCGGTTCATCGCCGATGCGGTCGCGCGGCTCGACGCGATCAATCCGCAGGTCGCCGCACGCCTCGTGACGGCGTTCGGCGCGTGGCGAAGCTTCGAGCCGGTGCGGCGCGCGTTGATGCGCCGCGAGCTCGAACGGCTCGCTGCCCGGAGCGGGAACTCGCCGGATCTCGCGGATCTCGTGGGTCGGGCGCTGGGGTGAAGAGTTCGGTTCGGGGGTCGGGATTCGCCGTCGCGCTTCGGTCATCCCGAATCCCGAATCCGGCCTTCCCTCCACAAACGAAAAAGCCGCGCATCGCGCGGCCTTCTCACGCACGTTTCGGACCTTCTTACGCAGGCAACTTCGACAGCGCCTCGTTGATGCGCGCGCATTTCGTCTCGAGCTCGTTCACGATCGCGTTGCGGTCGTTGGCGGCCGGCTGCGAGGTGCGCACGTCGTCGATCGCCATCTCGAGACGTCCGAGCTCGATCATCAGATCGTGACGCAGAAACAACGGATTGATGCTCATGCTGGCGGCGGTGCTCATGTTCGCTACTCCTGGATTCCCGTGCCAGGGATTGAGCAAGCAGCGTGCCAGCCGCCGACGTCGGCACGATCACGCCGCCAAGCGGCCGCCGCGACGCGTTCGCGGAACGCCGGACGAACTCGCCTGACGATCCGCGTCGCAATCTGACCGGCACGCCGCGGGCGGCGAACCCCCGGCAGTATTCCGCGACGATCGTCACAGTCTGCCATTCACCGTTGCCGCTACGGTGGCGGCGTGCAGAGAGAATAAAAAAGGCGCCGACCTCGCGATCGGCGCCCTCCAGATTTCGACGGTTACCGGTTTCTCTGGCGCCCGGCACACGGTCCTCTTGGATTCCCCCTGTTCCTACGACCGCCGGGCGCCAGTTCTCGCATCCCGCGGACGCCCCTGCCCGAGAGTCAGGACGATTGCTCCTGTCCGCGAGTCCGGCATCTCGAACAGACCGCTGACGCGAGTGCCTTGCCAAAGAAAAAGGCCCGCCGAAGCGGGCCCGGTGCGTCCTCCCACCGGCGCAGCGGCCGGCCCCTGAATTCCGACCTGCGGCGTGCTCGCAAACGCCGTGCGCCGGTGGGAGTGCGCCGGTAATCGCAGCACGTTCCATGCCAGCCGCGGCCGCGCCGCTTGCTAGAATCCGCGGCCTTCGTTTTCGGATCGAGCCGGAATCTCTCGATGCAGCACTACGACGTCATCGTCATCGGCGCAGGTCACGCCGGCACCGAAGCCGCGCTTGCGAGCGCGCGCATCGGCGCGCGCACGCTGCTCGTGACGCACAACATCGAGACGATCGGCCAGATGAGCTGCAATCCCGCGATCGGCGGGATCGGCAAGGGCCATCTCGTGCGCGAGATCGACGCGCTCGGCGGCGCGATGGCGGCCGCGGCGGATCGGGCCGGCATCCAGTGGCGCACGCTGAACGCGTCGAAAGGCGCGGCCGTCCGCGCGACGCGCTGCCAGGCCGATCGCGTTTTGTACAAAGCGGCCATACGCCGTCGCGTTGAGACGCAGCCGAACCTCGCGCTGTTCCAGGAGGCCGCCGACGGGCTCGTCGTCGAAGGCGGACGCGCCGTCGGCGTCAGGACAGAGAGCGGTCTCGAATTCCGCGCGCGCGCGATCGTGCTGACGGCCGGCACGTTCCTCGCGGGCCGCATCCACGTCGGCTTCGCGCAGCACGCAGCCGGACGCGCCGGCGATCCGCCGGCCCGTGCGCTCGCCGAAGCCTTGCGCGAGCTGCCGTTCGCGGTCGGAAGGCTGAAGACGGGAACGCCGCCGAGGCTCGACGGCCGCACGATCGACTACTCCTCGCTCGGCGAGCAGCAAGGCGACGATCCGCCGCCGGTGTTCTCGTTCCTCGGCTCGCGCGAGGAACATCCGCGCCAGGTCAGCTGCTGGATCACGCATACGAGCGAGGCGACGCACGCGATCATCCGCGGCGCGCTCGATCGATCGCCGCTCTACGGCGGCGTCATCGAGGGCGTCGGACCGCGCTACTGCCCGTCGATCGAGGACAAGGTCGTGCGCTTCGCCGACAAGGCTTCGCACCAGATCTTCCTCGAGCCCGAGGGGCTCGAGACGAGCGAGGTCTACCCGAACGGAATCTCGACCTCGCTGCCGTTCGACGTGCAGCTCGCGCTCGTGCGCTCGATCAGAGGTCTCGAAAACGCGCACCTTACGCGGCCGGGCTATGCGATCGAATACGACTATTTCGATCCGCGCGGGCTCGATCCTTCGCTGGAAACGAAAGCCGTGCCGGGGCTCTATTTCGCCGGACAGATCAACGGCACGACCGGCTACGAGGAAGCCGCCGCGCAAGGCCTCGTCGCCGGCCTCAACGCCGCGCGCGGCGCGCACGGCCGCGAGCCGTGGACGCCGCGACGCGACGAGGCCTACATCGGCGTCCTGATCGACGATCTCGTCACGAACGGCACGAGCGAGCCATATCGCATGTTCACCTCGCGCGCCGAGTACCGGCTGCATCTGCGCGAGGACAACGCCGACATCAGGCTCACCGAGCGCGGCTTCGAGCTCGGCTGCGTGTCGCAGCAGCGCTACGATGCGATTCGGCGCAAGCGCGATGCGATCGAACGCGAAACCGAGCGTCTGCGCGGCCTGTGGGCGACGCCGGGCAATGCGCTCGGGCGCGAAGTCGAGAAGACGCTCGGCATCCTGCCTACGCGCGAGACGCACGCGCTCGATCTGCTGCGGCGACCGGACATCCGCTATGCCGATCTCGCACGCGTCGAAGGCATCGGCGCCGGGACCGACGATGCGGGCGTCGTCGAGCAGATCGAAGTGCAGGCGAAATACGCGGGCTATCTCGATCGCCAGCGCGAGGAGATCGAACGCCAGAAACGCAATGGCGAGACGTCAATTCCGGAGCGCTTCGATTTCGCGAGCGTACGCGGGCTTTCGGCCGAAGTGACCGCGAAGCTCGTCGCCGTGCAGCCGCGCACGATCGGCCAGGCGATGCGCATCTCGGGCGTCACCCCGGCGGCGATCTCACTGCTGCTGGTGCACCTCAAGCGCGGCGGAAGGCGCGTCGCCTGCTCGATTCGCCCGCCCTCTCCTTTGCGCTTTTCCCCCTCTCCCGCTTGCGGGAGAGGGTAGGGTGAGGGCTTTCTTGGTTCGACGTCTGAAGCGAACCTGCTCGATATGTCCTACCTCGAACGCCCCGCACCCGACCGCTTCGCGGTCGAGC
>DASZYR010000185.1:0-2692 GCA_035545255.1 Rhodanobacteraceae bacterium
CGAAGCGCTCGCGACGCTCGTCGTCAACACGATCCGCGGCATCGTCAAGGTCGCGGCCGTCAAGGCGCCGGGCTTCGGCGACCGTCGCAAGGCGATGCTGGAAGACATGGCGATCCTGACCGGCGGCCAGGTCATCTCCGAAGAAGTCGGCCTCCAGCTCGAGAAGGCGACGCTGAAGGATCTCGGCAAGGCCAAGAAGGTCGTGATCTCGAAGGAGAACACCACGCTGATCGACGGCGCGGGCGAGGCTGCCAACATCCAGTCGCGCATCAAGCAGATCAAGGCGCAGATCGAGGAGACCACCTCCGACTACGACCGCGAGAAGCTGCAGGAGCGCGTCGCGAAGCTCGCCGGCGGCGTCGCCGTCATCAAGGTCGGCGCCGCGACCGAAGTCGAGATGAAGGAAAAGAAAGCGCGCGTCGAAGACGCGCTGCACGCGACGCGTGCGGCCGTCGAAGAGGGCGTCGTCCCCGGCGGCGGCGTCGCGCTGATCCGCGCGCTCGCCGGCATCGCCAAGCTCAAGGGTGACAACGAAGACCAGAACCACGGCATCGTGATCGCCAAGCGCGCGATGGAAGCGCCGCTGCGCGAGATCGTCATGAACTCGGGCGAAGAGCCGAGCGTCGTCCTGAACAAGGTCTCCGACGGCAAGGGCAACTTCGGCTACAACGCCGCGAGCGGCGAATACGGCGACATGATCGAGTTCGGCATCCTGGATCCGACCAAGGTCACGCGCACGGCGCTGCAGAACGCGGCTTCGATCGCCGGCCTCATGATCACCACGGAGGCGATGGTCGCCGAAGCGCCGAAGAAGGAAGAGCCGCACAACCACGGCGGCGGCGGCATGGGCGGCATGGGCGGCGGCATGGATTTCTGATCGCGCCGCGATCGCCTCCAAGCCGAGTCACCCCGCTTTCCCCTCTCCCGCTCGCGGTAGAGGGCAGGGTGAGGGCAAGCCGGTTCGACGTTTCAAAAAGCCCCGCATCACGCGGGGCTTTTTTGTTCGGACATCGCCCGATCGCGTCGGGCCCGGTCACGGCGACCGGCCGGAGCGAATCGTCACGGTGAAAAGCGCACCGCGTCCGATGTCCCGGGCAGCTCGGCCTGCAGATTCCCCGAGAGATCGTAGATCTTCATGTCGTTGACGCCGCTGTACGAATTCCCGTTGCGTGCGAGCGTGTCGGTCTCGGTCTCGGTGAAATAGCCGCTGATCGTTCCCTCGGTATACAGCCAGCCGATGTGCGAGCGGCGCACGCGGCGGTTGTCGATCTGCCGCCACTCGCCCATGCAGAGATTGCCGCCGAGAACCGGGAAATCGATGTTCTCCCACTCGGTGCCGTCGTCGTGCCACTGGATGAAGGCGTCGCCGCCCGGCGAGCCGTTCGACGTGTAGCTGACCTGCCACGTGCCGACGATCCCGTCGGCGTGATGGTCGATCATCGCAGCGTCCTTCTGAAGCGGAAGAACCGGCGGCATCCGGTTCGCGAAGGTCTGCGCGGCGACGCGCGGATCCACGCAGCCGGCGTGGGCGGAAAGGCTGGACAGCGCAAGCGCTGCCGCCGTTGCGAGCAATGCGAAGTTGCGGTTCATAAACCCTCCTCGTACGCCGACGTTCCGACGACCGGAACGTCCGGTATCGCTTGAGTTCAAGAAACGATGCGCGGGATTACCTCGGTGCGGATCGGCAAGTGACGGCGCGCATCGAAGAGCGGCCCCCGGCGGCACGACAGCTGAAGGCCGAGGAGCCGCCATTTCCCCGCAGGGCCCATTTCCGGGGACTTGCCGCGGTTCTACGCTCCCCTTGCGTCTTGGCGGACGGCGTGTCCGTGCGGATTCCGCTGCCGGTACCGGCCTCCCTCGTGCAGTAGGTAGAATGGCTGCGCGCACGAGGGCGGCGATGACGGGGTTCCGCCGCCCGACGGCTCGCGGATCACTGGAGATGCGCTGTTTCGCTCCGCGAAACCGCGTCCATTATGGTTCGCTGATCGATCGACGCCGGATGGGTGATGGAACTCGCCGTCAAGCCACGCAAGCCACAATCGCCGACCGCGGTGATCGAGCTGTCGTCCGAACCCGATTTCGAGCTCGGCGGCCTTGACGTCCACCCGTCGACGCGCGAGGCGATCCGCGGCGGCGTGCGCCATGTCGTCGAGCCGCGCGTCATGCAGGTGCTCGTCGCTCTGGCCCGAGCGCAAGGCGCGGTCGTTTCGCGCGATGACCTGATCCGCTGCTGCTGGAAAGGCCGCGTCGTCGGCGAGGCTGCGATCAACGGCTGCATCTCCAAGCTGCGCGGGCTGGCCGAGGCGGGCGGATTCGAGCCGGCCTTCGCGGTCGCGACGATTCCGCGCGTCGGCTATCGTCTCGAGCCCGCCGGCGGCTTCGGTGCGGCCGGCGCGCCGGAGCCGCAACCGTCGACGGAAGCGGCACCGGAAGCGGCGCCCATCGTGCCGGCGCGTCGCGGAGGGGCGATCGCGTTCACGCTCGCCGCGATCGTCCTCGTCGTTGCGATCGGGGGTTTCCTTGCCTGGCATCGGCAGCGATCGGCTCCCGCGACAGTCGATGCTCCCAAGCCCTCGATCGCGGTCCTTCCGTTCAAGAACCTCAGCGCCGAAGCCGATGCCGGCTTTCTCGCCGAAGCGATCCAGGACGAGATACTGACGCGTCTCGCCAAGATCGGCTCGCTGAAAGTGAT
>DASZYR010000186.1:0-2597 GCA_035545255.1 Rhodanobacteraceae bacterium
TCGCCGAGAACCAGAGCGCCCACCATGTCGGCCACAGCAGCAGCAACGCGCCGACCGGCCGGTCCATGCGCATCAGCACGAGGTAGTTCAGCGCGCGCGCGCGATGCCGAGGCGGCAGATGGCCGACGAGCCATCCGATCAATCGCTGCGAGCGTGCCGAACTGTCGGCCGGACGTGGCTCCGCCCGCGACGCGGCGACGGGCGGCGGCGTCCGGTCGCGCAGAAACGAAGGCAGCGGTTCGACGGACGATGCCGGCGTCTTCGCCGTCGCCGGCGGCGCGTGTGGCATCGGCGGCGATGCGTCGGCTGGCGGCGCGTGCGGCAACGATGGCGACGCGGCCGTTCGCGATGCGCGCGACGACAGCGGCGACGAAACCGTTCGCGGCGCAGGCGCTGGTCGCGGGTCCGCGCTCGGTGATATCGGATGCGAAAAGCCGCGAGTCGCTTCGGGTTCGCGCACCGGTTCGGCGGGAGCGCTCGTCCGCACCGGTGGCGGAGGAGTCGAGGTTTTCGCTACCGATGCCGTCGGCGCCGGTTGCGTCGTCGTCGTGCGCCGCGCAGAAGTCGCTCCACTCGCCGGCGTCGCGCCCGCATCCGCAACCGGCGTCGTGCTCGCGCGGGAGCGACGCGGCGCTGCGGTTTTCGCGCGCGGCGCGGCGTCAGCGGCGTCTTCAGGCGACGAGTCACTTCGCGGAGTCGCGGGCGCGCGACGACGGACGGGTTTCGCCGGCGTCGCCACCGCTGCATCCGCGGGCGGTTCCGCGACAGGCTTGCGCCGGCGCGTCGGCTTCGGTCGCTCGGGTTCGTCCATGTCCCGAGTTTAGCGGCTGGCGAACGTTCCGCGGCAGCGTGTCCGTTATGCTGGAACGAAGCCGCGCGCGAGCGGCACGTCTCATGCGCTCGCGCCGATCCGGAGATCGATCATGCAAAAGCTGTTGCCGTCGCGCTATCTCGGGCTCGTCGCGGCGCTCGTCGCGCTGGTGCTTGGAATCGCCGAATGGCGGGAGGGCACCGGCTGGCGCGCCTTGGCCGTGATCGCCGGTGTGCTCGTTGCGTTCGGCATTCTCGATCTCGCGCAGAAGCGCTCGACGCTGCGTCGCAACTACCCCCTGCTCGCGCACATCCGCTTCTTCTTCGAGTTCGTGCGGCCGATGCTGCGCCAGTACATCGTCGAGTCCGACAACGAGGAAGTGCCGTTCTCGGCCGTGCAACGCGCGATCGTCAAGCAGCGCGCGAAGAACGCGCTCGACGTAAGGCCTTTCGGCACGGAGCTCGATGTCTATGCCGAACGCTACGAATGGATCAACCATTCGATCGTGCCGTCGCGGATCGAGAGCCACGATTTCCGCGTGACGGTCGGCGGTCCCGAGTGCGCGCATCCGTATTCGGCGAGCGTGTTCAACATCTCGGCGATGAGCTTCGGCGCGATCTCGCCGAACGCGATCCGCGCGCTGAACGAAGGCGCGCGGCGTGGCGGCTTCTATCACGACACGGGCGAAGGATCGCTCTCGCCGTACCACCGCGAGAACGGCGGCGACATCGTCTGGGAACTCGGCTCGGGCTATTTCGGCGCGTGCGAGCGCGCCGGCGTCTTCAGCGAGGCCCGGTTCGCCGACAAGGCGCATCTCGCGCAGGTGAAGATGATCGAGCTCAAGCTCTCGCAGGGCGCGAAACCGGGCCACGGCGGCGTGCTGCCGGCGCCGAAGGTGACGGCCGAAATCGCGGCCACGCGCGGCGTCGCGATCGGCGAGGACTGCATCTCGCCGGCGCGCCATTCGACGTTCGACACGCCCGAAGGCCTGCTGCATTTCATCGCGCGCCTTCGCGAGCTTTCCGGCGGCAAGCCGACCGGTTTCAAGTTGGCGCTCGGCCATCCGTGGGAATGGTTCGGCGTCGCGAAGGCGATGCGCTCGACCGGCATCCTGCCCGATTTCATCGTCGTCGATGGCGGCGAAGGCGGCACGGGCGCGGCGCCGCTCGAGTTCTCCGACCATGTCGGGGTGCCGCTGCGCGAGGCTTTGATGATCGTGCACAACACGCTGGTCGGATTGAACCTTCGCGACCGGATCCGCATCGGCGCGGCCGGCAAGGTCATCACGGCCATCGACGTCGCCCGCACGCTCGCGCTCGGCGCGGACTGGTGCAACGCCGCGCGCGGCTTCATGTTCGCGCTCGGTTGCATCCAGTCGCAGAGCTGCCACACCGATCTCTGTCCGACCGGCGTCGCGACGCAGGATCCGAAGCGCTGGAAGCATCTCGACGTGCAAGACAAGTCCGCGCGCGTCGCGAGCTTCCACCAGAACACGCTGCTCGCGCTGAGGGATCTCCTGCAGGCGGCTGGACTCTCTCATCCGACCGAGCTCGGTCCCGAGCACTTGATCCGTCGCGTCTCGTCGACCGAGGTGCGCTCGCTTGCGACGCTGTACAAGTTCGTGCGTCCCGGCGAGCTGATCGACGGCGTCGCCGAGCATGCCGTGTTCCAGCGGTTCTGGAAGGACGCGCGGCCAGATACGTTCGCGCCGTCCGCCGAGATGCTCGCGGCGCGCGCGACGAAGATGCGTTGAGGGTTTGCCGGTGCTACCTGCGACGCTCGGATT
>DASZYR010000187.1:0-4778 GCA_035545255.1 Rhodanobacteraceae bacterium
GCGGCCTGCGCCGGCACCGCGATTTCGATTCGCGGCCCTTACTGAACCCATACGCGGAAAAGGGAGAAGGGACGACAGCTGCGAAGAGGAACGTACGGCCGGGCGCCCGCTGATGCGGACGGGCGGATCCGATTCGCGGAACGGGATGGAGACGGACGGCGGTCCGACGGTGGGGACGATGCCGGTGCTGCGACATTTCTCGGCGCCTGCGATGCCAGGACAGCCGCTCGGGAAGCCGATCGCCGATCCGGCCGTGGCGATGTCTACGCTGGCAATATCCTCGGCCCTTCACGCCGACGAAGCCGAATCCTGCCTTTCATGACGGACCATGGATTCGGCCCGCCGGAACGGCAGACGCGGAAATCCGGAACATCGCGGCGGAGCCGCCTCCCGCCTTTGCCGGCGTTTGCGCGCCGGATGCGGCCGGCCGGCGCACGGGCGCCGCCGACCGTTCGAAAGCTCGCGCGCCGGAACGGCGCGGCCGAGACGAAGCGCTCAGCTCGTCTTCTTCGCAGGCGCCTTTTTCACGGGAGCCGCCTTCTTGACGGCCGTCTTCACGGCCGGACGCGAAGACACGGGCTTGGCGCCGGTCGACGTCTTCGCGGCGTGCGGCCGCGCATTGCCGTAGCTGCGGATCGCGATCTTGCCCTTGCGCGTCTTGCGGTCGCCTCTGCCCATCGTCGTTCCTCGTTGCCTGCTTCAATCGGGCGCGCAGGATAGCAGCCTTCCCGGACGGCGCAAGACGCCGCGGCAGTACGTGGCGATCACGCGGCAGCCGAAGTGCCGCAACCGGGTTCGCTGCACGGCGCCGTCTCGAGCTGCACGGTCGCGTGGGAGACCGAGAACCGCTCGCGCAGCAATGTCCGGATCGACACGATCACCTGATCCGGCGGATAGCCTTCCAGCGCGCGTGCGTGAAGCGTCGCGACGTGGCTTCCGCTCGCGAGCTGCCAGATGTGCACGTGATGGACCTCGCGCACGCCGATCGCCTCGTGCGCGATCGTCGTGCCGACGAGGTCGGCATCGATGCCTTCGGGCGTGCCTTCGAGCAGGATGTGCGCGCTCCGGCGCAGCAGGCGCCAGGCACTGCCGAGGATCAGCAGCGACACGCCGATCGAGACGAGCGGATCGGCCTGGAGCGCATCGAGATACCGGACGAGGAGCGCCGCGGCGACCGCGCCGAGCGATCCCAGGAGATCGCCGAGCACGTGCAGGCGCGCGGCGGCCGTGTTGAGATCGCCGTGCTCGTGCGTCAGCGTCGCAAGCACGATCGCGTTGACGCCGAGCCCGGCCAGCGCGACGAGCAGCATGGTGCCCGAGAGGATCGGCGCCGGATGCGCGAAGCGCACGATCGCCTCGCTCGCGATCCACGCGACGAGCACGAATTGCAGCAGCGCGTTGCTGTAGCCGACGAGCACTTCGAGCCGCCCGTAGCCGAACGTGCGCAACGCATCGGCCGGCCGCTTCGCATAACGCGCGCCGAGCCAGGCGAACAGGAGCGCGCCGGCATCGACGAGCATGTGACCCGCATCCGCGAGCAGCGCGAGCGAACCCGAAACGAGTCCGCCGATCGCCTCGGCGATCAGCATCAGCGATGTCAGCGCGAACGCGAGCAGGAGCCGGTTCTCTCGGTGCTTCGCGTCCGCGTGACCGTGGTCGTGGTCGTGATCGTGATGAGCGCGGCTCATGATGCGAAATGCTAGGGAGCGCCGGGGCGGTTACACAATCACGAAGCCGCCGATGCGCCATCGCGGGTCGCGGATCGCGAGCACGATGCCGCGCGTACTTCCGAAATTGCGATCCGCGATTGCTTCAGACCTTCCGCGACTTTTCTAATGCTCGCACGCCGCATCGTGCACGTGCCCATGCGCGAGCTTGAGGTTCGTGAGATGCGCGATCGCGACGAGCGTGCCGCCGACGCTGACGAGGATCGCGTGCGCGGTGCTGCTGCGCTCGAAATCGACCGCGATGCCGGCCATCAGCAGCACGATGCCGGGCGCGAGGAACCAGAACGCGCGGAATCGGCGGTGGCGGCGAAAGCCGATCCAGAACGTCGTCAGCGCGAGTGCGCTCGCGAACGCGATGAAACCCCGCTCGAAGCGGTGATTGGCGAGGAATCCGAGCCCGATCGCCGGCAAAGCCGCAATGACCAGCGGCAACAGCGCGCAATGGACCGCGCAGAGAAACGAGGCCGATGCGCCGAAGCGATCGGCGATGCGCGCCCACGCGGATGGTTTGGGGATCGTGCTCAACGGGATTTCCTCGGCATGCAACAACATAACACCGGTCGGGTTCGCTCCCAAGGTCCATGTCGGCATTCACGGCGAGCCAATCGGTCGTTGCTCTGGCGGCGGCATGACTTTCGGCGGATATCCTCGATCCTTGTAGTTATAATATAACATAACTTTATCTGGACGGGGAGTTTCCATGAGATTCCGGCCTTTGCTGCTGACTGTCTGCGTCGTCGTCTCGATGCCCGTGCTCGCCGATGACGACAACCCGGCTTCTCCGGATCCGCAGGCTCCGGCCGCGGAACCGGCTCAAAAGCCGGACGCCGAGCCCGCCGCGCGGCTGGAGGACGTCATCGTCAAGGCCATTCCGATCGGGCAGACCGCCGACGAGATCGTGACGCCCGTCAGCGTGCTCGCGGGCGAGTCGCTCGACGACGCGCGCACGGGCACGATCGGCGAGACCGTCGCCGGCGTTCCCGGCGTGCAGACGACATCGTTCGGTGCCGGCGTCGGCCGCCCGGTCATCCGCGGCATGGACGGGCCGCGTGTTTCCGTGCTGAGCGACGGGCTCGGCTCGGAGGACGTCTCGAACGTGAGCCAGGATCACGCCGTCACGGTCGAGCCGTTCCTCGCCGATCAGATCGAGATCCTGAAAGGTCCGTCGACCCTGCTCTACGGCTCCGGCGCGATCGGAGGCGTCGTCAACCTCGTCGACGGACGCATCCCGCAGGCCGCTCCGGCGAACGGCCTCGCCGGACGCGTCTCGCTCGGCTACGACAGCGTCTCGAACGGAGACACGGCGATGTTCCGCGTCGATGCCGGCGGCGACGGATTCGCGCTGCACGCCGACGGGCTCGATCGCCACGACGGCGATTACGACATCCCGGGCCGCGAGCTGCCGAACAGCTGGGTGCACACGAAGGCCGGCGCGCTCGGCGGATCGTGGCTCGGCGATCGGGGCTATCTTGGCGTCTCGGTCTCGCGCTATCTCGACAATTACGGCAATCCCGCCGAAGCCGGCGAAGACGGCGAGCCGCCGGTGCATCTTTCGATGGAGCAGACTCGCTACGACATGAAGGGCGCTCTCGACGCGCCCTTCGCAGGCATCGACAAGGCCGAGTTCAGCTTCGGGCACACCGACTACCAGCACATCGAGTTCGACGGCGACGAGCCCGGCACGACGTTCACGAACGACGCGAACGAAGGCCGGCTCGTGATGACGCATTCGCCGCTCGGCGGCTGGCGCGGCGCATTCGGCGTGCAGTTCTTCCATCGCGATTTCGCGGCCGTCGGCGACGAGACGTTCGTGCCGCCGACGTCGACGAAAGGGCTCGGCCTCTTCGCGACCGAGCAGAAGACGTGGGGCCCGCTCAAGCTCGACGTCGGCGCGCGCGGCGACACGCAGACGAGCGATCCCGACGGCGGGCACGAGCGCGACTTCCATCCGTCGAGCTTTGCCGCCGGTCTTTCGTGGCGCTTCAGCGACAATTGGCACATGACGCTGAACCTCGACCGCTCGCAACGCGCACCGGCCGAGGAGGAACTTTTCGCGAACGGTCCTCACGATGCGTCCGCGACATTTGAAGTCGGCGATCCGAACCTTGGCGTCGAAACCGCGAACCAGGTCGAGCTCGGTCTCCACTATCACGGTGCGCTCGTCGAGGCGAAGATCGCCGCGTACTACAACCGCTACGACGATTTCATCTATCTCGCCGACACCGGGCTTGTCGAAGACGATCTTCCGGTGCGCGACTGGTCGCAGGCGAACGCGCGCTTCCGCGGCGCCGAAGCCGAGGCGACGTTCCATCTCGCGAAGAACGCGAGCGGGCACTACGACTTCCGCGTCTGGGGCGACACCGTGCGCGCGACGCTCGCCGACGGCGGCAACCTGCCCCGCATCCCCGCGGGCCGCTTCGGCACCGAGCTCGAATGGCGCAACGACGCCTGGCGCGCGAGCCTCGGCGCCGTGCATTACTTCGATCACGACGAGATCGCGCCGTTCGAGACCGAGACGGCCGGCTTCACGCTCGTCAACGCGCGCGTCGCGTGGGATTTCTACAACGGCGATCGCACGAGCTGGGAAGCGTTCCTCGACGGCGACAACCTGACGAACCAGACCGCGCGACTTTCGACGTCGCTGATCAAGGACGACGCGCCGCTGCCCGGGCGCAACGTGTCGGTCGGCATCCGCGGACTGTTCTGAAAATTCTTTTGCCTCTCCCGCATCGCGGGAGAGAGCCTGCCCCGGACTCGATCCGGGGTCGCGCCGGAGGCGCCGGCGAGGGACGCTTTGGAGCTGCGGAAGCGCCTCACTCCGACTGCCCTCATCCGCCTTCGGCCCCTTCTCCCGCAAGCGGGAGAAGGGAAGCCGAGCCGCTGCGGCAATGTATCGCGTGCTCGTAGGTACCGTCCGCCCCACTAGCACCTTCCGTACATTCGCACCGTCGCCTTTCGAACTGACCGATCCTGCTGTACCGCAGCATGACATTCCCCAACGAAAACCTCACGATGTAAACGTTTACGTAAACGTTTACATCGCAGCGCCGG
>DASZYR010000188.1:0-18439 GCA_035545255.1 Rhodanobacteraceae bacterium
TCGCGGGCATCGAGTCCGGGCCGTCCGGGCGCGTGCTGGTCGCCGAGGATGCAGAAGGGCGCGTCGTCGGCTGGCTGCACGTCGCATCGCGCGCGCAGCTGACCGAGGATGCGTGCGCCGAGATCCTCGGCCTCGTCGTCGCCGAGCGCTCGCGCAGCGCTGGCACCGGTGCCGCGCTCGTCCGCGCCGCCGAAGCGTGGGCGCGATCGGAAGGCTGCGCGGGCATCCGCGTGCGCAGCCGCGACACGCGCGAGCGCGCCCACCGCTTCTACGAGCGGCACGGCTTTGCGCGCGTCAAGTCGCAGCTGGTGCTGGCCAAGCCGCTTACGGACGAGGCGACAAGCAAGTAGTCTCGCAGTCCGGTGTGCGGCATCGGGCGTAGGGGAGACGGGCGATGCATGGCGTCGGAAACGCGATCCTCGCAGCGCTCGCATGCGCGGCGGTGCCGGCTTCGGCGTGGGAGCCGTTGTGGACGTCGGCCTGGACATACGACGTGCCGGTCTACGCGGCCAATCCCGTCCAGCTTTTCCTTGCCGGCGACGGCACTTCGTTCGCGCTCGTCGATGTCACCTACGACAGCGCCACGCACGCGGTGCTCGCAAAATTCGAAAGCGACGGCACGTTTGCCTGGACCTGCAGTCGCGACGCGGCGATCGTCGCCGGCGAAGCGCTGCTCGACGATTCACGCGTCGCCGTCGTGGGCACCGATCCGTCGGGCATGGCTTTCGTGCGCGTCGTCGACGCCGGCGGCGGAAGCTTGCTGTGGGAAAGACGAATCGGGGATGCGACGATCGATCCCGTCGGTGCCTCGGACCTTCACGCCGCCGTCGAGGCGATCGACGGCACGCTGCTGGTCCGGGCGCGCGACGAGGACGATCTCGTCGTCCTGCGCTTCACCGCGGACGGCACCGTGCTGCCGGAATGGCGCTGGACGGCGCCGGACGGCCCGGCCTACGGGTTCGACATCGCCGCGGCGCGCGACGGCGGCGCGGTCGTCGCGGGCCAGCAGAACAGCATCGGCGGCGGTTTCGCGACCGTACGCTTCGACGCGGAAGGCGCCGTCGCTTTTGCCGACATCGAGCTCGGCGACATCGGCAATCCCCTCGGCGATTCGCGCGTCGCAGTCGACGCCGACGATGCGACGATCGTCGCGGCGTCGCCGGAAACCGTGCATGGCGTCGAAGGAGCGCAAGTCTGGAAGATCGCAGCCGACGGCACGAGGCTCTGGACGCGAAAGATTCCGGATCCGAAGGGCGATCTCGCAGATCTTTCCGCGCACGGGCTCGCGCTCGCTCCGAACGGCGATGCGATCGTTTCGGTCGTGACGCTGATCTCGCAGAACCTGCGCACGGTGCGTCTCGCGTCCGCTGACGGCGCAGTCGTCACCGACGCGTCGTCGGCCGCAGCCGGTATGCCGACCGGCTTCGCGCTCGCCGCGAACGGGCGCGCGCTGATCGGCGCGTACTACTTCATCGATAGTTCGGGCCACGTCGCGCCCGAGCTCGCCGAGTTCGACAGCGCAGGCCGCCCGTGCCGCATCGCGGACGATGCTTCGCTGCACGGCGTCGTCGTCGTCGCGGGAGCGTCCGGCTGGTACGTGCTCGGCGAGACCCATCCGCCCGTCACGCTGCAGCACTTCGACGCCGTCGGCGTGTGCGACGGGACCGATCCGGACGTCGTCTTCGAGAGCGGATTCGAGCCGCTCCGGTGAGCGGCGTTCTCCGGGTCAGTTTGCGCGCTGCTTGAGCCCGCTCTTCCACGCATAGACCGCGGCTTGCGTGCGGTCGCTGACATTGAGCTTGCCGAGCACGTTGCTGACGTGCGTCTTGACCGTCTTCTCGCCGATGCCGAGGCGTTCGGCGATCTGCTGGTTGCTGAGACCCTCGGCGATGAGCGCAAGCACCTCGCGCTCGCGCTGGCTCAGCGATTCGAGGACCTCGCTGCCGGGAGCGGGACCGCGGCGCAGCGCGTCCATCAGGCGCGCGGCGACGCGCGGATGCAGCACGGCCTCGCCGCTCGCGGCCTTGCGCAGCGCTTCGGCGAGCGCGTCCGCGTCGACGTCCTTGAGAAGACACGAGAGCGCGCCGGCCTGGACGGCCGCGACGATCTGCTGCGCGTCCTCGAAGGAGGTCAGCAGGACGACCTGCGTCGACGGGGACAGCGCGCGGATGCTGCGCGTCGCCTCGATGCCGCCGCCCGGCATGACGAGATCGACCAGCGCGACGTCCGGACGATGCTTTTCGCAGAGCGTCGCCGCGCCGTCGGCGTCCTCGGCCTCGCCGACGATCGCAAGATCGGCATGCGTCTCGAGGAACGCACGGATGCCCTGGCGCACGAGCACGTGATCGTCGGCGATGACGACGCGGATCTGGGAAGCGGGCGGGTTCATGCGATCGGATTCTCCGCGACGAGGAAGCTGACGGCGACACGCGTGCCGTTGCCGGGCGGCGCATCCAGCTCGAAGCGGCCGCCCGGCAGCGCCTCGGCCCGCTCGCGCATGTTGCCAAGACCCATGCCCGAGCCGTGATCGGCCGCGATGCCTCGGCCATTATCGGCGATCGCGAGGCGGACCCGATCCGCCTCGCGGCGGAGCGTGACGTCGAGGCGCGTCGCGCCGGCGTGGCGCAGCACGTTCGCGAGCGCCTCGTCGACGATGCGCAGCAGCGATTCCTCCTCGGCGTTCGGCAGCGGCGGCAGGTCGTCGAGCGCGAAACCCGGCACGATCCCGCTCGTATGCGACCACTCGATCGCGCGCGCGCGCACGCGCTCGGGGAACGGAAGCTCGGCATCGGACGCGCGCAGCTCGTCGAGGATCTGCGCGAGCTCCTGCTGGATCTGCTGCGTCAGCCGCTGCGCCTGGTCGAGCCGCTCCGAGCCCGGCACCTCGCCGATCACGCGGCGTGCCGTCGCGAGCTGCAGGTTCAGCGCGAACGCCTTCTGCTTGACGGTATCGTGCAGGTCGCGCGCAAGGCGCTGCCGCTCGGCGAGCGTCGCGAGCTGCGCGCGCGAGCGCATGAGGCTCCTGAGATCGAGCGCCATGCGGTCGAGCAGAGAGGAAAGGCCGCCCAGCTCGTCCCGCGACCGGTCGCCGATGCCCTGCGAGAAATCGCCGCGGCTCCAGGCGGTTGCTGCGCCGGCGACGCGGTTCAGGCGTCGCGTCACCCACCACGCGAGGAAGATCGACGAAGCGATGCCGAACACGATCAGGAACGCGAGCACGGTCGGCGATTCGAAGCTCGAATCGAGCAGGAAGCGCCGCCACGGCAGGGGCAGTCGAAGCTCGACGAACAGCACGCCGGCCGTGGCGTCGTCCACGCGGATCGGCGCGAGCACGCGGCGGATCCGGTATGGACTCTCGGTGCCGCCAAGATCGATCGTGCCGCCGGCGGCGCGCGCGACATCGGCGGCATCGGGCATCGCCGGCGTCCAGTTGCCGTCGCCGGTCGAGCGCGAGAGCTCGCGGCCATCCGGAGCAAAGATGGCCGCTGCGAGCGGCGCATCGGCGAGTTCCATCAGCACGTACGATTCGTCGGGCGTGAGTCCGCCGCGCGGCTGCTGCAAGCGCAGCACGAAAGCATCGAGCCAGGTGCGCAGCGCGACGTGGCCGGCATCGTCCGGCCCGCGCAGGCTCGTCCATCGCGAAGCGAGATCGCCCGCGCCCGCTTCGGTCGCGCGATCGAGGCGGCCGTCGGCGATGCCGTGCATGAAATGCGCGAATTCGTAGATCAGGATCGCCGACTCGACGACGATCAGCGTCGGCAGCGACAGCAGCACGTAGAACAGTGCGAGCCGCGAGACGAGACCGCGCAATCGCGGACGCAGGACGGTCATCGGTGCGAAAACGCCGGATCAATCCACCAGCCGCAAGCATACCCGCCGCCGCGGATCGGAGCGCGCCCGCCATGCCGGCGACGCGCCGCTCTCAGCGGCCGTATTGCGCCTGGAGCGTCGCGCTGAGGAGCGTGTCGGCTTCGAGCGCCTTGCGCACCGCCGCACCGTCCGCGCCGGCGGGAACGCCCAGATGCCCGGTGCGAAGCGCATAGACCGTGAAGACGTAGCGATGGGGCTTGTCGCCTTCGGGCGGGCAGGGGCCGCTGTAGCCGATGCGGCCGAAATCGTTCGTGCCGCTGACGCTGCCGGGCGGCGCGGTACTGCCGACGCCCGAGCCCGCGCCGACCGGCAGCGACGTCGTCTTCGCCGAGAGGTCGAACACCATCCAGTGCCAGAATCCGGCGCCGTTGCGCGCATCGGGATCGAACAGCGTCACGGCGAAGCTCTTCGTGTCTTCGGGCGCGCCGCTCCAGTGCAGCTCCGGGCTGTCGTTGCTGCCGCGGCAGCTGCTGCCGTCGAAGACGTACTTCGCGTCGAGCGTCGCGTTCGGGCCGAAGCTCGCGCTTTCGAGCGTGAAGCCGTCGGCGGCGGCGCGCGAAGCGCACGCGAGCGCGACGAGGGAAAACAGCGGGAAGGCGAGTCGCATCGCGATGTCCTCGCAGGTCGAGAGCGCCTCGATGCATTGTGCGCCTTCGCCGGACCCCGGACATCGAGGCGCGAGATCCGGTTCAGCTCACGATCAGCCGCTGACGCACATTTCGCTGCGCGACGCGTCGTCAGCGCGAAGCCGGCACCGTGAATTCCGCGCGCGACGGACAACGCGATTGCATGCGCTTTCCGCAATCGCGCGGGGCGAGATCCTTGTCGAGGCAGACGCGCACTTCGACGAGCTGGCCGCGGCTGCAATGCAGGCTCAGCATGTCGTCCTCGAGGCCGGGATTCGCGCGCCGGAACGCATCGCGCAGCGACGCCTGGGTCATGCGCCGCGAGGTCTCGGGCGCATTGAGCTCGGCCGGTGCGTGGATCGTGCCGAAGGCCTTGTCGGCCAGTGCGAAATACGCGCCCGCATCGAGCCCGGTGCATGCGCCGTGCGATCGCCATTCGTGGCTGATCAGCGCGCGGCTCGGCATGAAGGCGAGCGCGCGGGAGACCGTCTTCCGGTCGGGCGCGTCCGAGGTCGCGCACTGCTGCGGTCCTCCGCCGCCTTCGTATTGCGGCCACAGACCGTGCAGCACGAAGCCGTAGCCCTTGTGGCCGCATTGTTCCTCTTCGTCCGGATGCAGCTCGCAATACGTGGGCGACCAGGAGAGCGCCATCACGTAGTAGTCGTATTCGCCGCTCGCGCCTCTGGCCGCCGGCTTGTGACCGTGCGAATGGGACGAGCCGTGCGTCTTCGCCGCGCACGCGAGCGCAAAGGCGGCGCCGGCGATGGCGACGAGCAGCAGGCAAGCGCGTGGGCGCATCGGAAAATCCTCCGGCGGCCGTGTGCCGCGTGTGCCGAACGCTACCTGCACTCGCGGCGCGACTCAATGGAAGCGACGCGCTGAACGGCGCGCAGCGCGATGCCGGCTCGCGCTATCATCGCCAGCTCCTTCACCCGATCCGCGCATCCATGCCAAGACGCATCGCCCGGCGCCGCTCGCCGATCCACGGCAACGGCGTGTTCGCCCTCGTCGACATTCCCAAAGGCACCGAAGTCATCGAATACCGCGGCCGGCGCATGACGCATGCCGAAGTCGATCGCGTGTACGCGGACGTGCCGGACAACGGGCACACCTTCCTGTTCACTCTGAACGATCGTTACGTGATCGACGCGAACTTCGACGGCAACATCGCGCGCTGGATCAATCACAGCTGCGCGCCGAACTGC
This sequence comes from Rhodanobacteraceae bacterium, assembly GCA_035545255.1. Classification (GTDB taxonomy): domain Bacteria; phylum Pseudomonadota; class Gammaproteobacteria; order Xanthomonadales; family Rhodanobacteraceae; genus Dokdonella_A. Next base: position 5,702 of record DASZYR010000188.1, read on the forward strand.
CAGGCCGTGATCGAGGAGCACGAGGGCGGCGATCGGCGCAAGGATCGCGTCGTGATCGAGACGATCCGCCCGCTGCGTTCCGGCGAGGAGCTGACGTACGACTACGGCATCGACGTCGGCGAGCGCATCACGCCGCGCCTGAAGCAGCTCTGGGGTTGCCGCTGCGGCGCGCGCCGCTGCATCGGAACGATGCTGAAGCCCAAGCGCAGGCGCGGCTGAGCGGGCGTTTCCGTTCCGGACGGCCGATTCCTGAACGGCGCGTCCGAAGCGGCAGCGATTGACGCGCGCATCCGATCGAAGCACGCTCGCGCCCGGGGCTCGCGGCAAGCGGGCCGATTTCGCATTTCCGCGGTGCGCGCTCTGCAAGAATCCGGGCGTGCGACCGGCATCGGTTTCCCGGGGGAAATCATCAGCGTGAGCTCCGACAGGCGTATCGCCGAGAAGCGGATCGCAGTCATCGGCGTCTCCGACGAGGAGACCGCTCATCTGCGCCTCCTGATGCGCAAGGCCGAAAGCGAGCTCGGCGCACGCTGGCGCTGGGACAACGAATCGGCGGCGGATCTTCTCGTCGTCGACCCCTCCTCTTTCGCGGGCCAGATGGCGCGCACGCGCGCGCTGGCAGCCGGCATGCGCTGCGCCGTGTTCAGCGACGAGCCGGTCGCCGGCAGCGATCTCGTGCTGATGCGGCCGCTCAAGCTCGCGAACGTCGTCGAGGTGTTGAACGATGCGGCCGGAAGGGCGATGCGGGCGGAGGGCATCGAGCCGCAGCAACACGATTTCTACGTCCTCGACGTCGGCGAAACGGACGATGCGATCGAGACGAGTGCGATCGACGAGCCCGCGCCTGCGCGCGCGCGCCAGGCCGGCGCTGCGCCGGGCCTCGACGAGCTTCTGAAGGTCGATCCCGCCGAGGCGCGCGAGGCGGCCCGCGTCAAGGCGACGCTCGACGAGAACACGACCGTGTTCGGCACGTCGGGCCCGACGGCGCGCAGCGAGGCGCGCGGCGGCGGCCTCGGGGGACGTCAGGCAGCGCACGACAGCGCGCCGCCCGATCCCGGCCTGATCCGGCGCGGCAGCGGCGATCACGCGCGGCACGATCTTCGCGACTATCTCAAGGGCGATCTGCTCGGCGGTCCGGCCCGCATCCGGCTCGCCGACGCGCCGTCGCTGGTGCTCGATCCGAAGCACCGCATGTTCCATTCCGAGGGCCGGCTTGCGGCGCTCGAGCCGTATTGCCGCACGCCGCTTCGCCGCTCGGATTTCGAGCCGCTGACGAGCGCCGAGCTCGCCGAGCTGCGCTCGACGGTGCCGGCGCAACCGTACCTGCGTCTCGTGTGGCTCGATGCGCTTCTGCATTCGGGCGGCCAGCTCGCACGCCACCTCGATCCCGGCGGCACGTACCGCCTCTCGCGCTGGCTCGAGATCGAGGGCGATTTCAGCGCCTACTTCCGCATCGCCTCGGCGATGCTCCAGCCGGCGCGCCTGCACGAGATCGCTGCCGCGAGCGGTGGGCAGATGGCCGATGTCTTCGACGTCGTCAACGCGTACGATGCGATCGGGCTGATCGAATGGCAGCCGCGCACGCCGCGCGGCCCCGAGCCGGCGGAGAAAGGCGGGCCGGGCCTGCTCGGCCGCCTGCGCCGCACGCTGCGCAAGCCGTAGACGACGAGATCGGCCGGCTCACACCGGCCGCAGCTGGTCGGCGATCGAGCGCGTCTTTTCGGTGACCGTGTCGCCCGTGTGCAGCGTCGTCTTGCGCTCGATCAGCAGCACGTGGCATTCCTCGTCCGCGGACGGATTGTGGCGGGTTCCCTTCGGCACGACGAAGACCTCGCCTTCGCCGAGATCGACCGAGCCGTCCTCGAGATCGATGCGCAGGCGGCCTTTGAGGATCATGAAAAGCTCGTCCTCGTCCGCATGCGCGTGCCAGCCGAACGTGCCGCGGACGCGCGCGACCTTGACGTAGCTGTCGTCGACTTCGGCGACGACGCGCGGCGACCAGAGCTCGGTCAGTGCCGCCGCGATCGCGGCGGGCGATGTCTTCTTCGTCATGGCGCGGCCTTCGGCGATCGGCGGTTCCCGTCGATGATAGCTGCGCCGAGCGAGTCAGCCGACCGCGTCGCCCGCGCGATGCGCCACCCAGGCGCCGATCAGCGCCGAGCCGTAGGGGATCGCCTGCGCGGCGAGGATCGCGATCCAGAGCTTGCCCTCGACGTAGTTGATGCCGATCGAGTTGATCATGCCGACGATGCCGGCCATGAGCGCGAGGAACAGCAGCAACTCCTCGGTGACCGACACGAACGCGCTCGGTTTCTTGCCGATGCGCCGGCTCTTCGCCGTGCGGACGAACTCGCCTTTCTTCTTCCAGAGTCCGAGGAAGATGCCGCGCGCTATCGCGTGCGAGAGGCCCATGCTCGCGACCGACGCCGCGATCGTGTCGCGCCACGAGCACGGCACGCGCTCGCGATAGAGGATGATGCCGAACGCGGCCTTCGAGACGAAGAAGCCGATCAGCGGCACGAGGAAGAGATACATCGGCAGCGTGAAGTATTTCGGCGCGAGCACCATGCCGAGCGTCCACAGCATCGCCATCAGCGTGAACACGAGGTGCAGGGCGTCGCCGAACCACGAGAACCAGCCCGTGAGGAAATGGAAGCGCTGGCCGCGCGTCAGCGTCGAGGCCTTCGAGACCATCCAGCCGAAACGCGCTTTCATGATCTGCATCGCGCCGAACGCCCAGCGGTAGCGCTGCGACTTGTACGCCGTGAAATCCGCCGGCGTCAGCCCTCTGCCCATGACTTCGTCGACATAGACCAGCTCGTAGCCGGCCTTCATGAGCCGAAGCCCAAGCTCGGCGTCCTCGCAGATCGTCCATTCCGACCAGGCGCCGGTATCCGCGAGCGCGTCCTTGCGCACCATCGTCATCGTGCCATGCTGGATGATCGCGTTGCGCTCGTTGCGGTGGTGCATGCCGATGCGGAAGAAGCCGTCGTATTCCCAGTTCGTCATGCGCCGGAACGCGTTGTGCTCGTAATCGCGATGGGCCTGCGGGCATTGCACGACGGCGACCTTCGGATCGTGGAAATAGCCGGTGAGCGCCGAAAGCCAGTCGCGGCGGACTTCATAGTCGGCGTCGACGACCGCGACGATCTCGGCGCGGGGGTCGGTCTCCCCGAGGCCGTAGTTGAGCGCGCCCGCCTTGAAGCCGGGCCACGGAGCGAGATGGAAGAAACGGAATTTCGCACCGAGCTTCGCGCAATGCGCCTCGACGGGCTTCCAGACCTCTTCGTTCTTCGTGTTGTTGTCGATGACGAGCACTTCATAGTTCTCGTAATCGAGCGCGGCGAGCGAATCGAGCGTGAGGATCACCATCTCGGGCGGCTCGTTGTAGCAGGCGAGATGAATCGACACGAAAGGCTGCCTGTCGACCGGGTCGGGCGGCAGCATGCGGAATTCGCGCAGCCACTTCGGCCGCCAGATCACCTCGGTGAACTCGAAGCCGTTGATGAGCAGGATCAGGATGATCGCGAGCTGCGCCGGGAACAGCAGCACGAGCATGCCCCAGTCGAGCGGATCGAGATAGAAATCGTAGGGCAGCGTCGCCATCCAGACGAGGATCGACGCCGAGACCTGGATCAACGCGAGGAAGAACGCAAGGCCGAGCGCGCGGAAGCGGATGAAGTGCCGGGCGAACCAGAACATCGGCACGAGCGCGATGATCGAGGCAAGGCCGGCTTTCCACGGCCATTTCGGATCCTCGATGACGGTGCCGGTGAACGCGAACTTCTGCTGGCGGTTCGCGTCGAGCACGCCCCAGTACGCGCCGGCGAGGCCCTCGTTCGCGGCCTTCCACGGCTGGTCGATCGCCTCCATGACGTAGTAGTCGAGCTTCTCCTTCGCCGCGACGTTGAACCACTCGCGAAGGAAATGCGCCTCGTCGGCGAGGGACGGTTGAGCGCTCCTGCGCCGGTCGCCGTTCGACGGCCAGCCGACCTCGCCGATGACCACAGGCTTATCCGGAAAGCCCTGATCGTCGACGAGCTTGCGCACGGCTTTGTACTGCCCGAGCACCCAGCCGATCGCGTCCTTGCGCGGCACGAATTCCCAGTACGGCAGGATGTGCACGGTCACGAAATCGACGTGCCGGATCAATTCCGGATGCCGCTGCCAGGTGTCGAGCGGCTCGGCGGTCGAAACCGGAATCCTGAGCTGCGCGCGGGCGCGATCGAGATAGCCGATCAGCTGCTGCACCGAAAGATTGCCGAGCAGCACGGTTTCGTTGCCGACGACCGCGCGCGTGATGTTGTCGTACTTGCGCGAGAGCGCGATCAGCGCGTCGAGCTCGCGCTCGTTGTGCTCGATGCGCTTGTCGAGCCAGGCGCCGCCCATCACGTCCATGCCATAGAAGCGCGCAAGCCGCGGGATCTGAGGGCTCTCGGACGACTGATACACGCGCAGCCGCTTCGTGTATTTCGACAGGATGCGGATGTCGCTCGCGAGCTCGGCCTCGTTCGGGAAGAGCCCGCGAGTCGGATCCTGATAGCGTTGCGAGGCGTTGTAGGCGAGGCCGCCGATCTCGCCTTTCCAGTCCGCGATGTGCACGGGCCGGTTCAGGAACGCCCAGAGGCCGACGTTGAGCGCCGCGACGACGAGCGTCAGCGTGAGGGCTCGCCAGAACGACTTGCGAACCGGCTGGGGCGCGGAGTTGCTCAAACGGGTCTCGACCGGACAGCGGAAGCGGCGGGCAGGATAGCGGGGGACAGGGATGAGGGACTAGGGGTGAGGGGATAGGGGCGAGGGTCCGATGACCGTGCGTGTCGATGGGCGGCGACGTTCAGAGCTCGAGATCGTGCCGATGCGCGATTTTCGCGCCCTCGCCCCCTCATCCCTCGCCTCTCGCCCCTCTCTTCCGCAACTGTCCGAGCACGACCGGCGCCAGCGCCAGCACGGCCATGCCGAGCATCGGCACGAGCACGCGCTTGTGCGCGAAGAGATCGAGCGACACCGCGCCCTCGCGCGCGATCGCGTCCGCGAGGCCTGCGCCGAGCGCGGTCTCGAACGCGATCATGACGGTTCCGCCGAGCGCAGTCGCGGTGAGGAACAGCCAGAGCGGGCAGCGCAGCCAGGCGAGCGCGACGGTCACGCCGCCGAACGGGAAGAACGGCACGAGCCGGAGGAACATTGTGTAGCTCAGCGGAAACGCGTGATAGCCCGCGCGAAGCTTCTCGACGAGCAGCGGCGCGGACCCGGTGCCGTGCGCGAACGCCGAGCGGCTAGCGAGAAAGAGGATCGTCGCGCCGAGCGTCGTGCCGATGGCGGAGAGGAGCGTTCCTTCGACGATGCCGAACAGCATGCCGCCGGCGAAGATCAGCACGACGACGCCGGGAATGCCGGTCGAGATGCCGAGCATGACGATGAGAACCTGCACCAGCGGCGCGAGCAGCGGATGCGCTTCGACGAGCAGTCGCAAGCGCATCTGCTCGGCGCCGAGCTCCGAGGGCTGAAAGCGGTCGAGCGCGCCCGATGCAAGCAAGGCGACGCCGATCGCGATCAGGACCAGCAGCGGCAGGAAGGCGCGCAGGCGTTTCATGGGAGAGCCGGGATTCGGGATTCGGGATTCATGACGCGGGAGGAGACGCCGAGATGCGGATCGAAAAAACTGTTCGAATCCCCGATCCCGAATCCCGAATCCCGGCCTCGAGCAAGGATACCGGCAGCACGTGACCGCCGTCAGCAGCCCCGTGTTACGGCCAGGCGGATCACCGGACCGTCGCGAACACCGTGATCTCCTCGCGGTCGTGGTAGAGCTGCTTGGCGCGAAGCTCTAGCCGGCCGCGGCCGCGCAGCATTTCGCGCATCGATTCGAAACACAGCTGCACTTCATCGTAGCGCTTCTTCATCGGCAGCTTCAGATTGAACATCGCATACCGGCAGGCGCCGTCGGCCAGCCATTGCGCGACGAGCGCGGCGATGCGCCGCGGCTGCTCGACCATGTCGCAGACGAGCCAGTCGACCGCCTGGGGCGGTCGATAGCGGAATCCGTCGACGCGCCGATGCTCTACGAGCCCCGATTCCATCAGCGCCGCGTCGAGCGGACCGTTGTCGATGGCGATCGTGCGGATCGAGCGCCGCACGAGCTGAAAGGTCCAGCCGCCCGGCGCCGCGCCGAGATCGACGGCCGTCATGCCGGGTTTCAGCCAGCGCTCGCGCTCGTCGTCGTCGAGCAGGACGAGAAACGCTTCTTCGAGCTTCAGCGTCGAGCGGCTCGGCGCGCCGCGTGGAAACCGGAGCCGCGGAATGCCGCCGGGCCAAGGTGCCGATGCCGCCGCGTCGGCGCAGGCGACGATCGCGGAATCCGGAGCGGTAAGACAGACATGCAGCCGCCATGCCGATCGCGCGTCGATCAGGCCGCGCTTCTTCAGCATCGCGATCAGCGCCGAGTTCAGCGCGCGGCAGAGCCCGGCGAGCTCGCGTCCTTCGTCGCTGTCGGGTGCCTCGATCCACGCATCGCGCCAGCGCATCGCGGGCTGCTCGATCGCCGGCATCAGTGCCGCGAGACGATCGCTGCGCGGCATCGCGTCGATTCGCCCGATGATGCCGAGCGCCTGCCGTGCGAACACGAGCGCAGGCCAGGCCCGCGTCGCCGCGCGTGCATCCAGAGTCGCGCCGCCCGTGCCGACGAGCTCGGCGAATCCCCGATTGCGCTCGGCGCGCGCGAAGCCCGTCAGCGCGTGCGTGGCCGCGTACGCCGTCAGTTCCTGCGCGCATTCGCCTTCGAAGCCGGGACGGCAATACACGAGCAATCCGGTCACCGGCACGGCGCTTGCGTTCGGCCGGGGCGTGTCGTCGTGCTGCGTCATCGAGTGTATTGTGACCGCATCGTCGGATGCGTTGCGAGCGTCGGGCTAGCGTTCGCGCGACTTCGCGATGGGGATCGGCGATGCAGAAGTCCTGCCTGTGGGTCTTGCTCGCGTTTGCGACGGCTCTCCCGACAAGCGCGAACGATCGTCGCGATGCGCCGTCCGGCGCCGCGATCGCCGTCTTCGTCGACACGTCGGCGAACGTGCATCCGTTCAGTCCCTTGATCTTCGGCGTCGCGTTCGGCGATGCCGCGCGGAACGCCGAGATCGGCTACACGGTCGACCGCTGGGGCGGGAACTCGGTCACGCGCTACAACTGGCAGGTCGACGTGCATTCGACGGCATCCGACTGGTATTTCGAGAACATCCCCGGCGCGAGCGACCGGACAGAGGTTCCGCCGATCGGCAACGATGCCGACGCGTTCGTCGGCGCGGCGCTCGATGCCGGCATCCAGCCGCTGATGACGATTCCGACGATCGGCTGGACGCCGCGCGCCGACAGCCCGCTCGATCATCCGTACTTCGCCGGCTTCTCGGTCGCGCGCTACGGCGCGCAGCAGTCGGTCGATCCCTACGACACGGATGCCGGCAACGGCTATCGCACGAACGGCTCGCCGATCACCGGCAACGATCCGCACGACACGTCGACCGAAGTCGATGCGGATTTCCAGCGCGGCTGGATCGCGCATTTCCAGGCGGCGTTCGGCAATGCGTCGAGCGGCGGCGTCAGGCTCTATGCGCTCGACAACGAAGTCATGCTGTGGAACTCGACGCACCGCGACGTGCATCCGGAGCCGACGACGTACGACGAAACCTGGGCGAAGGCGCAAAGCTACGGCGGCGCGATCAAGCAGCAGGATCCGGGCGCGAAGGTCACCGGTCCCGTCACCTGGGGCTATTGCGATCTCTTCGGATCGGCCGCCGACGACTGCCTCGACGGCGACGACCGCCAGGCGCACGGCGGCATGCCGTTCGTCGCGTGGTATCTGCAGCAGGTCTGCGCGCATCCGCTCGCGGGCGGCGCGCGCGTGGTCGATTATCTTGATCTCCATTACTACCCGCAGGGCCAGAACGTCGCTCTCAGCGACGACGACTCGCCGCCGACCGCGGGACGGCGTTTTCGCGCGCTGAAGGAGCTTTACGATCCGACGTGGGTTTCCGAGTCGTGGATCGCCGATCTCGGCGATTTCGACGAAAACCACTACGACAAGCCGAACCTGATTCCGCGCGCGCGTGCGTGGATCGATCAGTACTGCCCCGGCACGAAGCTCGCGATCACCGAATACAACTGGGGCAACGACGGCACTTCGACCGGCGCCGTCGCGCAGGCCGAGCTCTTCGGAATCTTCGCGCGCGAAGGCGTCGATCTCGCGACGCGCTGGATCGCGCCCGAAGCGGGCACGCGCGTCGAGCGCGCGTACACGCTGTTCCTGAATTACGACGGCGCAGGCGCGAAAGTCAACGGCAACAGCGTCGCGGCGACGAGCGCGGACGTCGATCGTATCGGCGCGTACGCGTTCGCGGCAGGCGGCGGCCGCACGATCGTCCTGCTGACGAACAAGGACACGGCGACACACGACGTGACGATCACGTTCGCGAACGCGCCGGGTGCATCGTGGCGGTTGTACGGGTTCGATCCGGCGAATCCGGTTCACGAGATCGGCAGCGGGACGATGACGGGCGCGGCACTGACGCTGTCATCGCTGTTGCCGTTCTCGGCGAATCTCGTCGTCGTCGAAGGCGGCGATGCGATCTTCAAGAATGGATTCGAGTAGACGTTCTTGCGGGTTCTCCGGCCGACGGTCACGGGATGAAGCGTTGAAAGAAATCGGATGGACGCGGTGAACCGGGATTGCCCTCACCCTGCCCTCGCAAGCAGGAGAGGGGAAGATCAGCGGCGCCATTCGTGCAAGTAAAGCCATTCGTGCAAGCAGAAGGGGTAACCCGCTGTGTCATCAACGCCCGACGATGGGCGGTGTCCCCGCTTGCGGGAGAGGGGAGGGCGAGGGCGAGGGCGATCTTGCGACACCCGCGCACCGATCATTTGCTCAGTACCGCTCGCCGCCCCTTCTCGCATACAGCTCGAACAGCGCTCGCGCCTCGTCGCGCAGGATGTCGCGCTTGACGCCGATGCCGCGCTTCTCGAGCTCGCCGATCCAGTCCTCGGGCAGCGGCCCCTCGTCGAATTCGCTGAGCGCGATGACGTCGCTCGATCGCGCGCCGATGAGGATCTCGTCGATGCCGGCCCAGAACGAGGCGCCGTAGCACATCGCACACGGTTGCGCGCTCGTAGCGAGCACGTAGCGTCGGCCGTCGTCGTTGAGGCGAGCGCGGCCGAGGCGCTGCTCCGCCGCGGCGAACGCGACGATTTCGGCGTGTGCCGCCGAGCAATGTTGCGGAACGACGAGATTCACGCCCGCGGCGACGACGCGCCCGCCGGCGTCGAAGACCGCGGCGCCGAACGGGCCGCCAGTCCGTTCTTCGATGTTGCGGCGGGCAAGGCGGATCGCCAGCGCGACGCGCGCCTCGTCGCTGTCGAAGACGCGTGTCGAGTCGACTTCGTCGGCGATCCACGCGGGAAGCACGAGCCGGATTTCGTCGGTGCGCATCGGGAGCCTGTCATCATACGTTTCCGCGAAGGCTAACGATTCGCCGCGACATGCGCCATCTCGGCAACGCGTGTCCCCGCGTTACGGCGGCGCTGCCCGATTCATACGCCATTCGCGCTCCAATGCCCTGCCGTCATTCCCGCGAAAGCGGGAATCCAGGTTGCTTTCGGAGTCATCGAATTTGGATTCCCGCTTCCGCGGGAATGACGATCGCGAGAAGTCGAGCCAACCGCTGATCGCGACCGACCGGCATGATCCATCGCACGCGAAGGCGAGCCCGCAGCAGGCACTAGAGACCGAGCTCGGAAAGCCCCGGGTGATCGGCCGGCCGCGGCCCGGCCGGCCAGCGGTAGAGCCGCGCCGATTCGGCGATCGCGAGATCGTTGATGCTCGCGTGACGGTGCCGCATCAATCCGTTCTCGTCGAACGCCCAGTTCTCGTTGCCGTACGAGCGGTACCACTGGTTCGAATCGTCGTGCCATTCGTACGCGAAGCGGACGGCGATGCGATCGTCGCTCCAGGCCCAGACTTCCTTGATCAGGCGATAGTCGAGCTCGCGCGCCCATTTGCGCTTGAGAAACGCGACGATCGCCTCGCGGCCCGCGAAGATCTCGGCGCGATTGCGCCAGCGGCTGTCGATCGTGTACGCGAGCGCGACGCGCTCGGGATCGCGCGTGTTCCAGGCGTCTTCGGCCTTGCGCACTTTCTCGATCGCGGTCTCGCGCGTGAACGGAGGGAATGGCGGGCGGCGCTCGCCGGATGGCGTGCTCATGTAATCCTCCTCGTGCGCGGACGGCGGATTTGGCAGAGTGGCGGGACCGGCTTCCCCGGCGCCCGCAACGATGGAAGGTCATGCCGAAACGCTACGACAACGCATACTTCGACAAATGGTATCGCGATCCGCGTCATGCGGTCGGCTCGCGCGGCGAGCTCAGGCGCAAGGTCGCGATGGCCGTCGCCGTCGCCGAATATTATCTCGGTCGGAAGATCGAGACCGTGCTCGACGTCGGCTGCGGCGAAGCGCCATGGCGTGCGCCGCTGCTCGCGTTGCGGCCGGAGATTTCGTATCGCGGTCTCGATGCGAGCGAGTACGCCGTCCGACGCTACGGACGAACGCGCAACATCGGGCTCGCGACGTTCGGCGAGCTCGCCGAGCTCCGCTTCGACACGCGCTTCGATCTCGTCGTCTGCAGCGACGTGATCCACTACCTGAAACCTGCCGAGCTTCGCGCCGGGCTCGGCGGCATCGCCGACATGCTCGAAGGCGTCGCGTTCCTCGAGCTTTTCACGAGCGCCGACGACGTCGACGGCGATCGCGACGGCTACATCCCGCGCTCGCCGTCGTGGTACCTCAGGACTTTCGAAGCCGCCGGACTTCTGCCGTGCGGGTCGCACTGCTATCTCGGGTTCCGTCTGCTGCGCGGCATCGCGGCGCTCGAACGCGCGCGGCTTCCGGTGTGATCGCGGCGACAGGTTCGGATTTCACGATCGAGAAACGCGTCCGTGGCATCGGTTCCGTTACAGTGCGCGATCGATCCGAAGCGGAGTATCTGAGATGACGCTGATTGCCAAAGGCCCGTTCGACGTCAAGCTCGAACCTCAGCCGGTCGCGCTCGCGGACGATGCCGAAGGCGCCGCGCGCGGCCGCATGTCGATCGACAAGCGCTATCAGGGCGATCTCGACGCGCGTTCGAAAGGCGAGATGCTGACCGCGATGACGCAAACGCAGGGCTCGGCGGGTTACGTCGCGATCGAGAAGGTCGTAGGCACGCTCGGCGGACGCGCCGGCACGTTTGCCTTGCAGCACAACGCGACGATGACGCGCGGCGAACCTGATCTGCGGATCATCGTCGTGCCGGATTCGGGCACCGGCGCGCTCGCCGGTTTGACGGGCACGATGAAGATCGTCATCGCCGAAGGCGGCAAGCACTTCTACGAGCTGGACTACGAGTTGCCATCGTAGCCACAGGGTGGGCTTCAGCCCGCCGTGCAATTCATGCGAGAGCGGTGGGCTGGAGCCCACCCTATGGGTTTTCGTGGCTCTCGTCTGAGCAAAAAAGGCGCGACAGTTGCCGCCGGCAAGCGGCGCGCGTAGAAATGACGCCATGAAATCCCGCACGTCCCATGGCCAGCGCACGCTGCCGCGCGAATGTTTCGTTTCGCCCGAGATTTTCGCCGCGGAGCGCGAACGGATTGTCCTGGCGTCATGGTTGCTGGTCGGCCATGTTTCGCAGCTCGAAGCGCCGGGCAGCTATTTCCTCTTCGAGCTCGACGCCGAAAGCGTGATCGTGCTGCGCGACAGCGCGAACGAAGTGCGGGCGTTCCACAACCATTGCCGCCATCGCGGCAGCCGGCTCTGCCGGGGGCCTTCGGGGAAATTCGGCGCGACGATCCAGTGTCCGTACCACGCGTGGACGTACGCGCTCGACGGTGCGCTGCGCAATGTGCCGGCGATGACCGAAGTGGCGGGCTTCGACGTGAAGGACTGGCCGTTGCACCCGGTCGCGCTCGCGCTCTGGCAGGGCTTCGTCTTCGTCAACCTCGCGAAGCAGCCCGTACCGTTCGCGGACGCGCTGTCCGCGCTCGTCGGCAAGTTCGCGCATCGTCGTGCCGATGCGTTGAAGTCCGTGCATACGAAGACGTACGACGTCGACGCGAACTGGAAACTCCTTTTCCACAACTTCAGCGAGTGCTACCACTGCCCGACGGTGCATCCGCTGCTCAACCAGCTGACGCCGTTCCGCAATTCCGAGAACGATCTCGACGAGGGCCCCGTGCTCGGCGGGCCCATGTGGATGACGAATCCCGAAGGCAGCATGTCGATCGGCGGCGCGCGCTGCGCCGCGCCGTTCGAGGCGCTCTCGGCCGAGGAACGCGCGCGCGTCTACTACTACACCGTTTTCCCGAGCGCGTTCGTTTCGTTTCATCCGGACTACGTGCTCGCGCACCGCGCGCTGCCGCTCGCGATCGACAGGACGCGCATCGTCTGCGACTGGTATTTCCATCCCGACGCGATCGCGGCGCCCGGCTTCGATCCGTCGCCCGCGATCGAGTTCTGGGATCTCACGAACCGGCAGGACTGGGAGCTCTGCGAGGACGCGCAACGCGGCGTCGCGTCGCGCGCGTGGACGCCGGGACCGTACTCGGAGCTCGAAAGCCAGCTCGCGGCGTTCGACCGGCACTATCTGCGGGCCATGAATCCGGAGCCAGTCGCGGTGAAAGCGCACGGCTAGAGAGTCGCCGACGGCCCACCTGCCGTCATTCCAGCG
>DASZYR010000189.1:0-4118 GCA_035545255.1 Rhodanobacteraceae bacterium
CGTCCGCTGCAGCAGCCAGACTTCGCGTGCCGGCGGCTCGGGCGCGGCGCGCGCGAGGCCGCTTCGCGATTCGAGCGTCGTGTCGATGCCCCATTCGCGCGTCCAGCGCGCGACTTCGGTCGTCGGCGACGGCGGCGGCTCGACGAGGAATTCGGCGACGTCGAAGCCGATTCCGCCGGCGCCGACGATCGCGACGCGTTTTCCGGCTTCGCGTCCGCCGAGCAGCAGATCGACGTAGCTCATGACCATCGGATGATCGATGCCGGGAATCGTCGCGGCGCGCGGCGTCACGCCGCAGGCGATCACGATCTCGTCGAAACCTGCGTCGCGCAGCATCGGCGCGTCGACGCGGGTGCCGAGCCGCACCTCGACGCCGGTTTCGCGGAGACGATTTGCGAAATAACGCAGCGATTCGGCGAATTCCTCCTTGCCCGGAATGCGCCGCGCCATGTTGAACTGGCCGCCGATCTCGCTCGCCTGATCGAACAGCGTGACCGCGTGGCCGCGTTCGGCGAGCGTCGTCGCGCAGGCGAGGCCCGCGGGGCCGGCACCGACGACCGCGACGCATTTCTTCGCCCCGGCGGGCCGGATCACGAGTTCCGTCTCGTGGCACGCGCGCGGATTCACGAGACAGCTCGCTCGACGGTTCTCGAACACGTGATCGAGGCAGGCCTGGTTGCAGGCGATGCAGGTGTTGATCGAATCGCTGCGATCCGAACGCGCTTTCGCAATCCACTCGGGATCGGCGAGCAACGGCCGCGCCATCGAGACCATGTCGGCGTCGCCCGAGGCGAGGATGCGCTCGGCGACGTCGGGCATGTTGATGCGGTTCGTCGCGATCAGCGGAATCCGGACTTCGCCCTTGAGCTTTCGCGTAACCCACGCAAACGCCGCGCGCGGCACGCTCGTCACGATCGTCGGGATGCGCGCCTCGTGCCAGCCGATGCCGGTGTTGATCAGCGTCGCGCCGGCGGCTTCGACCTTCTTCGCAAGCGATGCGATGTCGTTCCAGCGCTGGCCGTTCTCGACGAGATCGAGCATCGACAGGCGGTAGATCACGATGAACTCGCGGCCGACCGCCTCGCGGGTCCGCTGCACGATCTCGACCGCAAAGCGCTGGCGATTCCCGACCGGTCCGCCCCACGCGTCGTCGCGCCGGTTCGTCCGCTCGGCAAGGAACTCGTTGATGAGATAACCCTCCGAGCCCATGATCTCGACGCCGTCGTAACCCGCGTCCTGCGCTCGCTTCGCGCAGGCGACGAAATCGCGGATCGTGCGCTCGATCCCGCGCGGCGACAGCGCACGCGGCTTGAACGGCGTGATCGGCGATTTCTCCGCCGAGGGAGCGACCGACAGCGGGTGATACGCGTAGCGGCCGGCATGCAGGATCTGCATGCACAGGCGCCCGCCTTCTGCGTGCACGGCGTGCGTCAGCTTGCGGTGACGCGCGAGATGCCATGGCATCGTGAGCCGGCCCGAGAAGGGCTTGAGCCAGCCTTCGATGCTGGGGGCGATGCCGCCGGTGACGATCAGCCCGGCGCCCGCGCGCGCGCGCTGGGCGAAGAACGCCGCGAGCTTGTCGAAATCGCGCGCGCGATCCTCGAGACCCGTGTGCATCGAGCCCATCAGCACCCGGTTCGGCAATGTCGCGAAGCCGAGGTCGAGCGGCGCGAAGAGGTGCGGGTAGGGCGTCACGGGCGATTCGATCGTTGCGATGCGCGAACGATGCCCGGAATTCCGTATCCCGCACAAGCCATCGGGATCTCGCGAACTCGCGGGACGAAGCCGCCGGGAATTGCGGGATGATCGCGACAGTGGGCTCGGCCGTGTCCGATGCGTACAATGCGCGCCCTCGCGAGCGCTCGATGCGCCGCATCGCCTTCCCGCTCAACGGACGATCCATGTCTTCTCACGATATCCGCTCGGCCCAGCGGCCGGATCCCGACCCGCCGATGGTCGATATCGCCCACTACGTGGCCGACTACGCGATCGCGTCGAAGGAGGCCTTCGACACCGCGCGCTACATGCTGCTCGATTCGCTCGCGTGCGCGATGCTTGCGATGCGGTTTCCCGAGTGCGTCAAGCATCTCGGTCCGCTCGTGGCGGGGGCCGTGCTGCCGGGTGGCGCGCGCGTGCCGGGCACCGCTTGGGAGCTCGATCCCGCGCAGGCCGCGTACAACATCGGCGTGCAGGTGCGCTGGCTCGATTTCAACGACACCTGGCTCGCGGCGGAATGGGGGCATCCTTCGGACAATCTCGGCACGATCCTCGCCGTTGCCGACTACCTTTCGCGCAAGGCCGAGCGCGAAGGCGGCGAGCCGCTGACCGTGCGCGACGTGCTGGGCTACGCGATCAAGGCTCACGAGATCCAGGGCTGCTACGCGCTCAGGAATTCATTCAACCGCGTCGGACTCGATCACGTGATCCTCGTGCGGCTCGCGTCGACGGCGGTCGCGACGCACATGCTCGGCGGCTCGAAAGACGACATCGTCAACGCCGTCTCGCACAGCTGGATCGACAACGGCGCGCTGCGCACGTACCGGCATGCTCCGAACACGGGTCCGCGCAAGAGCTGGGCGGCCGGTGATGCGTGCCGCCGCGCGGTGACGCACGCGCTGAACGCGGTCAAGGGCTGCGTCGGCTATCCGTCGGCCCTGACGGCGAAGACCTGGGGCTTCTACGACGTTGCCTTCAAGGGCAAGCCGTTCGAGTTCGAGCGTCCGTTCGGCAGCTACGTGATGGAGAACGTGCTGTTCAAGATCAGCTATCCGGCCGAGTTCCACGCACAGACGGCCGTCGAATGCGCGATGAAGCTGCACCCTGAAGTATCCGGCCGGCTCGACGGGATCGAGCGCATCGAGATCCAGACGCAGGAAGCGGGCGTGCGCATCATCGACAAGACCGGTCCGCTCGCGAACTACGCCGATCGTGACCATTGCATCCAGTACATGGTCGCGGTGCCGCTGATCTTCGGCCGCCTCACGGCCGGCGACTACGCGGATGCCGTCGCCGCGGATCCCCGCATCGATGCGCTCCGCGCCAAGATGACCGTGCGCGAGAATCCGGCGTTCACGAAGGACTACTTCGACCCGGACAAGCGCTATATCGGCAACTCGGTGCAGGTGTTCTTCCGTGACGGCACGAGCACGCAGAAGGTGTCCATCGACTACCCGATCGGGCACCGCCGGCGCCGCGCAGAGGGGATTCCGGTCCTCCTCGCCAAGTTCGCCGATGCGCTGGCCGGGCAGCTTCCGGGGCGTCAGGTCGAGCGCATCCTGGCGGCCACGGGAGAGCCGGATCGGCTCGACCGAACCCCAATCCACCGATTTGTGGACCTGTTCGCAATTCGATGACTCGAAGCTTAACGCTCTTTTTACGGTTGACTAGTCGTCAAAATTCGATCCGGCTAGAATGCGCCGCAGCCCTGTTACCGTGATAAAATGTTAAGAACACGTTTCCCGCGCATCTGACTGGCGTAGACTTGGAACTGGAAACGGCGTGGCGTTCCGCGCGGGGTTGAGCGGACGCATGAAGACCAAACGAGGAGACTCTGAATGAAACGTAAGGCCTTATGTGCGCTGATCGCTCTCAGCCTGGGTGGCGCGGCGGTGACGGCTGCGAACGCACAGGATTTCGGCAACTGGTACATCGCGCCGCGCATCGGTGCGAATTTCTCCGATGGCGACCGCAACACCGACACGTCGGTGTGGGGCGGCATCGGCGCGGGCGTGTGGGTCAACCCGCATCTCGCCGTCGACTTCGAATACACGATCAACAATGCCGACTTCGAAGGCGGCTCGTGGCGCGACGGCCATGAGTGGGAGAGCGTCGGCCTCGGCGTCAGCGCCCGCTGGTTCTTCGGCGACGAAGGCGCGCAGTGGCGTCCGTACATCATGGCCGGCGTCGGTGCGCTGCGTCATGCCGCGTACTCGGGCTTCCTGCTGCATGACGCGGGCTACAACGAGAACGGCTGGGACCCGATGGCCACCGTCGGCGCGGGCATCCAGTACAACATGTCCGAGCGTCTCGCGCTCCGCGGCGAAATCGCGGCGCGCTACGACCACGACAACAACACCGAGAACAATCTCGCCGAAGCGCTCGGCTACGATATCCCGCGC
>DASZYR010000190.1:0-3361 GCA_035545255.1 Rhodanobacteraceae bacterium
CGTCGAGCTCGCGATCGAGCGCCGAGGCCTCTTCGCTGCGGATCACGCCGATGCGCGCGAGGCCGTCGACGTGCGCCTTGCTCGCCGCGATGTCATGCGCGAAGAATTCGCGATCGAGCACGACGTCGTCGCCGGCGAGGAAGCGCATGATCCGCGCGTCGACCGCGATGCCGGCCTTCTGCCAGAGAAGATCGCTCATGGCGCGAGCTCCGCGAGCTTCGCCGGCACGCTCGCCGCCGGAATCTCGAAGCGCTCGCCGTTCGAGCGTCGCTTCATCTCGACCGTGCCGTTCGCGATGCCGCGCGGGCCGACGACGACCTGCCACGGCAAGCCGATGAGATCCATCGTCGAGAACTTCACGCCGGCGCGTTCCTGCGTGTCGTCGTAGAGCACGTCGACGCCGGCTCCGCGAAGTCGCGCGTAAAGCGTCTCGCAGGCAGCATCGACGGCCGCGTCTCCCGGCTTCAGGCTGACCAGTCCGACCTTGAACGGCGCAACCGGTTCGGGCCAGACGATGCCGGCCTCGTCGTGGCCCGCTTCGATGATCGCACCGACGAGCCGCGAGATGCCGATGCCGTACGAGCCGCCGTGCACCGGACGCTCGATGCCGTCGGCGCCGGTCACGAACGCACGCATCGGCTGCGAGTACTTCGTGCCGAAATAGAACACCTGGCCGACCTCGATGCCGCGCGTCTCGATGCGTTCGGCTTCGGGCACTTCCCTCTCGAAACGCGCCGCGTCGTGAACGTCCGACGTCGCCGCATACGGCGCGCTCCATCGAGCGAAAACGGACGAGAGATCACCGTCGTAGTCCATATCACCCGGCGGAACCGGAAGGTCCAGCACGCGCCGGTCGCAGAACACCGCCGACTCGCCGGTCTTCGCGAGCACGAGGAATTCATGCGAGAGATCGCCGCCGATAGGCCCTGTCTCCGCGCGCATCGGAATCGCCTTGAGGCCCATGCGCGCGAAGATGCGCAGGTACGCGACGAACATGCGCTGGTACGAGCGCCGCGCGCCGGCTTCGTCGATGTCGAACGAGTACGCGTCCTTCATCAGGAACTCGCGTCCGCGCATGACGCCGAAGCGCGGACGCTGCTCGTCACGGAACTTCCATTGCATGTGATAGAGATTCAGCGGCAGATCGCGATACGAGCGCACCGACGCGCGCAAGATTTCGGTGATCATGTCCTCGTTCGTCGGTCCGTACAGAAGCTCGCGATCGTGGCGATCGCGGATGCGCAGCATCTCGGGACCGTACGCGTCGTAGCGGCCGCTCTCACGCCAGAGATCGGCAAGCTGCAGCGTCGGCATCAGGAGCTCGATCGCGCCGGCGCGATTCATCTCGTCGCGCACGATGCGCTCGATGTTCTTCAACACCGCGAGCCCGAGCGGCAGCCAGGCGTAGATGCCGGCCGCTTCCTGCCGGATCATGCCGGCACGGAGCATCAGCCGATGCGAGGCGATCTGCGCCTCGGCAGGCGTTTCCTTGAGGACCGGCAGGAAGTAGCGGGAAAGTCGCATCGATGCTCCTGATTCAATGCGCTTCGCCGGCCGCCGGTTCGACCGGTATGCCGGCGAGCTCCTCGCAGCCCAGCGCGTGATTGAGATTCTGCATCGCCTGCGTCGCCGCGCCCTTGAGGAGGTTGTCGAGCGTCGCGACGACGACGACACGCCTGCCGCCCGGCGCGATCGCGAAGCCGCCGATCTCGGCATGATGTCGATTCGCGATGCGACTGACCCACGGCGGCTCGTCGACGATGCGCACGAGCGCGTCTTCGGCGTAGAAGCGGCGATAGCGCTCGACGATCGCATCGCGGGAGGCCGCGTCGCGCAGCCAGAGGTTCGCGGTCAGCGTGATGCCGCGGAAATGCGGCGCGACATGCGGCATGAACTCGACCGGCACGCCGAGACGACGCGCGGCTTCGCGCTCGTGAACGTGATCGGTCAGCGCGTACGGCATCAGGTTGTCGCGAAGCTTGTCCGGATCGTTGCGCCCGGAAGGCGTCGTTCCGGCGCCAGAGTAACCGGAAACGCCGAAGCACGCCGGCGGCGATGCGAGCTCGTCCTTCAATGGCGCGATCGCGAGCTGCATCGCGGTTGCGTAGCAGCCGGGATTGCTGATGCGCTTCTGTCCGGAATAGCCCTCGCGCGTCAGCTCGGGCAATCCGTAGTACCACCCGTCGTCGAACCGGTGATCGGCCGACAGGTCGACGATCACGGTCGGCGGAGCGATCTCGTCGATGAGACGGACGTACTCGCCGGATTTGCCGTTCGGCAGCGCGAGCACGACCGCATCGGCGCCGCGCGCCGCAACGGTCGGCGCGTCGAGATTTTCGTAGCGCAACGTTCCGTCGAATCCCTCGACGTGGTCCGAGACGCGCTCGCCGGCGAGCTCGCGTGACGACACGAACGAAAGCTCGAGCGCCGGGTGCCGCGTGAGCAGACGGATCAGCTCGGCTCCCGTGTAGCCGCGCGCGCCGACGATGCCGACGGTTCCGCGCTTCATGCGGCCTCCGGTTGCGGGTCTGCGGCGATCAGCTCGCCGAGCGTCGGCAGCCGATCGCGGCAATGCGCGACGCAGCGCTCGATGTCGGCGAACGAATCGAGCCCGTACCAGTACGCTTTCCAGCGCGCCTCCTTGCAGCAGCCGTCCGATTCGGCATCGTAGAACGCGTTGACCGGATTGCCATGCCGCGAGCGCCAGAAAAGACGCGGATTGTCCGCGCGCATGACTTGCCACGCCGCGCGGCCGAGGCCCTCGCCCTGGGCGTCGTCGGCAACGGCGAACTTGTCGAGATACGGGACACCGTTCTCGTGCGTCAGGATCAGCGCGGCTCGATAGTTCTCGGTCACATAAGCCTTGTAGAGCGGAGTCTGCTCGAAATAATCCGTGGCGAGCCGGCGACCGAAGCCCGCCTCGATCAGCGCGCGCAGACGATGGAGGTCGAGTCCGCTCCAGCTCTCGTGCGCGTCCACGCGCTCGCCGCGGCGGACCAGCGTGCCCGATCCTTTGTGCGTGAACAGCTCCTTCGCGAGCTCGGCCGGCTTTGTGATCGACACCGACGAGGCGAGCGGAAGCTTGTCGAGCAGGTCCTTGATCTGCTCGATCTTGAGGCGCATGCCCGAATGGAGCCATGGCGCCGACATCAGCGATTCGTACTCGGTCGAGAGATTGATCGAATCGATGATGCCGCCGTCGCCGTCCAGCAAGCCGCCGGTGCCGGTCAGGAAGATGATCTTGTACGGCCGAAGCACGCGCACCAGCTCGTTCGCGGCGAAATCGGCGTTGATGTTGACGATCTGCCCGTCCGCGGTCTCGCCGAGCGAGGCAATGACCGGGATCGATCCCGCGCGCAGC
>DASZYR010000191.1:0-11900 GCA_035545255.1 Rhodanobacteraceae bacterium
CGCTTCGGCGTTTCGCGCGCTCGCCGATACGCCGGAATGGCGGCCGTGGCTGCCGCTTCTCGATGCGGAACTCGCGCGGGTCGGCGGCGATCCTGCCGGCGCGGCCGGCGCGCTCGCGAAACTGCTGGACGCGAATCCGCCGGCGCCGGTCGCGCAATCGGCGCTTTTCCAGCTGGGCCGCTGGGAGCTCGCGCTCGGACGCCCCGATGCGGTCCTCGCGCGAGCGGCGTGGGAACCGTGGCTCGACCAGCATCCGGACGCGATCGCGATGCGGATCGAGGCGCTTCGAGCGAGCGGCAAGACCGCGCTTGCCGACGCCGAGCAGCAGCGGCTCGACGCGCTCCGCGCCGCGCCCGCGGTCAACCTCGATCCGGCCTGGATCGCCGGCAATTGACCGCGAAATCATGCTTGATCGCGCACGCGTCAGGAATCCGTCAAGACTCCGGGCCGCCGCGCGCGCTCGAATCGGGGTCCCCTCACACCGGAATCGATCGATGCTGCGTTCTCTCCTCCCGGCGATGCTCGCGTTCGCATCCGCCCATGCGAGCGCCGAGCTCGTCACGGTCCGCTACGATTTCCCCGATCGCGCCAATTACGCCTTCACCTGGGGCTTCTTCGGCGGCGAGCTCGGCCCCGTGACCGGCCACATCGTCGCGACGACGCTGCATATCGACTACACGACGAGCGGCGAGCAGGACGCCGCCGATTTCTATTTCACGTTCGACGTGCCGACGTACGACGGGCAGGAAACGCACATCGGCCTCACCGGCGCCGATCTCGGCTGGTCCGGCATCGGCGAATTCACGTACGGCTTCGACGCGAGCGAGCTTTACAACGGCGAGATCCGGCCGGGCCGCTTCGGCGCCGAGTTCTCCGGCGGCGGCACGTTCACCGATTCGTACATCGAGTTCGTGGTCGACGCCGATCCACCCGATCCGGTCTTTTCGGACGGGTTCGATCCGCCGCTTTGAGGAATCGCCGGTCGCGGCGCGGCGAGCTGAAGCCCCGTCCTATGGCGACAAGGTCATGGGGTGGGCCTCGGCCCGCCAAAATCCCGGCGATATTTCCGCGCGGGCTGAAGCCCGCCCTATGACGGCGATAACGGCCATGCGCCGAAGCGGCGCAAGAGCGCGGCCGTTTCGTGCAGCGGCAATCCCATGACGCCGGAATGGCTGCCGTCGAGCCGCGCGACGAACGCCGCGGCGCGGCCCTGGATCGCATACGCGCCCGCCTTGCCGAACGCCTCTCCGCTCGCGACGTAGGTCGCGATGTCGGCTTCGCAGAGCGGCATGAACTCGACGCGCGAATCGCTCGTCGCATGCTCCTCGCGCGAAGCGCTGACGCACCAGACCGTCGAGATCGCGCGATGCGCGCGCCCCGACAGGCGGCGCAGCATGCGCGCAGCGTCCTCCGCGTCGGCGGGCTTGCCGAACACGTCGTCGCCGAGCACGACCTCGGTATCGGCGCCGATCACGATCGCCTCCGGCACCGCGACGACCTGCATCAATCCCGCCGCAGCCTTCTCGCGAGCGACACGGCTGACGTAATCCTCGGGCGGCTCGCCGAGGAGGCGCACTTCGGGAACGTCGACGTCGAGGATCGAAAAGTCGACGCCGAGCTGTTTCAGGAGCTCGCGGCGGCGTGGCGATTGCGAGGCCAGATAAATCATCGCGCGATGTGCCCCGACACCGTCGTCCCGGCAAACGCCGTGACCCATTTTGCTCCTGCGCAAAAGCAAAATGGATTCCGGCTTTCGCCGAAATGACTGCAAACGAGCGGTTCACGCCCGATGATACGGATGCCCCGCCAGCATCGTCGCCGCCCGATAAAGCTGCTCGGCGACGACGAGCCGCACGAGCATGTGCGGCAGCGTCAAGGGGCCGAGCGACCAGCGCTGATGCGCGGCGGCGAGCACGTCGGCCGCATGACCTTCCGGACCGCCGATCAGGAATGCGAGATCGCGGCCTTGCATGCGCCAGCGCTTCAGCTCCGCCGCGAGTTGTTCGCTGGACCATGCCGGTCCGCGGCCGTCGAGCGCGACGACGTGCGCGTCTTTCGGCAGCGCGGTGCGCACGGCGGCGCCTTCATCGGCGATCGC
Organism: Rhodanobacteraceae bacterium; assembly: GCA_035545255.1. GTDB lineage: Bacteria > Pseudomonadota > Gammaproteobacteria > Xanthomonadales > Rhodanobacteraceae > Dokdonella_A. The sequence continues at coordinate 2,099 of DASZYR010000191.1, forward strand.
GCGCGCCGGATCGCGTCCTTTGCCGCGCGCGCCGAGCTTGATCTCGACGAGATCGAGCGGCAGCTCGCGCGAGAGACGCTTCTTGTATTCGGCAAAACCGTCGGCGACCCAGGCGGGCATGCGCTCGCCGACGGCGATCAGCCGCGCGCGCATCGCGCGAAACGGCTCAGCCCGCGAGCGCGGCCGGCATCTCGTCGCCGACCGTCCACAGCCGTTCGAGGCCGTAGAACTCGCGCGTGCGCGGCAGCATCACGTGGACGACGATGTCGCCGAGGTCGACGAGCACCCATTCGGCCTCGCGCTGTCCTTCGACGCCGATCGGCGGCAGGCCGGCCTGCTTGGCCTTCTTCACGACTTCGTCGGCGATCGACTTCACGTGCCGCGACGAGGTTCCGCTCGCGACGACGAGGAGATCGGTCACCGAGCTCTTGCCGCGCACGTCGATCTCGCGCACGTCGCGGGCTTTCAGGTCGTCGAGCGCGGCGAGCACGATCGTGCGGAGCCGATCGGGCGCCTGCGCAGGCGCGGAGATCTTCTTGCGGGTTCGAGGCGTCTTCGGCGCCTTGACCGGCGCCGCTTTCGGCTTCGGCTTCGGTTTTGCGGATCGGGCGGAGGTCTTGCGAGCGGCGGGGGACTTTCCGGCTTCGGGAGTTCCGGCCTTGCGCGGCCGGATGCGCTTTTCCGACGTGGCCAAGTGGAGGCGACCTCTGGCATGCCATGCGCCATGATCGGCGCGAACCCAGTATAGGCCGAATTCCCTGACCGTGGTGTTGCAGCGATCGGCCGGCCCATCGTCGGGTTCCCGAGGGAAAGCGCGAGCGGGATCGGCGTTGCGAAGCGGAATCGTCCTCGTGAATCCGGTGGTTGGCCAAGCCATGCGCGCCAGGTGCCGTTCCGATGGCGCCGTGCGCAACGGGAGTATTCGGCTTTCAGCCGCGGCACATGCGGCATGCGCGATACACTCACGCCTTGTCCTGCCTTGCGATGTCCCTCCGTTCCGCATGTCGTCCCCGCCCGAAGATTCCGCCGCCGTCACTTTCGCCGACCTCGGTCTTGGCGATGCGCTGCTCGCCACGCTGGCCGACGTCGGCTACGAAGCGCCATCGCCGATCCAGGCCGCGACGATCCCGCCGCTCTCCGAAGGCCGCGACGTTCTCGGCCAGGCGCAGACCGGCACCGGCAAGACCGCCGCGTTCGCGCTGCCGATCCTCGCGCGCCTCGATCTTGCGAAGACGAAGCCGCAGGCGCTCGTGCTCGCGCCGACACGCGAGCTCGCGATCCAGGTGGCCGAGGCGTTCCAGCGCTACGCGTCGAAGCTCCCGGGATTCCACGTACTGCCGATCTACGGCGGACAGAGCTACGGCCCGCAGCTTTCCGGATTGAAGCGCGGCGCACACGTCGTCGTCGGCACGCCGGGGCGCGTCATCGATCACCTCGAGCGCGGTTCGCTCGATCTTTCGCAATTGACGACGCTCGTGCTCGACGAAGCCGACGAGATGCTGCGCATGGGGTTCATCGACGACGTCGAGGCCGTACTCAAGAAGACGCCGCCGACGCGGCAGATCGCGCTCTTCTCGGCGACGATGCCGGCGCCGATCCGGCGCATTGCGCAGACCTACCTTCGCGATCCGGTCGAGATCACGATCAAGGCGAAGACGACGACCGCCGCGAACATCCGCCAGCGTTACTGGTACGTCAGCGGACTGCACAAGCTCGACGCGCTGACGCGCATCCTCGAAGCCGAGCCGTTCGACGCGATGCTGGTCTTCGCGCGCACGAAACAGGCGACCGAGGAGCTTGCGGAACGCCTGCAGGCGCGCGGGTTTTCGGCGGCCGCGATCAACGGCGACATCGTGCAGGCGCAGCGCGAGCGCACGATCCAGCAGCTGCGCGACGGCAAGCTCGACATCCTCGTCGCGACCGACGTCGCGGCGCGCGGGCTCGACGTCGAGCGCATCAGCCACGTGCTGAACTACGACATCCCGTACGACACCGAAGCCTACGTGCATCGCATCGGCCGCACCGGCCGCGCGGGCCGCAGCGGCGAGGCGATCCTTTTCGTGACGCCGCGCGAGAAGCGCCTCCTGCAGACGATCGAGCGCGCGACCCGCCAGCCGATCGAGGAGATGCAGCTGCCGAGCGTCGAAGTCGTCAACGACCGGCGCGTCGCGAAGTTCAAGGAACGCATCGGCGAGACGCTCGCTCGCGAAGACGATCTCGGCGTGTTCCGGCAGCTCATCGAGCAGTACGAGAACGAACAGAACGTGCCCGCGGTCGAGATCGCGGCGGCGCTCGCGAAACTCGTGCAGGGCAATGCGCCGTTCCTGCTGCGCGCTCCGGAGAGGCGCGAGCGGGTCGAGCGATTCGAACGTCGTGAGGAAGGCGAACGCGCCCCCTCGCCGTCATCCCGGCGAAAGCCGGGATCCATGGGCTCTTCGGACCGCCAAAGCAAAATGGATCCCGGCTTTCGCCGGGATGACGGGCGCGGTGCGGCGCGCGATGAAGCCTCTTCGTCGTCCCCGCGCTGGCGGGAACCCAGCGACTTTGCTCCGCGATCTGAAGAAAAGGCGCTGGGTTCCCGCCTCCACGGGAACGACGAGGTTGCGGAACGCGAGCGTCCGATGCGAGAGCGCAAGCCGCCGCGCGGCGAACCCGAGCAAGGCTTCGAAACCTTCCGCATCGAAGTCGGCCACGACCACGGCGTCAAGCCCGGCAACATCGTCGGCGCGATCGCAAACGAAGCCGGCCTCGACGCGAAGCACATCGGCCGCGTCGACATCCGCGACGATCACAGCTTCGTCGACCTGCCCGAAGGCATGCCGTCGGACGTGTTCAAGCATCTCAAGAAGGTCTGGGTATCGGGTCAGCAGCTTCGCATCACGCGCGGCGGCGAAGACGGCGGCACGCACAAGACGCACCATCCGCGCAAGCCGTTCGTGCCGAAGACGAAGAAACCGGGTTCATTTGCAAAGCCCGCGGGATTCGATCGGCCCAAACGCACGAAGCCTCCGGCGAAGCATCGCTAGACGCGATACGGCGCGAGCAGGTCCGGATCGGCAAGCACGGCATCAGGCATGAGATAGCGCGGCTCGCCACCCGACGCGAGCACGTCGCGTATTTGCGTCGCCGAGATCTCGAGCGGCGTCACCGGCATCGGCAGCACGCGACCCGCGGGCGAGGATGCGATGGCGTTCGGATCGCTCGTGCGGCGCGACGCGATCTTGATGCGAAGCTCGGTCGGCAACGTCGCTATCTCGTTGCCGGGTCGCGTCAGGACGCCGATGTGCGCGTAGTCGAAAAGCTCGGTCCAGCGATGCCAGGACGGCAACCCGAGGAACGCGTCGGCACCCACGAGCAGAACAAGCGGGCGTTCAGCGCCGATCTCTTCGCGAAGCTCGATCAGCGTATCGATCGTCCACGAAGGACCGTCGCGCCGCAGCTCACGCTCGTCCGCGACGAGTCGGTCCTGCCCTTTCAGTGCGGCGCGCAGGATCGCCGCGCGCTCGGCCGCGCTCGCGACCGGCTGATCGCGATGCGGCGGCACGCTGGCCGGCACGAGGCGCACTTCCGCGTCGAGCAGCTCGCAAGCTTCCCAGGCGACGCGCAGATGCGCGTTGTGCACGGGGTCGAACGTGCCGCCGAGGATGGCGAGCGGCCGCGTCACGGCACGTGCATCGGCGTGGGCTCTCCCGCCGCCGTCATGCAAGAAGCTCCGCGCCGGCGCGCGGACTCGCGATCGCAGCGACGAGGCGTTCGAGCTCGCGCCACGCATCGCCCCAGGATCGCCCCGCGGCATCGAGCTGCTGGCCTTTCGCGATGCCGTCGATGCGCGCGGCTTGCGCGAGGCAGCGTTCCCAATGCGCGCCGTCCGCCGCTTTCAGCGCGCGTCGATACATTCCCTCCCTTGCCGGCCAGATGCGCTCGGCGCGGAACGCCGCGGCGTTCGCGCCGCTCGCCGAAAGACGCAGCAGCAGATGCAGCTGATTCAGCAGCCAGCCAAGCAGCGGAATGAGCTCCTCGCCTTCGGCGCGCAGGCCAGCGACGATGCGCAGCGCGCGCGCCGCATCGCCGCCGATCGCGGCGTCGGTCAGGCGAAACGCGTCGTAGCGCGCATCGTCGGCGACGCTCGCCTCGAGCGCGGCAACGTCGAGCGTCGCGCCGTCCGCGAGCAAGGCGAGCTTGTCGATCTCCTGCGCTGCCGCGAGCAGGTTGCCTTCGACGCGATCGGCGAGCCACGCGATCGCGTCCGGCGTCGCGGCAACGCCGCGGCTCGCCATACGCGCGCCGATCCAGCCCGGCAATTCGTCGCGCTTCAGCGGCCAGACGGGCACGAACACGCCGGCCTGCTCGATCGCACGCACCCACGCGCCTTCGTGGGCCTTGCTCCAGTCGTTCGCGGTGACCAGCAGCACCGTATCCGGCGGCGGCGACTCACAGAACGCGGCGATCGCCGCGCTGCCGTCCTTGCCGGGCTTGCCGGTCGGCAGCCTGAGATCGATCAGCTTGCGGGTCGCGAACAGCGAAAGCTCCCGCCCCGCATCGGCGAGACGGTTCCAGTCGAAGCCGCTTTCGACATCGAGCACTTCACGCTCCGCGTAGCCGAGCTCGCGAGCCCTCGCACGCAGCGCGTCGGCGGCCTCGATGACGAGCAGGTGCTCGGCGCCGGCGACGAGGCAGGCCGGCGCAAGCTCGCCGCTTGCGAGCTGCTTGCGGAAAACGGCTAAAGAAGTCGACATGACGCGATTGTACGTCGCTTCCGCTTTTTCACCTCGAGAGAGTCGGGGCGAGGGCAAGGTGGTTCGACGTGACGAATCGAGCGCCTCGCTCCGAATTGCCTCACCCGCCGCGCCTCGCGCGTCGACCTCTCCCTCAAGCGGGAGAGGTGGCAAACCTCGCTTTCCCTTTCCCGCTTGCGGGAAAGGGAAAATCAGTTGCCGGCCTTCGCCATCGCTTCGAGCCTGCGCAGGATCGTCTGCGTCATGTCGCGCTGCAGCTCCTGCGTCAGGAGATCGATCTCCGCCGCGACGCCGAGCGCCTGGCTCGCGTCGAACGTGAAATCACGCGAAAGCTCGATCGTCTGCTTCGGCAGGAGGGACGTGCCGGCCGCGTCCTGCACTTCGAGCTCTACGTGGTAGCGCAGCGAATATTCGGTCGCGCGCGCGTTGCCGCCGACCGAAAGCACGTCGGTCGAGATCGCGTTCGCGCTGATGTTCATGACCGCGACGCCGGGCACGACCGCATCGACGATCTCGACGCCCGAGCGCGGCAGCGCCTTGGCGAGATCCTTCGCGAGCGGGCTCGACGGATCGGCGATCTGGATATGCACCTTCTTCATGCTCGCCGGAAGGCTCGCTTCCTTGCGCAGATGAAAGCCGCAGCCGGCCGCGACGAAGGCGAACACGGCGAGCATCGCAAGGCTGAGGCGGCGCAGGATCATGTGCGGGTTCCGGGGCGGATCGGGAAGCGATCGTCGAGGAGATCATACGGCGCTTTGAAGCGCGGCAGCGAACGGATGCGTTCGAGCCAGGCGACGACGGCCGGCCAGCGCGTCAGATCGACCTCGGCCTGATCGGCCCAGAAGAGATATCCGCAGCAGGACATGTCCGCGATCGTCGGCGCATCGCCCGCGAGGAACGTGTTTTTGCCGAGCGCGCGATCGAGCCGGTCGAGATCGGCGCGCATGCGGCCGGTCCAGTAGGTCTCGAGCGTTTCGCCCGCCGGCGTGAACCGGCGCGAGAAGCGCAGGTGCGGCAAGCTCATCGCGATGCGGTTCGCTTCCCAGGCGAGCCATTCGCGCACGCGCGTCCGCGTCGCCGGCGTCGTGCCGTCGAGCTTGCCGTAGCGACGCGCGACGTGGTCGAGGATCGCGTTCGACTGCGTGACGGCGAGGCCGTCCTCGTCGACGAATGCGGGCACTTCGCCGAACAGCGAGGCTTGGCGGAAATCGGCGGGACGCTCGTCGCGCGGCAGGTTGAGATCGACCGCGCGCTGCTCGAACGGGACGTCCATGAGCGTCAGTGCGAGCGCGACCTTGTAGCTGTGGCCGGATTCGCGATGACAGTAGAGGATCGGGGTCATGTTCTCGTCGTCCCAGCGGGGACCCAGTGACTTCGTTTTGATGTCGATCGAGAAAAAGGCGCTGGGTCCCCGCTTTCGCGGGGACGACGTCAGATAACCACGTTCACGATCTTGCCGGGCACGACGATCACCTTCTTCGGCGTCGCGCCGCCGATGAAGTCCGCGACCTTCGGCTCCGCCAGCGCCATGCGCTCGATCTCTTCGCGCGGTGCCGAGACAGGAACGTCGATCGTGCCGCGCAGCTTGCCGTTGACCTGAACGGCGAGCGTCACCGCGTCCTTCGCAAGCGCGGCCGTGTCGACGTTCGGCCACGGCCGATCGTCGAGCGGTCCCGGCCCGATCGAGTGCCCGAGCACCTGCCAGAGCGCGTGCGAGATGTGCGGCGTCACGGGATTCAGCAGCAGCACCATCGCTTCGAGCGCTTCATGGCGCACCGCGCGGCCCGATTCGCTCGCATCGTCGAACTTCGAGACCGCATTCAAGAGTTCCATCAGCGCCGCGATCGCGGTGTTGAACGCGTAGCGGCGGCCGATGTCGTCGGAAACCTTCTGGATCGTCTCGTGGACCTGGCGGCGCAGCGTCTTCTGCGCGGCATTCAATGCCGAAGCATCGACAACCGGATGATCCGGATTCGCCGCGTGCGACGTCACCTCGCGCCAGAACCGGCGCAGGAAGCGCGCCATGCCTTCGACGCCGGCCTCGTTCCATTCGAGCGACTGATCCGGCGGCGCTGCGAACATCGAGAACAATCGCACCGTGTCGGCGCCGTACTTCCCGACCATCGACTGTGGATCGACGCCGTTGTTCTTCGACTTCGACATCTTCTCGATGCCGCCGATCTCGACCGGCTGGCCGTCGGATTTCAGCACGGCGCCGACGACGCGCGCACGCTCGTCGCGCCGGATCTCGACGTCGGCCGGGTTGATCCACGTCCGTACCGCCGTGACGGTCGTTGTTTCCGTTCCGTCCGGCCGGAGCTCCCGCGTCGACGCTTCGCCATCCCGATAGAACGTCTCGGCGATGACCATGCCCTGGCACAGCAGATTCGTCGCGGGCTCGTCGGAGCTCACGAGCCCTTCGTCGCGCAGCAATTTGTGGAAGAAGCGGAAATAAAGAAGATGCAGGATCGCGTGCTCGATGCCGCCGATGTACTGGTCGACCGGCAGCCAGTAGTTCGCGCGCGCGTCGATCATGTCGGCCGCACCGGGGCTCGTGTAGCGCGCGTAGTACCAGCTCGACTCCATGAACGTGTCGAACGTGTCGGTCTCGCGCTCGGCCGGCCCGCCGCAGTCGGGACAGGTCGTCTTGCGCCACTCGGGATCGGACTTGATCGGCGAGCGCACACCGGTGAACTCGACATCCTCGGGCAGCACGACCGGCAGCTGATCTTCGGGGACCGGCACCGCGCCGCATCTCGCGCAATAGACGATCGGGATCGGGCAGCCCCAATAGCGCTGGCGCGAGACGCCCCAGTCGCGAAGGCGATAGTTGACGCGTCGCGTGCCGGCGCCGGTTTCCTCGAAGCGCTTCGCAAGCGCGTCGAACGCGCCCCGGTAGTCGAGCCCGTCGTACTCGCCCGAGTTCACGAGCCAGCCGTATTCGGTGAACGCGCCTTTCTCGACGATGTCGCGCTCGAACGCCTCGACGATGCTCTCGGCCGCGGCGGGTTCGTAGACGTCGATCGCGCGGCTCTCGCCGAGCGCGGCGCTCATCGCGTCGGGATTCTTCGCGGCGTCGCGTCCAAGCTCGCTGATCGCGTCGCGCACGGCGTCGCTGACGACGACCATCCTGATGAGAAGATCGTATTTCGTCGCGAATTCCCAATCGCGCTGGTCGTGCGCCGGCACGGCCATGACCGCGCCGGTGCCGTAGCCCATCAACACGAAGTTCGCGATCCAGATCGGCAATTCCTCGCCGGTGACCGGATGGATCGCGACGAGGCCGGTGTCGATGCCTTTCTTCTCCTGCGTCTCGATGTCGGCTTCGGCCGTGCCGCCGTGACGGCATTCCTCGACGAACGCGGCAACGAGCGGCTTTTCCTTCGCGGCCTTCTGCGCGAGCGGATGTTCGGCCGCGATCGCGAGATAGGTCGCGCCCATCAGCGTGTCGGGCCGCGTCGTGAAGATGCGAAGCGGCTCCGTCTCGCCCTTGACGGCGAAATCGATCTCGAGGCCTTCCGAGCGCCCGATCCAGTTGCGCTGCATGATCTTGACCGCATCGGGCCAGCCGGGCATGCGGTCGAGGCCTTCGAGCAGTTCGTCGGCGTACGCGGTGATCTTGAGGAACCACTGCGGGATTTCGCGCTTCTCGACGATCGCGCCGGTGCGCCAGCCGCGGCCGTCGACGACCTGCTCGTTCGCGAGCACGGTCTGGTCGACCGGATCCCAGTTGACGACCGCCTGCTTGCGGTATGCGAGACCCTTCTTGAAGAGACGCACGAACATGCGCTGCTCGTGCACGTAGTAATCGGGCTTCGAGGTCGCGAACTCGCGCGACCAGTCGATTGCGTAGCCGAGCGTGGCGAGCTGGGCGCGCATGTGCTCGATGTTCGCGTAAGTCCACTTCGCCGGCGCGGTGTCGTTCTTGATCGCCGCGTTCTCGGCCGGAAGGCCGAATGCGTCCCAGGCCATCGGCTGCAGCACGTTCTTTCCCTGCATGCGCTGGTAGCGCGAGATCACGTCGCCGATCGTGTAGTTGCGCACGTGGCCCATGTGCAGCGCGCCGGATGGATACGGCAGCATCGACAGGCAATAGAACTTCGGCTTCGGCGATTTCTCGTCGACGACGTAGGCGCGCGTCTCGTTCCAGAACGCTTGCGCGGCGGCTTCGACCGCCTTGGGATCGTAGGTTTCCTGCATCGGTGAGGCGCGCCGAGCGGCGCGGAGCCATCCGTGAAAAAGGGAAACGAGACTAACCCAGCGCTGGAGGCGTGAAAAGCCGAAGCGCCGGCCAAAGCGGTCCCTTCTCCCGCTTGCGGGAGAGGTGACCGCGAGATTCGAAGCGAACCAGGTGCTGGCAACAGCGGCGCTAATGGCTACACTCGCCGGACTTCAGCCGGGCTTAAGCCAATGACCACGACGAAACCGCTGCTGCTGCTCGCCGCGTTCGCGGCGGCTCCCGCCCTCGCCGCCGAAGGCCCGGCGACCGCCTTCGCCCTGCACTGCGGCCATCTCTTCGACGCGAACGCCGGCAAGCTCCTCGGCGAGACGACGATCGTCACGGACGGCAAGCGCATCAAGGAGGTCAAGCCCGGCCGCTCCGACGCGCCGGGGGCGCAAGTCATCGAGCTCGGCAGCGCGACCTGCCTTCCCGGCCTCATCGACAGCCACACGCACCTCACGGGCGAGACGAGCCCGACCGGCTACACCGACCAGTTCCGCTGGAACGTCGCCGACTATGCGATCCGCTCGACGGTCTACGCGCGCCGCACGCTCGACGCCGGCTTCACGACCGTTCGCAACCTCGGCGACAACGAGGGCGAATCGATCTCGCTGCGCAACGCGATCAACGCCGGCATCGTGCCAGGCCCGCGCATCTTCACGGCCGCGCAGGCGATCGGCTCGACCGGCGGCCACGCCGACGGCACCGACGGCTATCGCAAGGATCTCGCCGGAGATCCCGGCCCGAAGGTCGGCATCATCAACGGCGTCGACGACGCGTGGAAGGCCGTCCGCCAGCATTACAAGGACGGTGCCGACGTCATCAAGATCATGCCGTCCGGCGG
>DASZYR010000192.1:0-10937 GCA_035545255.1 Rhodanobacteraceae bacterium
CCGTCGACCGACGCGTTGACGATCGGATGACGCTTCAGCGCCTCGCACGCGGCCTTGACGAAGAAGCTCATGTAGCCGAGCTTGATGCCGTTCGTCTTCTCGAACTGCTCGCCGAGCTCCTTGCGCATCGCGGCGACTTTCGCGAGGTTGATCTCGTTGAACGAGGTCAGCATCGCGATCGAGTTCTTCGACTGCATCAGCCGCTCGGCGATCTTCGTGCGCATGCGCGTCATCGCGACGCGCTCTTCGGGGCGCGCGCCGGCGGGCGCGGCCTTCGCGGTCGGCGCGGACGAAGATGCCGGCGCGGGCGCGCCGCGCATGTAGTTGACGAGGTCCTCCTTCGTCACGCGGCTGTCGCGGCCCGTGCCGGAAACCTGTGCAGGATCGATCCGGTTCTCGGTCGCGACGCGGCGGCCAGCCGGCGAGAGATCGGCGACGCCCTTCGCGGGAACGTCGTCGCCCTCCTGCGAGGAGGCCTTCGATGGCGGAATCGGCGCGGGGCTCGGCGGCTTCGAGCCGGTCTCCGCGGGAGCGGCCGGCGCAGGCGCGGCGGTTTTCGCTGGCGCTTGTGCCTTCGCGGGCGCGGCAGCGGCGGCGCCTTCCTCGATGATCGCGAGCAGCTGCTGGCTCGTGACCGTCGCGCCGGTGTCCTGCTTGATCTCCTTCAGCACGCCGTCGGCCGGCGCGGGCACTTCGAGCACGACCTTGTCGGTCTCGAGGTCGACGAGATTCTCGTCGCGCTTGACCGCATCGCCCGGCTTCTTGTGCCAGCTCGCGATCGTGGCGTCGGAGACGGATTCCGGCAGCACCGGCACTTTGACTTCGATCGTCATGGGAAATCCCTTGTCAGGCGCTCGTTGTTCTCTGAACGTCGTTCCGGCGAAAGCCGGAACCCATTTTCGCTTTTACGTGGAAATAAAAAATGGATCCCGGCTTTCGCCGGGATGACGATGCGTGTGACGTCGCGATGTTCATTCCGCCGACGTCGTCGCATCGCCCGGAGCCGCCACCAGCGCCTGCTCGACGAGCTTCGCCTGCTCGGCGACGTGTGTCGCGAGATGCCCGCAAGCCGGCGCCGGCGAGCGCGCGCGGCCCGCGTACGTCAGCGACTGATCCGGCGAGATGCAGGCGTGCAGATGGTGCGTGATCTGGTACCACGCGCCCTGGTTCATCGGCTCTTCCTGGCACCAGACGACTTCCTTCGCGCCGGGATAGCGCTCGAGCTCGGCGGCGACTTCCTTGCGCGGGAACGGGTAGAGCTGCTCGACGCGCACGATCGCGACGTCGTCGATCTTGCGCTTCGCCGCATCCTCGACGAGATCGTAATAGACCTTGCCCGAGCAGAGCACGACGCGGCGCACCTTCTTGCCGGATTTCGCGGTCGAGTCGGGAATCACGAGCTGGAACGTGCCCTTCGAGAGATCGTCGAGCGATGAAACCGCGAGCTTGTGCCGCAGCAGCGACTTCGGCGTCATGACGACGAGCGGCTTCCGCACGTCGCGCAGCATCTGCCGGCGCAGCATGTGGAACATCTGCGCGGGCGTCGTCGGCACGCAGACCTGCATGTTCTCGAGCGCGCAGAGCTGCAGATAGCGCTCCAGACGCGCCGAGCTGTGCTCAGGGCCTTGTCCTTCGTAGCCATGCGGAAGCAGCAGCACGAGGCCGGACAGGCGATCCCACTTCGCTTCGCCCGAAGAGATGAACTGGTCGATGACGACCTGCGCACCGTTCGCGAAATCGCCGAACTGCGCTTCCCAGAGGTTCAGCGTGCGGGGCTCCGCGGTCGAGTAGCCGTACTCGAACGCCATGACGGCCTCCTCGCTCAGGAGCGAGTCGACGATCGAGACGTTCGCCGATTCGCGCACGGTCTCGAGCGGAACGTAGTCGCCGCCGCTCTTCTGATCGTGGATCACCGCGTGGCGATGGAAGAACGTGCCGCGCCCGGAATCCTGTCCGACGAGACGCAGGTCGTAGCCGTCGGCGACGAGCGTCGCGTAGGCGAGATTCTCGGCGAAGCCCCAGTCCATCGGCTGCTCGCCGGCCGCCATCCTGACGCGGTCGTCGTAGATCTTCGCGACGCGCGGATGCGCGGTGACGCCGGCGGGCAGGGTCAGGATCTTGCGGTTGAGCTCGGCAAGCTTCTCCTTCGCGACACCGGTCTTCACGCTCTGGTCGAGCGTGGCGCCGAGGTGCTTCGTCCAGTCGACCGCGAACTCGTCCTTGAAATCGGGATCGAGATTCGCGATCGGCGTGCCGGCCTCGAGCTTCTTGCGATAGTCGTCGACGAGCGCCTGCGCATCGGCCTCGCCGACGATGCCCTCGGCGGCGAGATCTTTCGCGTAGAGCTCGCGCAGCGTCGGGCGCGCGCGGATGACCTGGTACATCAAGGGCTGCGTCGCCGCGGGCTCGTCGGCCTCGTTGTGGCCGTGGCGGCGATAGCAGACGAGATCGATGACGACGTCGCGCTTGAACTTCTGGCGGAAGTCGAACGCGAGCCGCGTAACGAACAGCACCGCCTCGGGATCATCGCCGTTCACGTGGAAGACCGGCGCGTTGACCATCTTGGCGACGTCGGTGCAGTACAGCGTCGAGCGCGCATCGTGCGGATTCGACGTCGTGAAGCCGACCTGGTTGTTGACGACGACGTGGATCGTGCCGCCGACGCAGAACCCGCGCGCCTGCGACATGTTGAGCAATTCCATGATGACGCCCTGGCCCGCGAACGACGCGTCGCCGTGGATCAGCACCGGAACGACGTGCTCGCGCGCCTCGTCGCGGCGATGCACCTGGCGCGCGCGAACGGAGCCGGCCACGACCGGATCGACGATCTCCAGATGCGAGGGATTGAACGCGAGCGCGAGATGCACGGTGCGGCCCGGCGTCCTCACGTTCGCGCTGAAGCCGAGGTGGTACTTGACGTCGCCCGAGTGCGCGGGATCGTCCGGATGGTCGAACTTGCCGTCGAACTCGGCGAAGAGCTTCTGCGGCGGCTTGCCGAGCACGTTGACGAGCACGTTGAGGCGCCCGCGATGCGCCATGCCGAGCACCATGTCGTTCATGCCGTCGGCCCCGCCGCGATTGACGAGCTCGTCGAGCAGCGGGATCAGGCTGTCGCCGCCTTCGAGCGAGAAGCGCTTCTGGCCGACGTATTTCGTGTGCAGGTAACGCTCCAGCCCGTCCGCCTGAGCGAGTTTTTCGAGGATGCGCTTCTTTTCCCCGGCCGTGAATCCGAACCGGCCGCCGGCGCGCTCGAGCTGCTCGTGCACCCAGCGGCGCTGCTCGGCGTCGGAGATGTGCATGAACTCCGCGCCGATCGTGCTCGCGTAGGTCGCCTTCAGGAGCGCGACCAGATCGCGGAGCTTGAGGCGCTGCGGCCCGGCGAGCGATCCCGTCGAGAACTCGGTATCGAGATCGCTTTCGGCAAGGCCGTGGAACGAAGGATCGAGATCCGGCGCGGACGGACGCGGCAGGAGGCCGATCGCTTCGAGATCGGACGCCGGGAACGTGTGCTCCAGATCGAGCGGATCGAGCCGAGCGGCCAGATGCCCTCGCGAGCGGTACGCGGTGACGAGCTTCAGCACGCCGGCCTGTTTCTGCGCCGCCGCGCCGGCCACCGGTGCCGCCATCGCCGCGTAGGCGTGCCCGTTCATCCGCTGCAGGCTTTCGATGCGCGCGATCACCGCCGAATGCGGCACGTCGCCGGCCTCGCGGCCTTTCAGCGCGTCGAAATACGACCGCCATTCGGCGCTGACGGACGCGGGATCGGCGAGATACTGCTCGTAGAGGCCTTCGACGAAGGCGGCGTTGCCGCCGGAGATCGGCGAGGACGCCTGGAACTGCTGGAGAAGATTCGCGCTCACTCTCACACCATCGAGACGAAAAGGCGCGCCGATGCGCGCCGCGTCAACACGCCAGAACCGGCCTGCCGAGCGGCAGGGGAAACTTCCGGATTATAGCCGCTCGGGGCGCGGGTGTGCTGCGTCGCCGCAAACGGAAATCTGGTTGCTGCGGAACGGTTATCAATGCCATCGCAGCATGCCGCGCCCCGTGCAGCACGATGCAATCCCGTCGTCTCCACGAAAGCGGGAGCCAGCGTCAGCCGGCGGCTGGAGCCAGGGCGCGGGTCCCGCTTTCGCGAGTCGTATGGCGAGCGGCCGCGAGCTACAAGGCAAGCTGACGGAGCTCCTCGCTCGGCACGGATCGCTCCCACACCTGATCGAAATACTCGCGCAGCTGCGCATGCCGGCCCGGCGCGTAGGTCGAGCCTTCTCCCTCGCTACGGCTCGCGAGCGGGCGAAACACATAACCGCGCCGGTCATTGACGACGAAGGCCGACGCATACTGCCGGTCGGTTTCCTCCTGCGGCACCCGCAGCTCGACGAGGCTCGGCAGGCGCTGCGCGAGAGCGATCAGGCGATGGCCGTCGGCGATCGCCTTGCGCGGCTCGTGCACGATCGCGCGCACGCGCGCGCCGCGGCCCGAGAGCGCGATGCGCTTGATCGCGTCGAGGATCGGCGGAACGTCGAGCAGCGCGGGATCGAGATCGCGCGTGTAGATCGCGATCTCGTGGCGCGCGTCCGCCAGCAATGCGGCGATCGCCGCGATCGCCTCGTCGCGGTCGCTCGCGACGAGCAGGATCGCCTCCGGCTTCGGCGCCAGCGGCGCGAACGTGCGCGCATCGGCCGGCGCCAGCTCGACGCGCATCCTGCGATGCAGGATTCCGCATTCGTCGAACGTCTCGCCGTACGCGGCAAAGCCGAATTTCTCGTAAAAAGGAATCGCGTGCGTCTGCGCGTGCAGCTCGACCGCGGGATAGCCCTGCGCGCGCGCCTGATCGAGAAGGGCGCCGAGGAGCGCCGCGCCGACTCCGCGTCCGCGCCATTCCCGCAGCACGGCCATGCGGCCGATCACGCGTTCGGGCGAAAGCCGGCCGGTGCCGATCGGCCGGTTTTCCGCATCGCGCGCGAGGACGTGCCGCGACAGCGGATCGAACGCGTCGCTCTCGTCCTCGGCGGGCACTTTCTGCTCGTCGACGAAGACCGGATCGCGTACGGCGCGGAGCGCCTCGGAGTCGGTCGTCCAGTCGGCGGGCTCGACGCGGAAAGAATCGATGATGAGATCGTCGCGGATCATCGCCTGCTCCGGTGCGCCGCCGAGAGGCTGAGATGGCCGGCATCGACGAGCGCTCGCAAGACCCGACGATCGCGCGCCGCGACGATTCGCGCAAGCGGAAACGGCGCGCCGGTGCCGATGAGGCGCGCGAATGCGACGGAGCAGGCGAATTCCGCGCCGGAGACGAAAAGGCGCGCGTCGCGGCCGCTCCGGAACCACGCGGCGCGCGACCACGGATTGCGCACGGCGTCAGCATCGTGCGCGGCCCTGCGCGCGAGCTCGGCGTCGGCGATCCGGCGCGCACGCGGGACGGCGGCGAGCGTGCTGCGGTAGCGCGTGATGTACGACGCGAACCATGCACGAAACATCGACGCGTCGATGGCCCCCGGGCCGGCGTCGGTTTCCGTTGCGCGTCTTGCCCCTTCCTTCGGGGCCGGCGAGACGCGCAGCCACGGCATCGCGCGCAACACGCGCGCGAACGCCGCGTCGTCGATCTCGCCGTGGCCGTCCGTCGGGGCGAGGTCCGCGTCGCCGAAGCGCTCGTCTTCCGGCCACCCGGCCGCGAACGTCTCCGCGAAATCGACGAGCAGTTCGGCGCGCGAGGGCGCGCGCATGCCGATCGAGTACGTGAGGCACTCGCCGATCGCGACGCCGTGATGCGGCACGCCCGGCGGGAGATAGAGCATGTCGCCGGGCCCGAGCACCCACGAGTCGGTCGGCGCGAATTCGCGCAGCAGCTTGATGTCGGCGTCGTCGCGGAATGCCATCGGCGCGCCCGGATCGGTGCTGATGGACCAGCGCCGCTGCCCGAGACCTTGCAGGAGGAACACGTCGTACTGATCGACGTGGGCGCCGACCGAGCCGCCGTCGACCGCGTAGCTGATCATGACGTCGTCGATGCGCCAGTTCGGCAGAAAGCCGAAGCACGCGAGCAGCGCGCGCACGTCGGCGTCCCATTTGTCGACGTCCTGCACGAGCAGCGTCCAGTCGCGTTTCGGGAGCTTGCCGAAATCGGCGGGAGCGAACGGCCCCGTACGCAGCGTCCAGCGATCGCGCTTCGCGTCGTGCGCCACGATGCGGGCGAGCGCCGACGGCTCGCAGGCGAGGCCGGCGAGATCGTTCGGCGTCAGCGGATCGGCGAAAGCGGGAAACGCACGCCGCACGAGCAGCGGACGCCTCTGCCAGCAGTCGCGCAGGAACCTTGCGGGCGGCATGCCGAGAAGCTCTTTCGCGTTCGCGCAGACTTCGATCACGGTTTCGCCATTCCTCTTTCGCGCGCGATGCGGGCGTCGAGATTCCGCGTCGCCGTCGCCGCGTAGCGCTTGCACGCGGTGGCGTCGACGAGCGCTGCGCTCGCCTCGGGCCCGACGCGGTGCCAGAGATCGCTCGCGTCGGGATGCGGCGTCAGCAGGATGTCGCACGGAAGCGCGGCGACTGCTGCGATGCTGCGGCGAAACGCGCTGAGCACGCCGGGATGCGCGGCTTCGTCGGAGAATCGGTAGTCTTCGTCCGACATTGCGGTCAGGCTGTCGGCGTACGCCATGCGCAGGCAGCGGGCGCCTTCGCACGAAATCCACGTCCAGCTCGTGCTGCCCGGCGTGTGCGCGGGCGTCGCGTGCGCGGTGATGTCGATCGCGCCGAGCTTCACGTGATCGCCGTCGGCGATTCGCTGCACGTGAGCGACGGGAGCGAATGGCTTCGTCGAACGGATTTGCGGATCGCCCGGCCCGCCGTTGCCGCGTTCGAGCGCGGTCGCGCCGGGCTCACGCGCAAGAACGGCCGCGTGCGTGTCGCGTGCGATTGCCGAGAGGCCGCCGACGTGATCCTGGTGTTCGTGGGAATTCAGGATGTAGCGCACGCGGTCGAGATCGACACCGGCTGCGCGAATGTTCGCCTCGACAAGCGGCGCGGCCTCCTCGACGCCCGCGTCGATCAGCACGGCGCCGTCGGCGGATGTCACGAGGACCGCGCTGATCCCGCACGTGCCGACGAAATACGTGTTGCCGAAGACCTTGAGCGGCGGAGCGGGGTCGGTCCACTTCGCGCCGGGCCGGCACGCGGGCGTCGCGCTCGCTTCCTCGTGGGCCGTGAATGCGGCGAAAGCAAGGCAGGCGAGGGCGAGACGGCGCATCGGAGGCTCCGGAAGTGGGGACCGCGAGTCTTCGCGTCCCATGCGGCGGCGCGCTAGATTTCTTCGGCCAATTTGCAGGCAATGCCCGTGTACGTCGCCGGAGTCAGCGCGAGCAGGCGCTGCTTCGCGTCGTCTGGAAGCGCGAGGCCTTCGACGAATTTTTTCATCGTCTCGCGCGTGATGCGCTCGCCGCGCGTCAGCGCCTTCAGCTGCTCGTACGGTTCCGGAAGTCCGTAGCGGCGCATCACGGTCTGCACGGCTTCGGCGAGCACTTCGAAGCTCGCGTCGAGATCGGCCGCGAGGCGCGCGGCGTCGGGCTGGAGCTTGCCGATGCCGCGCAAGAGCGCGTCGAGCGCGACGATCGTATGGCCGAACGCGATGCCGAGCGCACGCAGCACGGTCGAGTCGGTGAGATCGCGCTGCCAGCGGGAGATCGGCAGCTTTTCCGAGAAATGGCCGAACAGCGCATTCGCGATCCCGAAATTGCCTTCGGCGTTCTCGAAGTCGATCGGATTGACCTTGTGCGGCATGGTCGACGAGCCGACTTCGCCGGCCTTCAGCGCCTGGCGGAAGTAGCCGAGCGAGATGTAGCCCCAGACGTCGCGCGCGAAATCGATCAGCACGGTGTTCGCGCGCCGGATCGCGTCGCCGAGCTCGGCGATCATGTCGTGCGGCTCGATCTGGGTCGTGTACGCGTTCCACCGGAGGCCGAGCGATTCGACGAAGCGGCGCGAGAACAGGAGCCAGTCGACGTCGGGATACGCGATCGCGTGCGCGTTGTAGTTGCCGACGGCGCCGTTGATCTTGCCGGCGATTTCGACCGCCGCGATCTGCTTCCGCTGGTGGTCGAGCCGCGCGACGACGTTCGCGATTTCCTTGCCGAGCGTCGTCGGCGAGGCGGTCTGGCCGTGCGTGCGCGAGAGCATCGGCTGCGTGGCGAGTGTGTGCGCGAGATCGCGCAGTTTCGCGATGACGCCGTCGAGCGAAGGCAGCAGCGCATCGGCGCGCGCGTCACGGAGCATCAGGGCATAGGCGAGGTTGTTGATGTCCTCGCTCGTGCAGGCGAAATGCACGAACTCGCTCGCCTTCGCGAGCTCGCCGTCGCCGGCGATGCGCTCCTTGATGAAGTATTCGACGGCCTTGACGTCGTGGTTCGTCGTGCGCTCGATCGCCTTGATGCGCGCGGCGTCGTCCTCGGAGAAATCGCGCGCGATCGCCTCGAGCGTCGCGCGCGAAGCCGGCGCGAACGGCGCGACTTCGGCGATTCGGGCTTCGTCCGCGAGCGCGAGCAGCCAGCGCACCTCGACGAGCACGCGACGCTTCATGAGCCCGTACTCGCTGAAGATCGGACGCAGGCTCTCGACCTTCGCCGCGTAGCGGCCGTCGAGCGGAGACAAGGCAGTGAGCGCGCTGTGCGACATCGCTTCGAAACCCGGTGCGGAACCGTAGCGTGCTGCTGCGGCAATCCGTAATTCTACACGGGACAGCTATAATTACCGGCCTGCATTCCATCCATCGAGGCGACAATGAGCGACTATCGGGTCGAACGCGACAGCATGGGCGAGCTGAAGGTGCCGGCGAAGGCACTGTACGGCGCGCAGACGCAGCGCGCGGTCGACAATTTCCCGATCTCGGGTCTCGCGATGCCGCGCGAGTTCATTCGGGCGCTCGGCTTGATCAAGTCCGCGGCGGCGCAGGCGAATGCCGATCTCGGGCATCTTCCGAAGACGAAGGCGAAGGCGATCCGCAAGGCGGCCGAGCGCGTCGCGGCCGGCGAGTTCGACGCGCACTTCCCGATCGACGTGTTCCAGACGGGCTCGGGCACCTCGTCGAACATGAACGCGAACGAGGTCATCGCGCACGTCGCCGCGATGTCGGGCGCGAGGGTGCATCCGAACGACGACGTCAACAACGGGCAATCGTCGAACGACGTGATCCCGACCGCGATCCAGACGAGCGCCGCGCTCGGCGTCAGCGAGCGGCTGCTGCCGGCGCTCGAGCATCTGCGCAAGACGCTCGAGCGCCGCGCGCGCGAGCTTCGCAACGTCGCGAAGACCGGCCGCACGCATCTCATGGACGCGATGCCGGTCACGTTCGGCCAGGAGCTCGGCGGCTGGGCCGCGCAGATCCGCTCGGACATCGAGCGCATCGGCGACGCGCTGAAGCGCCTCTGCCGCCTGCCGCAGGGCGGCACCGCGGTCGGCACCGGCATCAACGCCGACGCGAAGCTCGGCCCCGCGATCGCCAAAGAGCTGACGCGCATGACCGGCGTCCGGTTCGAATCGGCCGGGAACTACTTCGAAGGCATCAGCGCGCAGGACGCCGCGGTCGAGATGTCGGGCCAGCTGAAGACGCTCGCGTGCAGTCTCATGAAGATCGCGAACGACCTGCGCTGGATGAACTCGGGTCCGCTGGCCGGCCTTGGCGAGATCGAGCTTCCGGCGCTGCAGCCGGGCTCGTCGATCATGCCGGGCAAGGTCAATCCGGTCATTCCCGAAGCGGTGACGATGGTTTGCGCGCAGGTCATCGGCAACGACGCGACGATCACGATCGCGGGACAGAGCGGCAATTTCCAGCTCAATGTCATGCTGCCGGTCATCGCGCTCAATCTCCTGCAATCGATCGCGGTCCTTTCGAGCTCGACGAGGCTCCTCGCCGACAAGGCGATCGCCGGATTCAAGGTTCGTACGGACCACATCAAGGAGGCGCTCGACCGCAATCCGATCCTCGTGACGGCGCTGAATCCGGTCATCGGCTACGAGAAGGGCGCGGCGACGGCGAAGCAGGCATACAAGGAAGGCCGGCCGATCCTCGACGTCGCACTCGAGACGACCGGGCTTTCGCGCAAGGAGCTTCAGCGCCTCCTCGATGCGCAGGCGCTGACGAAGGGAGGCATCCATGGCGGCTCCGCCGGCGGTTGAGCTGAATTCGCGCGTCGCACGCTCGCCTGAACGCGAAATCGTGCGGCGCTGCGCAGTGCGGCGTGGCCTCTGGCACATGCCGTCCGGCCGGCCGCGACGAGAATCGCCGCTCGCGAGTCTCTTTGCATTGTCGCCCGGGCCGTGTGCGCACCGGCTGGCGGCGCATCATCGGCAAGCGGGCGGCAACGTGTGCTGCCGCAGCGATTTGAGAATGGGGCGATCGAAATGAGAGGACGTAAGTGGTTGCTTGCCGCGGCTCTTGTCGCGGCTCCGGCATTCGCGCAGCAGAACGTCGACGTTTCCGGCGCGGACTTCCAGTCCGGCGCGGGCAACGCGCGATTCGCGGCGATCGGCCGCGAAGCCGCGCAATCGGGCAAGCGGGTCGTCGTGACGGCGCCGAAGGAATGGCACGCGAGGATCGCCGCGAAGATCCGCGCCGGCGGCGCGGCCGACGTCGTGCTGAAAGACGGGTTCTACGAGAACGTGCTGGTGCGTGTCGAGGACAAGCCGGCCGAGCCGCCGAAACCCGAGCCCAAGGCCGAGCCGAAGCCCCAGCCGAAGCCGGAACCGAAGCCGGCGCCGCCGCCGGAGCCGAAACCCGCGCCGCGCGCGACGGCCGATCACGTGCCGGTCGAGGTGCCGGGTCCGAAGCCGACGTTGCCGCTGCCGGCGCCGGTCGCCGCTGCGCCGCCGCGCACGGCCGTGGCGGCGGCTGCGCCAGCGCCGGCCGCGACAGTTGCCGCAAAACCCGCGCTGCCGGCGAAGGTCGACGA
>DASZYR010000193.1:0-9695 GCA_035545255.1 Rhodanobacteraceae bacterium
GCCCGCGGCGGGATCGGCATAGCGCACGTTCGCGAGCGTCAGCGGCCCCGCGAGCGTGCCGCTCGTGCGCTCGATGCTGAGCTTGCCTTCGGCGGCGGCGATCGCGCGCGCGATCGCGAAGCGCGCACCGGATTGGGTGCCGAGCAGCCAGAAGAGGAGGGCGGCGACGAGGACGGCGAGCACGGCGAATGCGACGCCGATCCATTTGAGGACGCGCAGCGTCGCGATGCCGCGGTTGGCTTTCGCCTCTCCCGCGAGCGGGAGAGGCCGACGCGCGAAGCGCGGCGGGTGAGGGAAGCTTTGGCGAGGCATCGCAAGGCCTGCCCTCACCCCAACCCTCTCCCGCAAGCGGGAGAGGGGGAAAAGACGCGCTACGTTCCGCAGGGGACGCGCTACGTCCCGCGAGCGGGAGAGGACGAAAAGCACGCAAGGTCGGATGCGAAGTCTCATAGGTCCGGCCCGATCACGATGTGCAGCTCGACGCCGTGATGCGCGTCGTCGTGCACCGGAAAGCCGAGGTCGACGCGCACCATGCCGACCGGCGAGCGCCAGCGCGCGCCGATGCCCACGCCGACTTTCTGCCGGTAGTCGCCGAACGTCGAGAATGCATCGCCGGTGTCGACGAACGTCGCGATGCCCCAGTTGCGCGTGAAGTAGTACTCGTACTCCGCGCTCGCGACGGCGAGGTTGCGTCCGCCGATGACGAGATCCTGGCAATCCCGGTTCTTGTCGGCCGCGCAGCGTGCGAGCGCTTCGGGCACGAGATCGGCGGGCAATGGCGGTCCGACGGTCTGGTACGAATAGCCGCGGATCGAGCGGTCGCCGCCGGCGAAGAAGCGCAGCTCCGGCGGCAGCTTGTCGAAGTCGTCGACCTTCGTCGCGCCGAGCGAGCCGCGCGCGATGAAGCGTCCGCGCCTGCCGAGGCCGTGGATCCACTTGCCGTCGGCCGTCAGCTGCGCGAAATCCGTCGAGCCCGTGAGCGCGCTCGCGCGCGCTGCGAGCGTGACGGACCAGCCCTTGCGCACGAACGTCGGGTCGTCGGCCTGCTTGCGCGCGAGCGATATCTCGGGATACAGCAGCGTCGTGCTGCCCGGGATATTCGCGACCTCGAAGTCGCCGGTCAGGAACTTGACGCCGTACGTGCGCGTCCATCCGTGCCAGATCGACGAGTCGGTCGCGGCCGCTCCGAACGTGCGCGAGCGGCTCGTGTCGGTGTTCTCGTCGCGATAGTTGATGCCGAAGTTGAGGCTGTGGTTGTCGGGTCCCGCGAGCGGGATCTGGTACGTCGCGTTCGCGGTCTTGAGGCGCGTCGCGATCAGCGTCTCGATCTTGCCCTTGTGGCCGCGCCGGTTCATCCAGCGGCGCTCGATGCCGCCGCGCACGCCGGGACCGGTGTCGGTGCCGATGAAGACGCCGCCGGTGTAGATCGTGCGCTTGGCCGGCGCCAGCATGACCTTGATCGGCACGGTCGCGTCGTGCGCGTTCTCGATGTCGGGCTGCACCTGCGCGACGGCGAAATAATCGGCGTCGATCAGGCGCTGCTGCAGCTCGAGCACCTTGTCCTGCGTGTAGAAGTCGCCCTCGCGCCACGGCACGTAGCGCAGCATGAACTCGTCCGGAAACTGGCCGCCTTCGAAGACGGTCGCGCCGAGGCGGTAGCGCGGACCGACCTTCCACGCGAGGTGGATCTCGGCCGTGTTCGCCGAGCGCGTGACCTCGACGCGATGATCGACGAGCTCGGCTTCGAGATAGCCCGATCCGAACAGCGCAGCCTGGACCGTCGCCTTGCTCTTTTCGTAGAGCGCGTGATCGAGCGGCTGGTCCTTCGCCGGAACGAACGTCCGGATGGCCTTCCGGACGGCTTTCTGTCCATCGGCGCCGCCGTCGACGCGGATGTCGACGGTGGCGACGCGCACCGGCTCGCCGGGCTTCACATGCAGCGTCGCGACGTAGGCGTCGCCATTCTCGGCGAGATCGCCGTCGACTTCGGCGTGGTAGTAGCCGTAGGGCTCGAGCGCCGACCGGATCTGTCCGGCCGCCGCCTCGTAGAGCCGGTGCGCCTGCGCGGCGGTGACGTCGCGCGTCGCGTACTGGTTGATCTCGATCGCGCCCATCGCCGCGCCGAGCAACGGCTCGTCGAGGCCATCGAGCTTGACGCTGACGCGCGCGGCATCGGCGCTGCCGGCGGCGAGCAGCAGAAGGGGAAGCATCGTGCGAGCCATGCGGCGCTGGCGGGTCCCGCCGTCGAACGTGCGCATGGGGGGAGTTATAACAGGTGCGGCGTCGGCGACGCGTTACCGGCGTCGCGATGCCGCGCGACCGAACCCTGGCAGGTTGTCGACAAACGCACTTCCCGTGCGTCTCGATCGAACGACGCAAACGGAGCTTGCGTACGTTCTACGAAAATCAATCGCTTGCACGATCGATTTTCGGGGAGGTCCTCGTAGCCTGCAACGGCAGACTGCTTCTCCGCAGCCTGCCCGCGCGCGGCGGGCACGCCCATCGCGGATGCGGCTTTGAGATTGTTCACGATTTCGCGGCGCCGCGGCTCCTCGATCGGCGAGTGCAGGCTCAGGGCGCGCCGTCGAAGCCGTCGGCGAAGATCGCATCGTCGCCGCCGTAGACGACCGTGACGTTGTCGGCACCGAGCTGCCAGCAGGAATCGAACGTGAATTCGTCCGGGCTCACGATGAAGAAGCTGATACCGTCGACGTTGCGCATGAGATCGGCCCAGGTGTAGTCGAGCTCCGGTGGCGCGTTCAGCACCCAGCCGGGCGGCACGTCGGTCGCGCCGCTCGGGATCGCGAAGCTCGCCGTCATCCACGGAAACGGTCCTTCGAGCGGCGACTCGGGGCCGTCGGTCGTGTGCGCCTCGATCACGGTCGGCGGCTCGCTCGGCACGGTGTGCAGATCGCTCAGCATCAGCGTGAACGTGCTCGGCAGGTCGTAGACCGGATGGCAGCCCTCGACGCCGGACGTGTCGAGCCGCTCGAAGTCGGCGCTCGCCGAAACGAGCGTTCCGCTCGCCAGCGCGTCGCGGAGCGCCGATCCCGCAGGCGGATACGCGGTCAGGTTCGGATGGTCGGAGAAATACGGCGCGCCGCTGTCGAGCCACGCGCCGGGATTGCCGCCGTCGGGCTCGATCGTGAAAGCGCCACCGCCGCCGTTGGTCCAGCCCCATCCGTTCGGGTTCGTGCCGGATTCGAAATCGTCGACGACTTCCGCCGCGTGCGCGGCGGCCGTGGCGAGGATCAGCAGCGAGGCGACAACAATCCGTTTCATGAGCATCTCCGCAATGGCTTCGGTCAAAGGCGAAGCGGAAAGATTGGTACGAACGATCGCCGAAGTCGTTTGACTTGGATTCCGTTTCCTTTTCGATCGCATGACGACGGTACTCCGGCGGCGTGCAGCGCGAAGATCGGCCGCTTCGACCGCGTGGCGCGTCACTTGCCGACAAAAGCGGCAGAACTCGGCCGCCGCCTTCGGGAAACTGTCAACGCAACGTGACGAACGCGCCCGATTCGCGCAAAAAGCGCGTGAAATGTGCGGAAACCCGCCCGAGCCGCGCATGGCCCGTCATTTGCAGAATCGACGTCATCCATCTCATTTCATGTCGCGGATTTCGTCATGAAACACTTCGCTCTCGCCGGACTGTCCGAAAACGAACGCGCCGAGCTGAACCGCCTGCTGGCACGGGCCGGAACGACGCTCGACGAGCCCTGGGCCGTGCTCGACGGCGAGGGCCGCGCGGACCTCGTCGTCCTCGATCCCGAGCAGTTCGCCGGGCGCGTCGCTCGCGTCCGCGCGCTCGGCGAGCGCACGAATTTCGCCGTGATCGTCGAAGCCGATGCGGAATCGCCGGAAGCCTGGCTCGTGCTGCGCCGTCCGCTGACGACCGAAGCCTTGGTCGACATGTTCAATCGCGCCGCCTGCTGCGATCGCGCCGGTTCGGGCGAACCCGCCGCCGCTCCGCGCGCTGCCGAAGTCGCGGCGCCGGAACCCGAAACGCGGCCGGCGCGCGCGTGCTTCGAGACGCCGCGCGGCCCGCGGCCGTGCACGGATTTCAACACGCTCGTCCAGCGCGGCGCGCTCGTGATCGAGCGGCCGGGCCTCCCGCGACTCGTCGTCGATCCCGCGGCGGGCAGCTATCACGCGAACGCGGCGCTGTCGCGTCTCGAGCCGTATTTCCTCGATCCGCTCAAGCCCGGCGAGTATCGCCAGCTGCCGTCCTCGCGTCTGGACGAGATGCGAGCGTCCGCGCCGGCGCGTCCGCTCGTGCAGCTCCACTGGCTTTCGGCGATGCTGCGCTCGAACGGATGTCTCGGCACGCATCTCGATCCCGGCGGCACGTTCAAGGTGCAGCGCTGGATGAGCGTGTACGGCGAGTACCGCAAGCAATACCGTATTGCGACGATGATGCTGCGGCCGCTCCGGCTGCACGAGATCGCGCGCAAGGCCGACGCGACGATGACCGAGGTGTTCGACGTCGTCAACGCGTACGACGCGATCGGCCTTCTCGAATGGGAATCGCGCAAATCGCGCTACGCTGCTGCGGAGCGCTCGCGCACGCCGGCGCCGGGCGCGCGGCGGCTGCTCGCGGCCGCGCTGCTCGCACGCTGATCGAAGAACTCAGCGTTTCCCGCCGACGTAGGCGTTGCATTGCACCTCGACGCGCGCGCCGAGCGCGAGCGCGTTCGCGCCGAACGCCATGCGCGCCGGGAAGTGCTGCTTGAAGTAGCTGCGATAGACCTCGTTGAAAGCGGGCCAGTCGGCCATGTCCGCGAGCGCGACCGTGCATTGCACGACGCGATCGAACGAAGAGCCGTTGCGCTCGAGGCTCGTGCCGATGTTGTCCATGACCTGCTTCGCCTCGGCCTTGATGCCGCCGGCGGCGAGCTTTCCGGATGCATCGGTGCCGATCATGCCCGAGAGATAGAGCATGTCGCCGGCGCGCACGGCTTCGGAGAACGGCAGCGACATGCCGGGAGGCGCGTTCTGCACCGGATGGAACTCGGGGGCGGACGTGCCGTGCGCCGCCGCAGCGGAAGCCGCCGTCGCCAGCGCCGCGGCGAGCGCCACGCGCAGCGGACGTGCCGCATCGATAAGCGGACCATGAAATCTCGTCATTTCCGGCTCCTTGCTGCGCCCCTCGTCGGGCCCGCGCAGCCTATTCAAAGGCGCAGCATCGGCGCAAGGCCGATCAGGCCGACGATGATCAGGTAGATCGCGACGACGTAATTCAGCAGGCGCGGCACGATCAGGATGAGAATACCGGCGATCAGCGCGATCAACGGTTGCAGGGCGAGGTGGATCGACATCGGAAGGCTCCTTGCGGGCGCGGGAAGGGACGGCGCTACGTTACGGGGTTTCGATCGATGCCGCGAGCGCGGCCGTCGCTCTGCGCGGACCTTGCCGGCGGTCCGGCCGGAAGCCGTTCACAGCGCAGACGCCCGTCTTGTGCGACCCTTTTCCGACCCTGCCTCGGCCAACGGCATGCAGAACGGTTTCGACCTACCGGACTCGACCGCCCCGACGCGCGGCCTCTGGCTCCTGATGGTCGAGGATCAGCGCTTCGACGCGATGCTGCTGCGCAAGCAGCTTTCCGCGCCCGCCGTGGGCGCCACGCAGGTCGATCACGCCGAGACGCTGGCCGCCGCGGTCGAGTCGCTGCGCCAGTGCGCGTACGACGCGGTGCTGCTCGATCTCGGCCTTTCCGATTCGGAGGGTGTCGCCGCGGTGCGCACGCTGCGCGCGCGATTTCCGGAGGTCGTCGTCATCGTGCTGACCGGCCGCGACGAGGAACCGCTCGGTCTCGACGCGATGGCGAGCGGCGCGCAGGACATGCTGATCAAGGGCACGTTCGATACCGCGGCGCTCGCACGGGCGCTGCACTACGCGATCGAGCGCCATCGCCTCGAAGGCGGCTTGCGCCAGAGCGCGGAGGAGCATCGCACGCTGTTCGAGAACAATCCGTTCCCGGTCTGGGTCTACGACAGCTACACGCTGCGTTTTCTGGCCGCCAACATGGCGGCCGTGCGCGAGTACGGCTACACGCGCGAGGAGCTCCTGAGGATGTCGCTTTCCGACATCGTGCCGGCCGAGGACGCGCAGAAGGTCATGGCCGCGGTCGAAGCCGCGCGCGGACGCGGTCTCGTCGTCGGGGAGTGGCGGCATCGGCGCAAGGACGGCAGCGTCTTCGACGTCGAGGTCAGCGCGCAGCCGCTCGATTTCCGCGGCCGTCCCGCGCGCATCGTGCTCGCGCGCGACATCACGATCCGCCAGCGCGCGATCCGCGCGCTCGAACGCAGCGAAGGGCGCTTCCGCACGCTGTTCGAGTACAGCTTGGGTCTCATCTGCACGCACGATCTCGACGGCGTCGTCCTGTCGGTCAATCCGGCCGCCGCGCGCGCTCTCGACTATTCGATCAACGATCTGCTCGGCCGCAACCTCGCCGACATGATGCCGACCGACCGACGCGGCGAGTTCGCGCAGTATCTCGAGCGCATCCGCACGCACGGCACCGACAGCGGGCTGCTGCCGGTCGTCGCGCGCGACGGCACGACGCGCATCTGGCAGTACCACAACATGCTCGACGAGGAAGCCGACGAGCCCTACGTGCTAGGCCACGCGCAGGACATCACCGAGCGCCGCCACCTCGAGCATCGCCTGCGCGAGCAAAGCACGATCGATCCTCTGACCGGCTGCCGCAACCGCCGCTTCCTCGACGAGCACGTCCAGCATCTCGGCGGGGCGCGCTGGGGCTGCATCCTGATCGATCTCGACCGCTTCAAGCAGATCAACGACACCTACGGGCACGAGCGCGGCGATCAGGTGCTGATCGGCATAGCCCGATTCCTGCGCCGGTACGCGCCGGCCGGTGGCACCGTCGTTCGCATGGGCGGCGACGAATTCCTGGTGCTCGTCGATGAGAGCAGCGAAGACGCGATGCGAGCGCTCGCCGAAACGCTGCGCCGGGAAGGTCCCGCCGAAGCGCCTTCGGGTTTCACGGTCGGTTGCGCGGCGCGCGAGAACGACGAAGCGCTCGAATCGACGCTGCGCCGCGCGGATGCCGATCTCTATGCCGTCCGGGCCGCCGCGCGGGGCACTCCGCGCGCCACTCAGTAGTGGAAGATGCGTCCGTTGCGCACGCGCACTCGATCGCCATCGCGGATATCGGGATTGTCGCGCTGCACGACGGTCACGCGGCGCCCGCTGTCGAGATCGACGATGAAGCGCCAGGCGTAGTCGCGATCGCGGTTCCTCTTCTCGACCTGATGGCCGATCGCGCCGCCGGCGACTGCGCCGCCGATCGTCGCGGCCGTGCGTCCGTTGCCCTTGCCGATCGTGTTGCCGAGCACGCCGCCCGCGACCGCGCCGATCGCGGTGCCGGCGCCGAGGTGCTTGTCCTTGTGGCTGACCTGCTGGATGTCGACGACGGTACCGCAGCTGCCGCAACGGTCGCCGTGGTCGCGCGCGATGGCGCTGCCGGAGCCGATCAGCGCGGCGCCGAGCAGCAGCGTCATCATGAGATCGCGCAGTTTCATGGGGCTCTCCTTTCGATTCACGGGGCGATCATTGCAGCAAGCGCGGCCTGAATTTGCGGACAACCGCATGCTTTCGCTTGTCCCGCGCGCGGGAGAGGCCGCCCGGAGGGTGGGAGGGCAATCGGAGCGAAGCGTTGCGAAGCGAAGAATGACAATCGCGGCGGCGATGCAGGATTGCCCTCACCCCGGCCCTCTCCCGCAAGCGGGAGAGGGGGAAAGCGTGCGGCGTTCCTCTTCGAATGCGACGCGTCGGTCTTCCTCGAAAAGCGGCGCGTTGGTCTTTTTCGAAAAAGCAACGCGGCGGTTCTCTCCGAAAGCGGCGCGTCAGTCCTCTTCGACGCGCGGCTTGTATGCCTCAGTCAGCTGCTTCTGCACCTGCGCCGGCACCGGCTCGTAGTGGCTGAATTCGATCGCGTACCGCCCCTGGCCGCCGGTCATCGCCTTCAGCTCGGTCTGGTAGTCGGTGACTTCGGCGAGCGGCACCTGCGCCTTGATGATGATCTCGCCGCCGCGCAGCGAATCCGTGCCGCTGATGCGCGCGCGCTTGGAGGCGAGTCCGCCGGTGACGTCGCCCATGTGCGCGTCGGGCACGAACACGTCGAGATTGACGATCGGCTCCAGCACCTGCGGTCTGGCCTTCGTGATCGCATCGAGGAACGCTTTCTTGCCGGCGGTGACGAACGCGATCTCCTTCGAGTCGACCGGATGGTACTTGCCGTCGTAGACGACGACGCGCACGTCCTGCAGCTGGTAGCCCGCGACCGCGCCGTGCTCCAGCACCTGGCGCACGCCTTTCTCGACGGCCGGGATGAACTGGCCCGGGATCGTGCCGCCCTTGACCTCGTCGGCGAACTCGAAGCCGGCGCCGCGCGGCAAGGGCTCGATGCGCAGGAACACCTCGCCGAACTGCCCGGCGCCGCCGGTCTGCTTCTTGTGGCGATGATGGCCTTCGGCCTTCGTCGCGATCGTCTCGCGATAGGCGATCTTCGGCGGGCGCGTCGCGACCTCGACGCCGTAGCGCTCCTTCATGCGTTCCAGCATCAGCTTGAGATGGAGGTCCGAGAGCCCGCGGATCACGCTCTCGTTCAATTCCTTGTTGTGCTCGACGCGAAAGCAGGGATCTTCCTCGCCGAGCTTCTGCAACGCGGTCGCGAGCTTCTGCTCCTGGCCCTTGTGCGCGGGCTCGACGGCGAGGCCGAACATCGGCAGCGGGAAATCGAGTGGCTTGAGATGGATCTGGTCCTCGTCGTGCGAGTCGTGCAGCACGGCGTCGAAGTGGATCTCCTCGACCTTCGCCACAGCCGCGATGTCGCCGGGAATCGCCTGCTCGATCTCGACGTGATCCTTGCCCTTCAGCTTGAAGAGGTGCCCGACCTTGAACGGCTTCTTGCCGTCGTCGACGAAGAGCTGCGTATCCTTTCTGACGGTGCCCTGATAGATGCGGAACACGCTGAGCTTGCCGACGAACGGATCGTTGACGATCTTGAACACGTCCGCGATGACGTGCTTCTTCGGATCGGGTTCCGCCGCGATCACCTGCGCGCTCGTGCCGGTGCCCTTGACGAATTGCGGCGGATTGCCTCCCTTCGGATTCGGCAGCAGCTTCGCGGCGAACGCCAGCAATTCGCGGACGCCGGCGCCGGTGCGCGCCGAGGTGAAACAGATCGGCACGAGATGGCCTTCGCGCAGGCACTGCTCGAACGCATCGTGCAGCTCCTGCCCCGAAAGGCCCGATTCGCCGTCGTCGAGGTAATGGCCCATCACCGTTTCGTTGATCTCCACGACCTGATCGATGATGTGCTGGTGCGCCTCCGTGACCGAGGAGAAATCGGACTCTCCGCTCGGCTGGAAGAAGCAGTCGACGACGGCGCTGCCGTTCTTCGACGGGAGGTTGATCGGCAGGCACTCGCTGCCGAACTCGTCGCGCAGCGCCTCGACGATGCCTTCGAGATCGATGCCTTCGTGGTCGATCTTGTTGACGACCAGCACGCGGCAGAGATTGCGTTGCCTGACCCGGTCCATCAGCCGGCGTGTCTGGTGGCCGATGCCGGTCGCGGCGTCGACGACGATCGCGCAGGTCTCGACGGCGGCGAGCGCCGACAGCGTCGGTCCGCGGAAATCCGGCGATCCCGGCGTGTCGATGAGGTTGAG
>DASZYR010000194.1:0-12562 GCA_035545255.1 Rhodanobacteraceae bacterium
GCTCGGCACCGGCGTCGAGTACTACTGGCGCCCGTCGTTCGAGCGCGCGCTGATGCGCACGACGATCGGCTCGGGCAACTGCGATCTCTGGATGGACATGACCGCCGACACCGACGGCGCCGAGATGACGACGCCGCTCTATCGCTCGACGTTCGTCTTCGTCTATCGCGAGGATTCGGGCTTCGTCATCAAGGATTTCGATGATCCGAAGCTCGACCGCCTCAAGATCGGCGTCTACCAGGTTTCGGCGATGCGCCAGGCGCTCGCCGCGCACGGCATCATGCAGAACACCGTGATCCAGTATCTCTCGCACGACGGCGATCTCGTGCCGGAAGATCAGCCCTCGTATCAGGTGCAGCAGGTCATCGACAAGAAACTCGACATGGCGGCCGTGTGGGGCCCGATGGCCGGCTACTACAAGGCGATCAAGAAAGCGCCGCTCGTGATCCAGCCGGTCAACCTCATGGAAGACGCGATCCCGCTCGAGTTCGACATGGCGATGGCGACCGCGCGCGGCCGGCCCGAAGTGAAGGACGCCGTCGAGAAGGCGATGCGCGACTCGAAGGACAAGATCAAGGCGATCCTCGTCGCGTACGGCGTGCCGCTCGTCAAATGCGACGATTGCATCATCGACGGCGACCTGCCCTCGCACGGACCGTACGCGCCGCCGAAGCCGGCAGCGGACACGGCCGACGCGAACGAGCCGAAGACGAGCGTCGCCGATCTCAAGAAGTGGCTCGCCGACGGCGCCGATCCGAACGCCGAGCTCGGCAACGCGATCGTCGCGAACGATCCCGAGCGCGTGACGTATCTCGTCGAGCATGGCGCCGATCCCGGCGTGCGCGACGGCGACGGCTACACGGCGCTCGGCAACGCCGTGCGCTTCGGCTACGCGCCGATCGCGACGTACCTCATCGAGCACAAGGCCGATCCGAACGTGACCGACCTTTCCGGCTGGACGCCGCTCATGTACGCGGCGTGGACCGACGATGCCGATCTCTCGAAGAAGCTGATCGAGCACGGCGCGAAGCTCGACCTGACGCGCGATGCCGACAGCCGCACCGCGCTCTCGATCGCTGCGCAGAACGGCAAGAAGAACGCGGGCGCGGTGCTGATCGACGCGGGCGCCGACGTCAACCATCACGTCGGACAAGGCAGCTACACGCCGCTGATGCTTGCGACGACGGCAGGCACGGCCGACCTCGTCAAGCAGATGATCGGCAAGCACGCCGACGTGAACGCGAAGAACGCCGGCGGGCTGACCGCCTTGATGATCGCGGCGGCGGCCAATCGGCCGGACATCGCGACGCTCCTGATCGATGCCGGCGCCGATCCGGAAGCGAAGAGCGAGGACGGCCGCACGGCGCTCACGATCGCCGAGTCGAACAACAGCGATGCGGTGGCGAAGCTCCTTAAGCGGTCCGCGCCGAAGACAGACGGAAAGTCGTCGTGACGCATCGCCTGGCTTGCTCGTCGCGCCAGGCGCGAGGCCGCGCGAATTTGCGCGAATTTACATCGACCGGTTATCCGCGCTTAAGTCGCCCGGTCGAGAATGACTTCAACGAACAGGTGTCGCGCTCATGCCGCGCGCGCCTTCCATCAAGAGGAGATCGGCTGTGCTGAAGAAAGTCCTGGGTGGAACCGTCATGACTGCCGCCTTGCTCGCCGGAGCGTTTCTCCTGCATGAGGGAGCGACGGCCGCGGATGCGCCGAAAGCCGACGCGAAGACCGACGCGAAAATCGACTACACGAAAATCTCGCCGCCCGATCTCGTGAAGCAGACGCCGAAGGGCCAGCTCAAGAATCCGTACAACGACAGTCAGGCCGACATCGTCGCCGACGGCGAGAAGAAATTCCTCTCTTACAGCTGCAACGGCTGCCACGGCGGCGGCGGCGGCGGCGGCATGTGCCCGCCGCTGACGAACGACGTCTGGGTCTACGAAGGCGACGACGACACGCTGTTCCGTCTCGTGACGCTGGGCTCGGTCGATTTGCAGAAGGACGGCTATTCGCGCAAGGGCAGCGAGAACGTCGTCGGCCCGATGCCGCCGTTCGGCACGCTGATCAAGTCGAGCGACGATCTCTGGCGCATCCTCACGTTCGTGCGCTCGAAGTACAGCCCGAACGCCGACCAGAAATACAAGTACGGCACGCCGCCCGAGCTTCGCTGAGCTTCGCCCGGCAGCCAGTCCCTTTCCGCGGCGGGTTCTCCGCCGCTCGCCACGCCCGGCGGATGCCTCCGTCGGGCGGGAATTCTTCCCGTTCGCGGCGACGTGAACCCTCGCCCGCGCCGGCGGTCCCATACTGATTAGCGCCGAATCTCGGTTGTGGTCCCTTCTCCCGCTTGCGGGAGAAGGTGCCGGCAGGCGGATGAGGGAAATCTTTGGTATGTCGTCTCAAGTTTGCCTTCACCCGCGCCTTCGGCGCGACCTCTCCCGCAAGCGGGAGAGGTGAAAACCCAGATTCGACGCTAATCGGATACTTCGAAGCAAAGACGAGCGAGGAGAACGCGCGTGTCGACGAATCACGAAAAACTTTCCGCGTGCGCGGGAGCATGGAAAGGCGCATTGGCGCTCGCGCTCGCGTTTTCGGCGTCCGCCGCGCTCGCGGCGCCGCTTGCGTACGTGCCGAACCAGAAGGCCGGCACGATCTCGGTCATCGACACGGCCACCGACACCGTCACGCGGACGCTGACCGCCGGCCATGCGCTCGGCAAGCGCCTGCAGGAAGTCTCTTCCGACCGCAAGGGCGACGTGCTCTACGTCGTCGACGCCGATCACGACAAGCTCGTCGCGCTCGATCCAGCCTCCGATACGATCAAGCACAGCGCCGACATCGGCGACGATGCCGAAGGCGTCAGCCTCTCGCCGTCCGGGGATCTGATCGCGGTCTGCGCCGAAGGCCAGCACAAAGTGCTGCTGATCGATCCGAAGACGTTCGCGATCACCGCGCGCATCCCGACGCAGGGCCGGAATCCCGAGCACTGCGAGTTCGCGCCCGGCGCGGATCTCCTCCTGACCAGCAACGAGGGCACCGACAATCTCGACGTCATCGACCTCAAGCAGAAGAAGTCGGTCGGCACGATCGCGACGAGCGGCCATCCGCGCGGCGCGGCGTTCGTGCCCGGCACTTCGCACGTCTATGTCGCACAGGAATCGGCGAACGCGGTCGACGTCGTCGATCTCGACGCGCGCAGGAAGATCGCGAGCATCCCGACGGCGCTGCGCACCGCCGGCGTCACGATGAGCCACGACGGCAAACGCGTCTATGCCGCGAATGGCGGCGCCGGCAGCGTCTCGGTCATCGACGTGGCGACCAACAAGGTGATCGGCAACGTCAAGGTCGGACAGCGTCCGTGGAACATGGCGCTGACGCCGGACGGCAAGAAGCTCTATGTGGCGAACGGTCGTTCCAACAGCGTCAGCGTGATCGACACGGGATCGCTCAAGGTCGTCAAGACGATTCCGGTCGGCGAGCTGCCGTGGGGCGTCGTGATCCCGCAATAGCGCGGCGCCGTGCCGGAAGACCGTCTGCTTGTGACCGAGCCTCGGCCGGGCCCGGCGGCGCAACACCGCTCGTCGGCACAGGGCCGCGAACGCGGCACGGCAAACGTGGCACGGCTTCCGCGACCGTTCGGCCGCGAACGCGGCAGGAAGTCCGGTGTCGCAAATCAACATGGCACAGCTGTTCCATTTCTGTTTCACCGCTGCGCCGAAACGAGAGCGCGAAGCCCCGGCGCGGCACCGATAACCGATTGTAAAACCGGAAGTTACACGCGGGTTTTTGATGGCATGCAGATTGCCTGCGTGCCTCTCATCCGAGGCTTGCGTCGTATACGTTTCCGCTCCGGCAGGCGATGCGCGCGATACGTCCCGGCGCGTCACGTGGCCGGGATGCGTGGCTAGCCAGAGATCGATCCTCGCCGGACAAGGGAATTCCAGGAGATCCTATGAAAACCAGAGCAGCAGTCGCGTGGGCCGCCGGCAAGCCCCTCGAAATCGAGGAAGTCGACCTCGGCAAGCCGCAAGCCGGCGAAGTCCTCGTGCAGATCGTCGCGACCGGCGTCTGCCACACCGATGCGTTCACGCTGTCGGGTTCCGATCCCGAAGGCCTCTTCCCTGTCATCCTCGGCCACGAGGGCGGCGGCATCGTGCAGGAAGTCGGCCCCGGCGTGACGAGCGTCAAGCCCGGCGACCACGTGATCCCGCTCTATACGCCCGAATGCGGCGTCTGCAAGTTCTGCAAATCCGGCAAGACGAATCTCTGCCAGGCGATCCGCGTGACGCAGGGCAAGGGCCTGATGCCGGACGGCACCTCGCGCTTCTCGAAGAACGGCAAGCCGATCCTCCACTACATGGGCACGAGCACGTTCTCCGAGTACACGGTGCTGCCCGAGATCGCGGTCGCGAAGATCAGCCCGAAGGCGCCGCTCGACAAGGTGTGCCTGCTCGGCTGCGGCATCACGACCGGTATCGGCGCCGTGCTCAACACGGCGAAAGTGACGCCGGGCTCGACGGTCGCGGTGTTCGGCCTCGGCGGCATCGGCCTTGCGGTCGTGCAGGGAGCGGTCATGGCGAAAGCCTCGCGCATCATTGCCGTGGACCTCAATCCGTCGAAATGGGAAATGGCCAAGGCGATGGGCGCGACCGATTTCGTCAATCCCGCCGACTTCAAGGACACGCCGGTCCAGCAGGTCATCATCGACATGACCGACGGCGGCGTCGACTATTCGTTCGAGTGCATCGGCAACGTCAAGGTCATGCGCTCGGCGCTCGAGTGCTGCCACAAGGGCTGGGGCGAGTCGACGATCATCGGCGTCGCCGGCGCGGGCCAGGAGATCTCGACGCGCCCGTTCCAGCTCGTGACCGGCCGCGTCTGGCGCGGATCGGCGTTCGGCGGCGTCAAAGGGCGCTCGCAGCTGCCGGGCTACGTCGAGAACTACATGAACGGCGAGCTCCAGATCGATCCGTTCGTGAGCGAAGTGCTTCCGCTCGACCAGATCAACCACGCGTTCGACCTGATGCACGAAGGCAAGGTCATCCGCTCGGTGATCAGGTATTGATGCGATCGTCCGCGATCGCAAGAATCAAAAAGCGGCCGTCCGTGGCCGCACTTTTCATAAAAAGCGGTGCGATCGTCCGCGATCGCAAGAATCAAAAAGCGGCCATCCGTGGCCGCACTTTTCACAAAAGAGATGCGATCCGTTCCTGATCGCGGAAATCGAGAAGCGGCCGTTCCCGGCCGCACTTTCCACAAAAAGCGAGGTGAGAGCATGGCCGTCAACCTTCATCCGGCGATCGACAATGGCATCAAGAAGGGCGATCCGAACTTCGCCGGCGGCACGCTCAATTGCAA
This sequence comes from Rhodanobacteraceae bacterium, assembly GCA_035545255.1. GTDB lineage: Bacteria > Pseudomonadota > Gammaproteobacteria > Xanthomonadales > Rhodanobacteraceae > Dokdonella_A. The sequence goes on from DASZYR010000194.1 coordinate 5,356, forward strand.
GTGCGGCGCGGTCGAGGTGAAGCTCGCGTCGAACGTCCTGCACAATCATGCGTGCGGCTGCACGAAGTGCTGGAAGCCCGAGGGCGCGAACTTCTCGATCGTCGCCGTCGTGCCGAAGGACAAGGTCACGGTGACCAAGGGCGCCGACAAGCTCAAGGTCGTCGATCCGAACGCGACGATCCAGCGTCACGCCTGCACCGGCTGCGGCGTGCACATGTACGGGCGTATCGAGAACAACAAGCACGCGTTCTACGGACTCGACTTCGTGCACACCGAGCTGTCGCCGCAGACCGGCTGGCAGGAGCCGCAGTTCGCCGCGTTCGTCTCGTCGATCATCGAGTCGGGCTTCCCGCCGGCACGCATGGGCGAAGTGCGCGCGCGCATCAAGGAAATCGGCCTCGAGCCGTACGACTGCCTGTCGCCGCCGCTGATGGACGCGCTCGCGACGCATGCCGCGAAGCAGTCGGGCGTCCTCAAGGCTTGAGCCGATCGGACGCATCCTTCCAGGATGCGTCCGGTTCGAATGGACGCTTCGTCGCAGCACATCCCCTCGCCCGGTAGCGAGCGCCCCGCGCACGCACGCCGGGCGGGCGATCCGGCGCCGCTGCTGCGCGTCGCGATAGCGGATGACCACGCGGTCGTCCGCACCGGCTATCGCCGCCTGCTCGAGCTCGACGAGCGCATGCAGGTCGTCGCCGAATTCGGCGACGGCGAAAGCGCGTATCGCTGGCTGTGCTCGCATGCCGCCGACGTGCTGATCCTCGATCTCAGCATGCCGGGTCGCGGCGGCCTCGCGACGCTGCACCGCCTGCGAAAGCGGATGCCCGCGCTGCGCGTGCTCGTCTTCACGATGCACGAGAGCGCCGACCTCGCGGCCGAGGCATTGCGCGCCGGCGCGGCCGGCTACGTCACGAAGAGCAGCGCGCCCGACTCGCTCGTCGCCGCCGTGCACGCCGTCGTCGCGGGCGACCAGCCGGTCACTCCCGAGATCGCGCGCGCGATCGTCCGCTCCGACCGTGACTCGATGCCGCCGCATCGTTCGCTGTCGCCGCGCGAGTTCGAGATCTTCCTGATGCTTGCGCGCGGCGACACGATCGAGCGGATCGCCGCGACGCGCTGGCTCAGCGCGAAGACGATTGCGAACTACCAGACCTCGATCCGGCAGAAGACCGGCCTCGCCTCCTCGCTCGAGATGTACCGCTACGCCGAAGCGCACGGCCTGCTGGCGGCGACGGACGCGAGCTGACCGGTCCGAGTCACGCGCGCATCTCTGCGTCCGGCCGCGCGAAGCGCGCGCGGATGCGAACGCCCGCGCGCGCCTGCCCACGAGCGGACGGCTCGATCTCGATCGTTCCGCCGTAGGCCCAGACGCGCTCGCGCATGCCGGCGAGGCCGTTGCCACGATGCGGCGCCGCTTCGGCGGAATCGAGCCCGACGCCGTCGTCCTCGACGCTCCACTCGATGCTGCCGTCGGGGCGATCGCCGACGCGGACGTCGATGCGCGTCGCGTCCGCGTGCCGCGTCGCGTTCGTCAGCGCCTCCTGCGTCAGCCGGTACAGCACGAGCGCGAGATCGTCAGGCAGCGCGCGATCGCCGAGCTCGTAATCCAGCGAGTATTTCGCGCGCAGGCCCGGGCGCTCGCGCCAGCTCTGCACGAGATCGTCGAGCAACCGGCGCAGCGGAACGCCGGACGAGAGCGCCGCGTCGCCCTGCGGCCGAAGGCTCCGCAGCAGACCGCGCACCTGCTGCTGGAAGCGTTCGCAGTGCTGCGCGAGACCGTCGACGACCTGCGCGGCATCGGCCGAGCTTGCGGTGCGGTGCGCGAGCCAGGCGACGTCCGCGCGCATCGCGGTCAGCGTCTGGCCGAGCTCGTCGTGCAGCTCGCGCGCGATGCGCGAACGCTCCTCTTCCTGCGAGGAGACGAGCTTCAGGCTCAGCGCACGCCGCTCCTCGCGCGCGCTCGACAGCGTTGCCGCGAGATGGTTGAGCGAGCGAGCGACGCGATCCATCTCCGAGAAACGGAGCTTCGGCAGGCGGTGCTCGAAATCGTCGTGCTCGTAACGGCCGATCGCATGCAGGATCGGTTGCAGCGAAGCGAACGTCCGGCGCAACGCCCAGTACACCGCGAGCAGCAGCGCCGCGCCGTAGCCGACGAGCACGACGAGCATGCCGAGGAGATTGTCGAGCGCCTCGCGCTGTTCGCTCGATGGATCGAGCGAAAGCGTCGCGACGAAGCGCTCCGAGTCGTCGCGCTGGAGCGTCCACGGTCCCGACGGATCGACCTGCACCGAACGCATGCCCGGCGCGATCAGCGCGAACAGCCGCTCGATGGCGCCCGAAGGCGCGCGATCGACCGGAGCGACGCGCGTCGCTCCGTCCGCGTCGCGCAGGTCGAGCTGGATGTGGCGCAGGTTGCCCTCGCCGTTGATGCGCCGCAGCGCGTCGACGTGCGCGTCGACCTCGCCGGCCGGGCCGTTCTCGATCGCGTAGAGGTGCTCGAAGAGGTGGACGATCTCGAGCGCGCCGCGCTCCTCGCGCTGAACGTCGTACTGCGCGCGCCAGAGCGCGAGCACGAGCGCCGCGAGCAGGATCGCGAGGCTGACCGCGATGATGCGCGTGGCAAGGAAACGCGAGATCCGCATCGGGCCGCTCCGGTCCAGGCGATGTCCGGAATCTTGCGCGCACGAGCGGCGCGAAGCCATCGCGCGAGGAGTCCTGATCGGGAAATTTTCCCGGCTCCGATGCCGCTAATCTCGGATTTTCGGCGCGGATCGCCGGCCGCCGCGGCGGTCCGTCGCCATCGTCGAATCCAGGGGGAAGAACGATGCCGAATCCGAATCCACGCATGCGCACGCGACGGCGGGCGCTGGCCGGGGCGCTCGTTGCCGCGCTCGCCGGATCGAGCCTGCCGGCGGCAGCCCAGGATCGCGATACCGACGAAAACGTCACGACGCTCGACCTCGTCACCGTCGTCGGCGTGACTCCCGTCGCCGGCACCGACATCGCGATCGCGAAGCTGCCCTACAACGTGCAATCGGCGGACGACGACGCGCTGTCGCGTTCGCAATCGCTCGACGTCACCGATTTCATGAACAAGAGCTTCGCCGGCGTCACGATCAACCAGGCGCAGAACAACCCGCTCCAGCCCGACCTGCAGTTTCGCGGCTTCACGGCGACGCCGCTGCTCGGCGGATCGGAAGGCATCTCGGTCTACCTCGACGGCGTCCGCGTCAACGAAGTGTTCGGCGACACGGTCAACTGGGATCTCATTCCCGAGGATGCGATCGAGCGCATGAGCCTCCTGTCGGGTTCGAATCCGGTCTTCGGCCTCAACACGCTCGGCGGCGCGATCTCGCTGCAGACGAAGACCGGCTTCAGCGATCCCGGAACGCGAGCCGAAGCCTATGGCGGATCGTTCGGCCGCTGGAATGTCACCGCCGAAACCGCCGGCAATTCGGACGCCTGGGGCTGGTACCTCATGGGCAACCGCTTCGACGAGGACGGCTGGCGCGACCAGTCGCCTTCGCGCGCGACGAACTTCTACGGCACGCTTTCGTGGCGCGGCGAGGCGGCTTCGCTCGATCTGCATCTCGGCCACGGCGACACCGATCTCACCGGCAACGGCGCGGCGCCGATCGAGGAGCTGGCCCGGCGCTACGAAGCGATCTTCACCGCGCCCGACAACACGAAGAACACGCTCGACATCGCGAGCCTCCAGGGCAGTTTCGATTTCAGCGATGCGACGAAGCTCTCGTTCACCGCGTATCACCGCACGGTGAACTCGACGTCGTACAACGGCGACACGAGCGATTTCGAGGAATGCGAGGACGACGACGACATCCTCTGCGACGACGACGGCGAGCCGATCCTCGACCAGAACGGCGATCCGATCGCCGAGGACTACGACGCGATCAACAACCTGAGCCGTCGAAAGCAGACCGCCGATGGCGGCACGCTGCAGATCGCGTTCTCGCAGCCGATCGGCGGCATGGAGAACCAGCTCGTCGCCGGCGTCGACTACATGAACGGCCGGCTGCGCTTCGATTCGGTCGTCGAAGCTTCGATGTTGCAGGACAACCTCGTCACGGTGCCGAACACCGGCATCTTCATCCCCGAAGACACGCTCGCCGTGCGCAGCAGCACGCTCACGACGGGCCTCTTCGCGACCGATACGCTTTCGATCACCGATCGTCTCGCGCTGACGCTCTCCGGCCGAGAGAACCACACGCGCACGAAGATCCGCGACGAGACCGGCGAGAACCCGGACCTCGACGGCAACCACAGCTTTTCGCGTTTCAACCCGGCCGCGGGCATCACGTACCAGTTTTCGAAAGCGCTCAATTTCTACGGCGGCTACAGCGAGTCGACGCGCGCGCCGACGCCGGTCGAGCTCACCTGCGCCGACGAAGATGCGCCGTGCAAGCTGCCGAACCAGTTTCTTGCCGATCCGCCATTGAAGCAGGTCGTCGCGAAGAGCTGGGAAGGCGGTTTTCGCGGACGGCTCGGCGATGTTTCCGGCGATCGCATCGACTGGCACGTCGGCCTCTTCCACACGACGAACGTCGACGACATCCTGTTCCAGGCGACCGGCGGATCGAGCTCGAACGAGGGCTTCTTCGCGAACGTCGGCGACACGCGCCGGCAGGGCCTCGAAGCGAGCCTCGCCGGCGCGGCGTTCGCCAAACGCCTCCGCTGGTACGCGAATTACACGTATCTCGACGCGACGTACCGCACGAGCTTCACCGAGAACAGCGCCAACCATCCCGATGCCGACGACGACGGGCTCATCGAAGTGCACAGCGGCGATCGCATCCCGGGATTGCCCGAGCACACGTTCAAGCTCGGCGGCGATCTTGCGATCACGGAGCGCTTCAGCATCGGCGGCGACGTCGTCGCAGCCTCGGGCCAGTACCTGCGCAGCGACGAGGCGAACCTGTTGCCGAAGGTTCCGGGCTATGCCGTCGTGAACCTTCGCGCGGTCTACGCGTTCAACGCGCACGTCAGCGTGTTCGGACGCATCGACAACGTGTTCGACCGCAAGTACTACACGTTCGGCATTCTCGGAGAGCCCGACGAAGTGTTCCCGGATTTCGAGGATCCGCGCTTCTACGGACCTGCGGCGCCGCGCGGCGCCTGGATCGGAGTGCGCGTCGCGCTCTGATCTGCGCCCCATCCATCGGCACTCCCAAAGGCGGCTCGCGATGCGATGATGCGCCGATCGCATCGCGGGAGCCGCTCATGAGACATCTGCTGTTTCCCCTGCTGGCCGTCTTCGGCCTCGCGCTTGGCGCGAGCGCGCACGCATCGAGCGCCGATGCGCGCTTCAAGGCGCTGTACGAAAAGGAATGGGCCTGGCGCGAGGCCGAGTTTCCCGGCGCCGACGACGAGGATCGCGCCTCGAAACCCGGCGACGATCGCCTTCCGGACGTCGGCGCCAGGGCGCAGGCGAGACGACTCGCCTACTGGAACGACGTGCTGAAGCAGCTCGACGCGATTCCCGCCTCGCAGCTCTCGGCCGGGAACCAGGTCAATCTCGCGATCTACCGTCCCCAGATCGAGAACCTCGCGGCGAGCATCCGCTTCCGCGATTACGAAATGCCGTTCAACAGCGATTCGCAGTTCTGGTCCGATCTCGGCTTCATGACGCGGCGGCCGCTGAAGGACGCGCAAGCCGCGCGCAACTACATCGCGAAACTCGACGATTTCCCGCGGTATTTCGATGAGCAGATCGCGAACATGCGAGCCGGCCTCGCCCGCGGCTTCACGGTGCCGCGCGCGGTTCTCGACGGCCGCGACGTCTCGATCCGGAGCTACGCCGACGCGAAGACGCCCGAAGACAGCGAGTTCTACGCACCGCTCAGGAAGCTGCCGACGAATATTCCGGCGAGCGATCAGGATGCGCTCCGCGCCGACGCCGCGCGCGCGATCCGCGAGCACGTGATCCCGTCGTATGCGAAGCTGCTCGCGTTCTTCCGCGACGACTACCTGCCGCACGCGCGCACGACGCTCGCGGCCGAAGCGATGCCGGACGGCAAGGCCTGGTATCGCCAGCAGATCCGCGAATACACGACGCTCGATCTCGATCCCGAGGCGATCCACGCGATCGGTCTCAAGGAAGTCGCGCGCATCGACGCCGAGATGCAGGCGACGATGAAATCGACCGGCTTCAAAGGCGATTTCGCCGCGTTCCTCGAGTTCCTGCGCACCGACCCGCAGTTCTACGCAAAATCCGGCGACGAGCTTCTGATGCGCGCGTCGTGGATCGCCAAGCAGGTCGACGGCAAGCTCTCGCAGTATTTCGGACTCCTGCCGCGCGGGCGCTTCGGAATCGAGCCCGTGCCCGAAGCGATCGCTCCGTTCTGGACCGCCGGACGCGGCAGCGCGCACACGTACTGGGTCAACACGTACGATCTTCCGTCGCGCCCGCTCTACAACCTGCCGGCGCTGACGCTGCACGAATCGGCGCCCGGCCACGCCTTGCAGGGCGAGCTCGCCGAAGAGCAGAAAGACCAGCCGGAATTCCGCAGCAAGAACTACATCTCCGCGTACGGCGAAGGCTGGGCGCTCTATTGCGAAAAGCTCGGCAAGGAGATGGGCATCTACAAGACGCCGTACGAGGAGTTCGGCCGCGAAACCTACGAGATGTGGCGCGCCGCGCGGCTCGTCATCGACACCGGCATCCATCACGAAGGCTGGACGCGCGAGCAGGCGATCAAATACCTCGCCGACCACACCGCGCTCAGCCAGCACGAAGTCGAAACCGAAGTCGACCGCTACATCTCGTGGCCGGGCCAGGCGCTATCGTACAAGCTAGGCGAGATGAAGATCGTCGAGCTCCGCGCGAAGGCCGAGAAGGCGCTCGGCGCGAAGTTCGATCTGCGCGCTTTCCACGACGCGGTGCTCGCGGAAGGTTCGGTGCCGCTGCCGGTGCTGGAGCAGCGCATCGATGCGTTCATCGCGGGACAAAAAGCGAAATAGACAATTTGGGCACGCTGGTCCTGGGACTGATCGCGGCTGCGACGCATCGGTTGCGCGGACGCTTGGCTTGATCCTGCGCTGGCGGCGTCGGCGCCCGTTATTGCGGGGCCGACGTGATTTTCAGAAACGGGTTCGATTTGCCGTAGAACGCCGTCATGGAGCGCCCGAATGACGGAAGCCGAATGGCCGAGAATCCATTTCGACCTTGCATCATCCGCGAAAAATCAAA
>DASZYR010000195.1:0-1659 GCA_035545255.1 Rhodanobacteraceae bacterium
GCGCGATGCGCGGCGCGCTCTCGCACTCGCCCCCGGCCATCCGCACGGCCTCATGCTGCTCGGCAACGTGCTGGCCGCGCAGAACCGTCACGCCGATGCAGAAGCCGCGTATGCCGAGGGTGCGCGCGCCGCGCCGGACGACGCGCGCTTTCCGTATCAGGCCGCGCTGATGGCCGAAGAGCAGCATCGGCTGTCCGACGCCGCCGCGCTGCACGCTCGGGCGCTGTCGCTCGATCCGGCGCTCGATTCCGCGTTGAGCCAGCTCGTGTTCCTGAAGCGCCAGCTCGGCGACTGGACCGGCCTCGATGCGCTGTCCGATCGCCTGCGCGCGCGTGTCGCGGCCGGTGCCCCCGGCGTTGCTCCGTTCGCGTTTCTTTCCGAACCTGCGGGTGCCGACGAGCAGCTGAGGTGTGCACGCACGGCCGCCGCCGTGATCGAAGCTGCTGCCGCGCCGCTGCGCCGCACGCTCGCTTGGCGAAATGCCGCGCGCGCTGTGGCGCCGGATCGCCTGCGCGTCGGTTTCGCATCGAACGGCTTCGGCAATCATCCGACCGGCCTTCTGATTGTCGCGATGATCGAGGCGATTCGCGACGAGCGCATCGACGCCGTGATGTTCGCGACCTCGCCCGACGACGGCAGCGCGATCCGGCAGCGCCTGCGCGCCGCAGCGGCGCAGTGGCATGAAGCGGCGGGGCTCGCGCCGGTCGCGCTCGCTTCGCGCATGCACGACGCAAGGCTCGATCTCCTGATCGACCTGCGCGGCTACGGCGGCGGCAGCGTCGCCGAGGCGCTCGCGCTGCGTCCGGCGCCGGTGCAGCTCGGCTGGCTCGCTTACCCCGGCACGTCCGGCGCGCCGTGGATCGATTACGTCGTCGCCGACGACGTCGTGCTTCCGGCGGACGTGCGCGCGCATTTTTCCGAAGCGCTCGCGACGTTGCCGCGCTGCTTCCAGCCGTCGGATACGACGCGCACGATCGAAGCGCCGCCGTCCCGGACGGATTGCGGCCTGCCGACGGACGGTCCCGTCTTCGTCTCGTTCAACAATCGCTACAAGCTCAATCCTCGCAGCATGCGGCGCATGTTCGCCGTGCTGCGTGCCGTGTCCGACGCGACGCTCTGGCTGCTCGCCGCGCGCGAAGGCGCGGACGATCGCCTTCGCGCCGCCGCGCGCGATGCCGGCGTCGATCCGGCGCGGCTCGTCTTCATGCCGAAGCTGCCTCACGCGGAGTATCTCGCGCGCTACCGGCACGCCGATCTCTTTCTCGACACGACGCCGTACAACGCGCACACGACTGCTTCTGACGCGATCTGGGCCGGCTGCCCGGTGCTGACGACGCCTGGCGAAACGTTCGCCTCGCGGGTCGCCGCGAGCCTGAACGCGCATCTCGGGATGCCGGCGCTCAACGTCGCCGACGACGCGGCGTTCGTCGAAACGGCGGTTCGCGTCGGTCGCGATGCCGCATTCCGGACCGCGTTGCGCGCGGAAGTCGCCGAGCGGCGGTCCGGCAGCGGACTCTTCGACATGCGCGCGTTCGCGCGCGACTTCGCGGCGTTGCTCTGGCGGATCGCGGACCGCCATCGTCGTGGTCTCGCACCGGCCGACATGACGTGACGGCGCCGGCTTCCCGTGCGACGACGCCCGCGCTACGCTCGCGAACA
>DASZYR010000196.1:0-4628 GCA_035545255.1 Rhodanobacteraceae bacterium
TGGCGCCGGTCGCGCTCGGCATCGACGACGTCGTTGCCGGCGTAGACGGCCGAAGACAGCAGGCAGAACGCGAGCGTTGCGAGCAGCGCGCCGCGGAGCGCGTCCGCATCGCCGATCGCCTGACCGAAGATCAGCGGCAACAGCACGACGCCGTTCTTGATCCACTGCTCCGGCCGCGCGCGCTCGATGAGCGCGCGCACGGGTCAGGGTGCTCCGCTGGCGGTCTTCGTCGCGGGGGCGCCGGCGACGGCGGATTTTTTCGCGGCTGCGACCCTCTCGGCGTCGCCCTTCTCGAAGCCCGACATCGCGATCGTGTCGGCATGCCACTTCGGCGGCACGTAGCGCGTCGTCAGCGATCGCCATGCTTCGGCGAGCGTCGCCGTCAGCGGCTTGCCGGGTTTCGGCATCACGAGATCGACGCCGCCGACGGCGTCGCGTCCGGTCAGCGGCGAGGCCGCATAGAGGCTCATCGACGCGGGTCTGCCGCCGGCGAGCTCGGGCACTGGCAGGCGAAACCTCGGCTGGCTCACGGCGTATGCGTTCGATGCGAGCTTGCGGCCTTTCGCGTCGAGCCAGTCGACGACGAGATTGCCAGCGAAACGCGCGCCGAGATCGACCGCGACGCCCGGATTCCAGCGATCCGCGTCGAACGCGAGCCGCGCGGTATCGCGCGGGCGCTCGAGCACGACGGCGGGATCGCCGAGCAGGTTGTACATCTCGACGAGCGTGCGGTCGCCTTCGTTCGCCTTCGCGCGCACGATCGCCTCGCCGATCGTCGCGCCGGGCTTCAGGAGCTCGTCGATGACCTTGCGGCTGTACGTCGCCGACGGCGAGTTGCGCCACGATGCGGCGAACACGGCGATCGCGCCCTTGTCCGGCTCGCGCAGGAAGCGCTCGCCGATCGAATCCTCGGTCGGGTTGTCGAACGGCGCCGAATAGCACGTCATCGACAGCACCATCGGCAGGCGGCTCGCGTTGGTCAGCGAATCGACGTCCTTCAGCGTGAACAGGTCGTTGTTCTTGCGCAGGTCCGGGGGGCCGGTGCGCCAGATGAAGCGTCCGCCGTGTCCGATGAAATGCACGATCAGGCGGCCGTCGTCGATGCCGTTGCGGATCGCGTTCTGATGCGCGACGTTCTCCGAGACCGCCGGGTCCGCATACACCTTGTCGGCGAGGAAGCCGTGCTTGCCGAGCGCGCTCGCGATCTCGTTCGACGCGCTCTTGAAACCTTCCATCTCGTCGGTGATGAACATGACGTCGCGCCGCCATGCGCCGAGCTGCGGCTGCGAGAGGTAGCCGATCGTCTTGTCGACGATCGCCTTGACCTCTTCGGGCTCGACGACCGGGAAGCGTCCGACCGCGACGACCGGATGCCAGTCGATGCCGACCGAGCCGAACCAGTTGTCGCTCGCCGATTGTCCTTCGGGCGAGGGGTATTGCCACGTCGGGATCAGATTGCGGTCGGCGAGCTTCTTCGGACCGTTCTCGTACTTCTCGCCCGGCACCGCGCCGAAATGGTTCGGATAGAGCAGCTCGAGATGCGTCCACTTCGCGTAGTTGAGATCGTTGTACGTGTCGTGGCGGATGTCGAAGCTCGCATCGCCGACGAGCAGCAGGAAGCGCGGCTGCGGCGCCGGCCATTCGTGCCAGGCGCGATCGACGAGATTGCGGATCGCGCGCGGATGCGTGATGCCGAAATTGAACTCGTCGTAGACGTCGTTGATGTCGAGGATCGCGACCTTGAGCCCGCGCTTCTCGTGGAACTCGGCGAGCGGCCTGATCGCGTCGATCAGCTTCGGATGCGCGACGATGAGGTAGTCGTACGGTTGCGAGGGATGCGTCCAGTCGGTCGCCGAAACGGGACGCAGGCCCGTCGGCTTCGCGAGCGCGTCGTCGAGCGCGGGGAACAGCTCGACGCCGGCCGCGCCGGGCGCGAACGCGTAGCGGTTGCCGCCGAGCGCGCGGCCGACACGGCGCTTGCCGTCGCTGCCGTAGAGGACCGGCGTGCCGCTGCCGCGCCACGAAAGCTCCGGGGCGCCCGCCGCGGCCAGCGAGAACGGCAGCACGCCCGCATCGAGATCGCCGGCGAGCGCGTAGCGCGCCTCGATCCAGTTGAACATGACGACATCGACCGCGTCCGCCTTCGCGTTCCACGGCGTCGCGCGCTTGGGCACCGACAGCGTCAGCGTGTTTTCGCGCGCCTTCAGCGAACTTGCCGGCACGCGCAGTTCGCGGCGGACCTCGTCGCGCCCGTTCCAGGCGAGCGAGCCGGCCGGTTTCCCGTTGATGCGCACGTCGACGCGGTGATCGTCCGCCCGCTCGCCCTTGTAGCTTCGCGGCGGGTCGAGTTCGGAAAGGCCGCGGAAATCGAGCGTCAGCACGACTTCGCCGCGCCCGGCGAGGTCAGGCAAGTCGAACGGCACCGAGAACGGCGCCGGATCGACGTGCGTCAGCTTGGCCCATTGCCAGACGTCGGACTCCTCGCCCGGCCTCTGCTGGAGCTGGTCGAGCCGGATCATGAGGTTTTCCTGCTCGAGATGCAGGTTTCGCTCGAGCGCCGCGCGCGGCGCGGGGCTGTCCGCTGCGGCGTCCGCGAGCCGTGCGTGCGCTCCCGGCGCGGCGCCCAGGAGGTAGACGTTGTTCACGCTGAACGGATCGAACCAGCTTTCCGGTCCGTGCAGCTGATGGCCGACCCAGACGATGCGCGCACCGGGGCCGAAACGGCCGTCGGCGCCATCGATGCGGATCGGTACGTCGCGGCCGTTCTGCGTCAGCGTCAGGCGGTCGGCCGGGCAATCGCTCAATCCCGGCTGTTTCGCGACGATCGCGTCGTAATCGAGGGAATAGACGCCCGTTTGCTGCAATTCGATATGCAGACGGCCATCGCAGGCGAACGCCGACAAGGGCAAGACAGCCAGCGCGAGGCTGGCGAGACGGAAACAACAGCGTAGGGACATCGGAACGGCGGCCGGCGGCCTGCTGGCCGCGAAAACGGGACATCGGAGGCGGCGAAGGCTACCGGCCGCGGCTGGGAGCCGCAATAGCGCGGAATCGGTTGCAAGCGATTCGACGGTCACCTCTCGCGCGCGCCGCGTGTCGATGCCGATGCCGATGCCCGGAGTTCGTGGCCTCGCGGTCCGTAGAAGCGCGCGAGCATTGCCGCGACGCCGGGCGCCGCGCGCGCGAGACCCGCGGGATCGGAGAAGTGGAGCTCACTCGCGACGGCGAAGAACTCGTCGGGGCTTTCGGCCGCGTACGGATCGATGAACGTATCGCGCCCGCGCTCGACCGCGCGGACCAGAGCATCGTAGGCGGCTTGCAAGGTCTCGATCCATTCGTGCCGCGCGATCTCGCGCGGCAGGCGCGGCACGCCGTTCATCGCGCCGTCGAGCATGTCGAGCTTGTGCGCGATCTCGTGCGCGACGACGTTGAATCCGTCGAACGGCCGGTCGAGATCGGTCGCGACGTCCGCCCACGAGAGGATCACGGGACCGCGCTCCCACGCCTCGCCGATCAGCTCGTCCTCGCCTTCGGTCACGACGCCGGTGTGCTCGTCGTGATGCTCGCGCTTCACGCGGAACTCGCCGGGATAGACGATGACTTCGCGCCAGCCCGCGAGCCAGTCGAAGCCGAGATTCAGCACGGGCAGGCATGCGAGCGCCGCGATCTGGACGCGTCCGGCGTCGGTGAGATCGTGGCCCGCGGCCGCGGTGAAGGTTTTCTTTGCGAGGAATCGCGCGGCGAGCCCGCGGAGCCGGGCGCGCTCCTCGTCGCTCAATGCGGCGAAAAGGCGCGAACGCAACCCATCGGCCCAGGCCGGGTCGGTGATCTCGGGGCGCGCGGAGAAGAATCCGCCCAGCCAGCGGGAAAAGGACATGCGGACGACGGAATCGGGACTACTTGATCGTGCCGGGCACGAGCGACTGCCAGCGATAGCTCGGCCGTTTGATCGCGGTCGCCGGCGAGATCGAGATGCCGTGCGGCGCATCGGCGCTGCTCGCCTCGGCGGCTTTCGGCGAGGCGGCGTCGGGCGCGACGTGGCGCGCCGGCGGCGCGGACGGCGTCGCCGTATCGGCGCCGCGCAGCGTGCGCACGTCGTGCGTCGTCGTCGTATCGCCGCCTTCGGCCGTTTCGCGCCGCGCATGGCCGCGATCGGTGAAGCTGATCGTCACGCTGACGTCGGGTGGTGTGCTGTTGTCCGCGAGCAGGCGCGCACTGCCGTGCGAAAAATCGCTGGCATGCGCAACGCCGCCGAGCAGCAGCGCGGCGACGAAAATTGGGAAGAGACGAGAAATCGTCATCGGTGATCCCCGGGACGCGCCACGGGACTTGCAATGCTCGCACGAGTGCGGCCAGGACTCCAGCCGTGCCGTTCACGCAGCAGCATCCGTGCCACGGCGTTTTTCGGCGGTCGGTGCGCCCGGGTCGGCGAAACGACGCCGGACCGCGCCAGACGGCGTCCGACGGAATTCGAGTCAATTCAATGGATTGAAACGAGCCGGATCGTTCGCTGCGGACGATCCACCGGGCGATCGTCCGGCCGAAGCGGTGTCCAGCGGACACTCCGGACACTCGCGGACACGCCGAACGCACGCCACGAAGCGGGTCGCTACACTGCCGCGATGATC
>DASZYR010000197.1:0-4135 GCA_035545255.1 Rhodanobacteraceae bacterium
CCTCTTCGTCGCGAGCGGCTCGGGTTCGAGCCACGACAAGCGCGTGATCGGCATCCTGTCCGGCGGTTACGCCGCGTGCAGCACGGCGAATCCCTCGCAACCGAACGGCGAAACCGATTGCTACGGCAAGCTCGCGAGCGCCTGGAACGGATCGAGCGCCTCGGCGCGCCTGCGCGACTGGCTGGATCCCGCGAGCACGGGCGCGCTCGGCGCTTCGGGTTTCGACAGCCAAGGCACGACGCCCGACGACGGCGCGCCGGGCCATTCGCATCATCGCAGCGTCCTGCGGCCGATACCGGTGCGGAACTGAGAACCGGCACGTCCCGGTGCGAGGGGCCGGCGTCTGCGTGCGTGCGGCGTGCGGATGCCGTTGCCGTGCGAGCGTCGGAGGTGCGATCACCCTCCATCCGCTCGATGCTCGCCGCGGCGCTGCCTGAAACGAGTCGCGGAACCCCGCCGGATGGAGCGGTTGCTCAGTCCGGCGCCATGCCGAGCACGTCGTCGAGAGCAGAGTATCCCGGCGCGCGTCCGACGATCCAGCGTGCGGCCGCGAGGGCGCCGCGCGCGAAGACGTCGCGATCGCCGGCGCGATGCACGAGCTCGATGCGCTCGCCGTCGCCGGCGAACGTCACCGTATGCTCGCCGACGATGTCGCCGGCTCGCAGCGACGCGAATCCGATCGAACCGGCATCGCGAGCACCTTCCGTGCGAGGCGCGCTCGCGATGCGATCGAGATCGGCACCGCGCGCATCGGCCACCGCGCGGCCGAGCATCAGCGCCGTACCCGACGGCGCATCTTTCTTGCCGCGATGATGCGCCTCGAGGATCTCGCAATCCCATTCCGGCAGCCACTTCGCCGCACCCCGCGCGAGACGCGCGAGAACGGCGACGCCGAGGCTGAAGTTCGCGCTCCAGAGCACGGGGATTTCCGCTGCGGCATCCCGCATCGCGCGCCGCTCCGGATCCGACAGGCCGGTCGTGCCGCTGACGAACGCGATCCGTCGCGAACGCGCGAACGCGAGCGCGGCCCCGAACCCCGATGGAGCGCTGAAATCGATCAGGACTGCCGCATCCCCTGCGGCATCCAGCGAATCGGAATACGCGATGCGCTCCTTCGCATCCGACGATTCGCGCAAGGCAACGCCGCCCCGTGGCGAGCCCTCCTTCACGATCGCCGCGGCGACGCGCAGCGCCGGATCGCCTGTCGCGAGACGCAGGATTGCCTGACCCATGCGGCCGGCGGCTCCGTGCACGGCGATCGGGATGCGATTGCTCATCGGTTCCGGATTTTTCGTCTGCGGCGTGGCGATAGAGTACCGCAGCGTGCGGGTTGTATCCGTCATGGCGCTGCGAGCGGATTTTCAACCGCCGTTTGCGTCGATTTTTTTTCCTCTCCCGCCAGCGACGGAGGCCGGATTCCTTCCCTCTCCCGCGAGCGGGAGAGGGGAAAGATCGCGCGCTCCCGCAGGAGCGAGAAAAGCAAAAAAGTGGGATTCCGGCTTTCGCCGGAACGACGGAAATGCGGGATTTCGCCGAAAAACCGGATTACGACGTCACGCGATCCCAGAACCGCCGGACGCCGTCGAGCCACGTGATCGACAGCGGCGAATGCGCCGCCGCGTGCTCGCCTTCGAACGTCGCTTCGAGCTGCTGGAGCAACTCGCGCTGCTCGCGTGTCAGCTTCACCGGCGTCTCGACGACGACGTGGCAGAAGAGATCGCCCGTGCGGCCCGTGCGCACCGAGCGGACACCCTTGCCGCGCAGGCGGAACGACTTTCCGGTCTGCGTCTCGGCAGGAATCGAAAGCATCGTCTCGCCGTCGAGCGTCGGCACCGTGAACGTCGAACCGAGCGCGGCTTGCGCGAAGCGGATCGGCACCTCGCAATGAAGATCGTCGTTCTCGCGGCGGAATATCGCGTGCTCGCGCACGCGCACCTCGACGTAGAGATCCCCCGCCGGCGCGCCGGACGGGCCTGCCTCGCCCTGCCCGGCCAACCGGATGCGATCACCGGTATCGACGCCGGCCGGAATCTTGACCGACAGCGTGCGGTCGTCCTCGACGCGGCCTTCGCCTTTGCATTCGCCGCACGGATTCGCGATGACCTTGCCGCTGCCGCCGCAATGCGGACACGCCTGCTGGATCGAGAAGATGCCGTTCTGCATGCGCACGCGGCCGTGCCCGCGGCAGGTGCCGCACGTCGACGTACGGCCGTCGGCGGAACCCGCGCCCTTGCACGCGCCGCATTCGACGAGCGTCGGCACCTCGATCTGCCTCTCGATGCCGAACACGGCCTCTTCGAGATCGAGCTCCATGACATAGCGCAGGTCCGCCCCGCGGCGCTGGCGGCCGCGGCCGCCGCCCATGCCGAAGATGTCGCCGAAAATGTCGCCGAAGATGTCGCCGACGTCGGCGAATCCGCCGCCCGCGCCGCCGCCGCCCATGCCATTCGCGAACGCGGCGTGGCCGTGCTGATCGTAGAGCGCGCGCTTGCGCGAATCGGACAGGACCTCGTAGGCCTCCTTGGCCTCCTTGAACTTGTCCTGCGCGGCGGGATCGTCGGGGCAACGATCCGGATGCAGCTTCATCGCCATGCGGCGGAACGATTTCTTGAGCTCGTCGTCGTTCGCCGTACGGCCGACGCCGAGGACTTCGTAGTAGCAACGCTTGTTCATTGAGCCGGCAGTCTATCTTCGATTCGGCGATCGGGGACGATCCAGAGCGCTGCGACCAGGGCATACAACGCACAGGACACGATGGGCACGAAAAACGCCAGCGCAATGCCGCCGAGATAGAGGATCGGCGAAACGGCCTCCTTCCAGCTGCGCCGGTCGGCGAGCGCGCGTGCCAGCGCGCCGTCCTTCCCGCCATTCGCGGAGATCAGGAAACGTTGCAGCGGCAGCCACGAGAGCGCAGTGACGAGCAGCACGAATCCGTAGACCGCCGTCGGCAGCGGCGCCGGCACGGGCTCGGCTTCGTTGAGCCACGTCGTCGTGAACGGGAACAGCGAAAGCCAGAAGAGGAAAAGGAGATTCGCCCACATGACCTTGCCGTTGACGTGCTTCACGGCGTGCATCATGTGGTGATGGTTGTTCCAGTAGAGGCCGACGTAGATGAAGCTCAGCACGTACGAAAGGAACACGTGCGCGTTCTGCATCAGCGCGTGCCACGTCGCCTCGTGCGGAGGCTTCAGCTCCAGCACCATGATCGTGATGATCACGGCGATGACGCCGTCCGTGAAGGCTTCGAGTCTCCCCTTGTCCATCGAGCGCCCCGTTTCGCTCCGCGGCCGTCATCGCGATCTTCGCCGCATCAAGCGAGCCGCCGCCGGTTTTCGCTGCCGGCGGCGGCTCGCGATCACTTCTTGTCGTCCTTCACTTCGGTGAACTCGGCGTCGACGACGTCGTCTTTCGAGCCCGCGCCGCCCTGCTGGCTCTCCGGACCGGCGCCCGGCGCAGAGCCCTCCTGCGGCTGCGCGGATGCCGCGGCATGCAGCGATTGCGCGGCTTCCTCGAGTTTCTTGACGCGCGACTCGATCGCGGCCTGATCGTCGCCCTTCATGACCTTCTCGAGATCGGCGAGCGCCTCCTCGATGCGGCCGATGTCGCCCGGCACCTTGCCGCCGTGCTCCTTGATCGCGGCGCGCGTTGCGTGGACGAGCTGATCGGCCTTGTTGCGCGCACCGACGAGCTCGTGGAACTTCTTGTCTTCCTCGCGGTTCGCCTCGGCGTCGCGGACCATGCGCTGGATCTCGTCTTCCGAGAGACCCGAGCCCGCCTTGATCTCGATGCGCTGCTCCTTGCCGGTGTTCTTGTCCTTCGCGGCGACGTGCAGGATGCCGTTCGCGTCGATATCGAACGTGACCTCGATCTGCGGCATGCCGCGCGGCGCCGCCTGGATGCCGGCGAGATCGAACTTCGCCAGCGACTTGTTGAAGCGCGCCTGCTCGCGCTCGCCCTGCAGCACGTGCACGGTCACGGCGGACTGATTGTCCTCCGCGGTCGAGAACACCTGCGAGGCCTTGGTCGGAATCGTCGTGTTCTTCTCGATGAGCTTGGTGAACACGCCGCCGAGCGTCTCGATGCCGAGCGAGAGCGGCGTCACGTCGAGCAGCAGCACGTCCTTGACGGTGCCCGA
>DASZYR010000198.1:0-9238 GCA_035545255.1 Rhodanobacteraceae bacterium
TCGACGGCTCGAAGGACCGCCAGCAGGAGCTCGCGGTGCTGCTGCGCACGACGAATCCGTTCGGCATGCGCGTGTTCGTGCTGACCGGCGCGGCCGGCGGCGCGATCGCGCAGCCGGATCAGACGGCAGCCGGCACCTGGAACCGCGAGATCAGCGGCATTCAGAACGCGAGCGTGACCGCCGGCGACATGTTGCTCGACGGGCGCGCGCAGATCGTCGTCGTCAACGATTCGGGCTCGAACGCCGATCTTGCGCTGAATTACAACCTCCTCGAATACCAGCCGACGACTGCTGCCCTGCCCGTCGCGTCCGGCGACACCGCGATCGGCAGCAAGGCGTTCCAGAGCATCGTCGGCTTCACGTACCTCGCTGACGATACCTCCACCTCGCCGCCGATCCACGATTTCCTCAAGCTCGACGCCGACGCCGGCGACGTCGTCGACAGCGCCGCCGCCGAGCTCGTCGTGCACGCGCTGTTCGAGGACAATTCCGGAGGGGACGCGAACAACTACATCGGCCAGCGGCTGCATCACTTCATTCCGGCGCGCACGGGCGGCGAGATCACGTCGATCGGGTTCGCCTCGCGCGGCGCCGGCATGGAGTACGACTGGAGCCACATCGTTCAGGGCCAGAACCAGAACGGCATTCCGACGCTGGAGGCGACGATCGCCGACGTCGACCGCGTTTCGCCGGCCGAGATCGTGTTGGCGCGCTCCGATCCGAATGGGCGCCTCGATGTCGAAGCCTACAAGGCGAAGGTCGACGTCGCCGCCTACTTCGACTTCGAGTACACGACCAGCCAGACCATCCACTTCATCAGCCACTCGACCGGCGCGATCGTCGGCTACCACTACGATTTCGGCGACGGCACGACGCTCGACGACGATCCGAATCCGACGCATCACTTCGCGGACGACACCTCGTACACGATCACGCTGACCGTGCACGGCTCCTACGGCGAGGTCGACACCTATTCGTACGCGATCGACGCGGGCGGCGGCACGGCGGCCGATTCCAACGGACCGCCGGGCTACAAGTACCGCACGATCCTGGCGCCGGCGTATTCCGGCTCGTATCCGGTGTCCTCCCTCAGCGATCTCGCCTTCGTCAACGTCGCCGCGGCCGACATGGACAAGGACGGCATCGCCGAGATCATGACCTCGACGCGCGACACGACCGAGCACTGGGTGCGCTCGATCTGGCATCTCGAAGACACGGGCAATCCGGCTTCGTTCGCCGGCCAGCATCTCGTCGAGGACGGCAGCTTCGGCAGCATCACCGCGGCCGACCTCGTCGCGAGCGATTTCGACGGCGATTCGGTCAAGGCGACGATCGCCACCGACGGCTGCCGCGAGGTCGTCGAGCCGCAGGTGCGCCAGATCGCGTGGCTGCCGCCGTATTTCCGCGCGCTGCAGTCCGACGCCGACAAGGCCGCCTCGTTCGGCAAGTCGATCTCCGGCGGAACGAGCAACGAGCAGGCCTGGGGCAGCTACACCTCGCACGACATCTCGGCCTACATCGGCGTCGACATCGGCCTCGACGGCATCGGCGGCAAGGTCTCGGCCAAGGCGACGGCCGGCTACAACTACCAGGCCGCGACCGGCGAGATCCACGGCACCGAGAACGACCAGACACTGACCCAGGGCTGGGAGCAGACGATCGGCGAAGCGCTCGTCGTGTACGACGAGAACACGTTTTATTGCTACACCTACGATCTTTCCGATGCCGAAGGTCCGTTGCCGGACAGCCGCGCCCGCATGTGCGAGCTTCACCTGCACAACGGCGTCACCGGCGACGACGCGCAGAACTGGGACACAGAGATCGCGGGCGGCGCCGGAACGGGCGCGCCCCCGGCGCAATGGTTCCCGCTGCATCGCGACTGGGCGAACCTCGCGCTGTTCCTGCCGGTCACGAGCAACGTCGACCTGCCGCCGGAGACGCCGGCTTCGGCCGCCACCGACGGCGTCTTCAGCGATTCGCGCGCCTCGAACGACGGCGCCACGGCGAATGATCCTTATCTCGAGATCGATCTCGGCCGCGTGCGCGACATTACCGACATCCGCATCTCGCCGCCGCCCGGCGCCGCGATCGATCTCGAAGGCTATCGGCTCTACGCATCCGCATCGGCGTTCGCCGGGGACGGCGTGCCTTCCGGCGACGGCGTCAGCGAGTTCGAGCCCGGAACCGGCGACGACATGGCCTTCGACCGCTGGAACATCTGGACGCGCGACGCCGTCACGTTCGCGCCGATGCGCGCGCGCTTCATTCGCCTGCAACATCCGGGGCCGGCAACGCTGAACGTCGCCGAGATCCAGGTGTTCGGCGACGTGCACGTCGAGCCGCCGGCGTATCCCGAGGCTGTGTGCGATCCGGTGCCGAACGACGGCTTCTTCAACGTCAAGGTCTGGGATTCGGTCAACCGCCAGTTCCGCTCGATCGAGCAGCACGGCGATCTCCTCTGGACCGGCACCGACTTCACGCCGGATTTCCCGGGCGGCTGCTCCAACTGGGGCAACGATCTGCCGAGCCTGCCGATCTGGAACACGCAGCTGATCGGCGGCTCGGCCGCGGCGACCTGGGAGCTCGGCTCGAACAGCCAGGTGGCCGTCGGCAACACGACATCGTTCGACAGCTCCTACCGCGTCGGCGCCGAGCTCGACGTCGAGGCCGGTTTCATCGGCACGGTCACGGCGGGCGCCGCTTACGAGTTCTCCTCGGGCGTGACCGAAGAGAACACCACGACGACCTACTGGGGCACGGGCCTCCAGATCGCCGGCGAGATCGGCGGCTTCGACGACGCCTCGCTGGTGCAGACGTGCAAGTACAACGCACGTCCCTACGCGTATCAGCTCGTCGACCGCTCGAACACCGGGTATGCGCACGACCTCTACGTCGTCGACTACGTCGTCACCGAGAACGGCGACGGAGCGGTGACGGCGTGGACGCGCGGCGACGTCCCGCTCGAGTGCCTCGGCCTCACCGACGAGATCTTCGCATCGGGCTTCGATTGAGCCGCGGCAGCGACAGCATCACGCAGGGATCGCCGCGGCGCTTTCGCCGCGGCGACGCGCTCAGGTCGCCAGCACCTTGCGGTGCGCGTGGATCGACATCAGAACGCCGAACCCTGCCAGCAGCGAGACCGCCGATGTTCCGCCGTAGCTGATCAGCGGCAGCGGCACGCCGACGACGGGCAATAGGCCCGTGATCATGCCGCCGTTGACGATGACGTAGACGAACAGCGCCATGCTGATCGCGCCGGCGAGGAGCCGCGAGTACGTGTCTTTCGCGTTTGCCGCGATCCAGAGGCAGCGCGCGACGATGAACGCGTAGAGCGCGAGCAGCATCAGCACGCCGACGAGGCCCCATTCCTCGGCGAACACCGAGAAGATGAAATCGGTCGTGTGCTCGGGCAGGAACTCGAGCCGCGATTGCGTGCCGTGGTGCCAGCCCTTGCCCCAGACTCCGCCCGAGCCGACCGCGATCTGCGACTGGATGATGTGCCAGCCGTTGCCGAGCGGATCGGCCTCGGGATCGAGCAGCGTCAGCACGCGGTTCTTCTGGTAATCGTGAAGGAAGTGCCAGCCGACCGGCACGGCCGCCGCGCACAGGGCGAAGAGGACGCCGATGCGCCACCAGGCGAGCCCGGAGAGGAACACGCCGAATACGCCGCTCGCGGCGATCAGGAGCGCGGTGCCGAGATCGGGCTGCTCGGCGATGAGACCGACCGGGATCGCGATCAGGACGCCGACTGCGCCGAGCGTCAGCCATTCCGGCGGCAGCGGACGGCCGTTGAGATACCAGGCGACCATCATCGGCATCGTGAGCTTCAGGAGCTCGGACGGCTGGAAGCGCACGACGCCGAGATCGAGCCAGCGGTGCGCGCCGCGTCCTTCGCCGAGCAGCGCGACCGCGACGAGCAGGAGGACGCTCGCGACGTAGAGCCACGGCGTCCAGTTGCGCAACGCGAGCGGCGGCACGCGCGCAATCAGCAGCATGAGAAACAATCCCAGGGCGAAGCGCAGCGCCTGCGCGAGCACCATGCCGCGGTCGAGATCGCTCGCGCTGTAGAGCGTGACGAGTCCGACGGCCATCAGCAGCACGAGGCCGATCAGCAGCGGCACGTCGACGCGCGGTTTGCGCACGGCCGAAAGCACGCGGTAGCGCAGCTGGGCGATCAGCTCGTCGAGCATCAGCGCACCGCCGGTCCGGATCCGGCGATCGAGCCGGCAGTGCGTTTCGCCTGCGTCTCGCGCTCCTGATCGCCGGGCAACCATGCATCGAGCATCTTGCGTGCGATCGGCGCCGCGTCGTGCGCGCCGCTACGCCCGGCTTCGAGGGCGACGACGATCGCGATGCGCGCATCGTCGGCCGGCGCGAATGCCTCGAACAGCACCTGATGGCGCTCGATCGGACTGTCGCTGATGCTGGTCCATTCTTCGGTCGTGCGCGAGTAGCGCTCGGCGGTGCCGGTCTTGCCGGCGATCTGGTACGGAAAGCCCTCGTTGAGTCCGTGCGCGGTGCCGCTGTTGACGACTTCGATCATGCCTTTCTGCACCGCGCGCCAGTCGGCCGGATTCCTGATGACGCTCGGTTTCGCCGCCGGCGGAGCGACAAGCTCGGGCTTGCTGTCGATCCCGGTCTGCACCGCGCGCAGGAGATGCAGCGGATGCGGAACTCCGGCGGCGGCGATGATCGACACGGCCTGCACGAGCTGCAGCGGCGTCACGACCCAGTAACCCTGCCCGATGCCGGCGATGACGGTTTCGCCGGGATAGAACGGCTGGTTGAAGCGGCCGCGCTTCCATTCCTCCGAAGGCAGCACGCCGGAGCTCTCGCCGACGAGGTCGATGCCGGTCGGCGCGCCGAAGCCGAGCTTCGCCATGAACGTCGAGAGCCGGTTGATGCCCATGTCGTACGCGAGCGAATAGAAATACGTGTTGACCGATTGCGCGATCGCCTGCACGAGATCGACGCGGCCGTGACCGCCGCGCTTGTCGTCGCGATACGCGCGCGACTGCCCGGGGATGTGGAACTCGCCGGTCGAGAGAATGGTGTCTTCGGGCTTGCGCAGGCCAAGTTCCAGGCCAGCCAGCGCCATGAACGGCTTCATCGTCGAGCCCGGCACGTAGCCGCCGCGCAGCGAGCGGTTCATGAGCGGCTTGTCCGGATCGTCGAGCAGCGCCTGATAGTCCGCGCTCGCGATGCCGTTGACGAACGGATTCGGGTCGAAGCTCGGCACGCTGACCATCGCGAGCACTTCGCCGCTGCGCGGATCGACCGCGATCGCGGCGCCGGCCCGGCCTTCGAACGCGGCCTCGGTCGCTTCCTGCAGCTTCGCGTCGATCGTGAGGTAGAGATTCTGCCCCGACGTCGGCGCGACGCGGCCGAGCGGCTCGCCGATCTGGCGATGGTCGGCATTGACTTCGATCTTCTCGTAGCCCGGCTCGCCGTGCAGGCGATCCTCGTAGAAACGCTCGATGCCGGTCTTGCCGACGTGCGTCGTGCCGGCGTAGTCGCCCTTGTCGAGCCGCGCGAGATCGTTCTCGTCGATGCGGCCGACGTAGCCCACGACGTGCGCGAACTCCTCGCCGAGCGGATACGCGCGCGTCAGGTACGGGACGACGTCGACACCCGGAAAGCGCCAGCGGTTGACGGCGAAGCTCGCGATCTCCTCCTCGGAGAGCTTCAGCCTGAGCGGCACGCCCTGGTACGAGCGCTTGCCGCGGCGCAACGCGTTGAAGCGCGTGATGTCGTCGTCGCTGAGCGGGACGACCTCGCGCAGCTCCGCGAGCATCTTCTTCATGTCGCCGACCTGCTCGGGCGTCACCTCGAGCCGGAACGCGGCGACGTTGTCGGCGAGCAGCACGCCGTTGCGGTCGTAGATGAGGCCGCGTCCGGGCGCGAGCGGCCGCGTCACGATGCGGTTCGAGTCCGAGCGCAGCGCGAACTCGTCGTGCCGCACGATCTCGAGATACGCGAAACGGACGCCGAGCCCGACGAGGCACGTCGCGATGATCAGAAAGCCGGCCAGCGCGCGGCCGCGGAACACGAAGGCTTCGTGTCGCGTGTCCTTCAGCGGTTTGGAGAGGCCCGGCATCGAGCGCCGCTCACGAATCGCCGACGCGCAAACGGCCGCGAAGGTCGTCCAGCAGCAGGAACACGAACGGCCAGAGCACCATGCCGGCGAACGGCGAAAGCCAGAACGCGGGCGAGGGCATCGGATCGCCGGCGAAACCGCGGATCATGATGACGACGATGCGATCGTTCAGCAGCAGAGCGAACACCGCGAGCGCCTGCTGCCACATCGGGAAGAACCGGAGCCGCGCGCGGAAGCGCAGCACGATGAAGGTCATGACGGCAAGACGCATCGCCTGCTCGGCCAGGATCTCGCCGGAGACGAGATCGGCCACGAGACCGACGAGGAACGCAAAGCCGAGGCCCGTGCGCTCGGGCGTCTCGATCGCCCAATAGATCAGCACGAGGCCGATCCAGTACGGTTTCAGGGGAAGGATCAGCTGCGGCAACGGCATCAGCTGCAGCACGAATGCGAACGCGATGCTGCCGGCGAAGAGCCACGTGCGGGCGCGGGTCCGATTCATGCGGACGCGCTTCGGTGGCGGTGAACCACGCTTTCCCTCACCTCAGCCCTCTCGCGCAAGCGGGAGAGGGGGAAATGCGCGCGGTCTCCCCTCTCCCGCTTGCGCGAGAGGGTTGGGGTGAGGGCAAGCTCGAGCGAACGCCGCATCACTGCTGCTCTTCTTGCGGTGAAGTCGAAAGCGTCGCCTGTGGCGCCGGCCCCGCAAGCTCGCGCGGCGGCCCGACCTCGTCGATCGGCGCCGGCGCGCCATACGGTTGCGGCTGATCGCGCAGCAGCAGCACGTCGGCGCTGCGATCGAGCGCCGCCGCCGGATGCGCCTGCGCGGCTGCAAAGAGGCTGCTCGCGTCGGTCGAGATCGAATAGATCACGCCGACCGGAAACCCGGCCGGAAAGCGCCCGCCGAGCCCCGAGGTCACGAGCCGGTCCCCGACCTGCACGTCGGCGCTGATCGGGATGTTCGGAAGCTCGAGCCGGTCGATCGCGCCGGTGCCGTAGGCGATCGTACGCAGGCCCGAGCGCTCGACGACGACCGGAATCGCGTGCGTCGGGTCGGTGATCAGCATCGCGACCGACGTGTCGGCCAGCACCTCGACGACCTGGCCCATGACGCCGTGCGCGTCGATGACCGGCTGTCCGACCGTGATGCCCTGGTTCGAGCCGACGTTCAGCACGACGCGCGGACGGAACGGATCAAGATCGACGTCGACGAGCCGCGCGAGCTGCACGGAAAGCCCGAGCGTCTTCTGCGCGTCGAGGAGGTCCTTGAGCCTCGCGTTCTGCGCGACGAGCGCATCGAGCCGGTTGAGGCGCGCCTGCGCGAGCAGGAGCGCATCGCGCAGCTCGCGGTTCTCCTTCGCGAGGGCGTCCTGCGAGACGACGGCGGTGCGCGTCGCCCGCGCGACGTCGGCGGGAAACGCGGCCACGCGATAGAGCGGCTCGACCACCGCCCCGGAAAGGCGGCGCAGCGACTCGAGGTATCCCGCGCGATGATCCAGCACCATCAGGACCGCAGCGAGCGCGAGATAGGCCACCAGGCGCAGCGTCGAGGCCGTGCCTTCGGCGAAGAGCGTCGCGGTGTCGTTGCGGGCGAGGGGCACGGGAAAGCAGGGCTAGGGGCGAGGGATCAGGGGCGAGGACGCGTTGATGACGTCTATGGAACGCGTGCAACGCAACAAGAGCAAGTGCAGCGTTCGATTTTTGCGCACTCGCCCCTCGACCGTCTTCCTCGGCTCTGCCCTATTCCGGCGCGAAGAAATCGCTGCCGTGCTGATCGATCAGCTCGAGCGCGCGTCCTCCGCCGCGCGCGACGCAGGTCAGCGGATCGTCGGCGACGTGCACGTGCAGGCCCGTTTCCTCGGAAATGAGGCGGTCGAGATCGCGCAGCAGCGCGCCGCCGCCCGTGAGCACGATGCCGCGCTCGGCGACGTCCGAGCAGAGCTCGGGCGGCGTCTGCTCGAGCGCGCTCTTGACCGCGCTCACGATGCCCGACAAAGGCTCGTGCAGCGCTTCGAGGATCTCGTTCGAGTTGACCTGGAACATGCGCGGCACGCCCTCGGCGAGGTTGCGGCCCGAAACTTCGATCTCGCGCACTTCGGACTGCGGGTACGCGCAGCCGATGTCCATCTTGATGCGCTCGGCGGTCGATTCGCCGATCAGCGTGCCGTGGTTGCGGCGCACGTAGCTGATGACGGCCTCGTCGAAGCGGTCGCCGCCGATGCGGACCGACTGCGAATAGACGATGCCGTTCAGCGAGATCACCGCGACTTCGGAGGTGCCGCCGCCGATGTCGAGCACCATCGAGCCGCGCGCCTCGTGCACCGGGATGCCGGCGCCGATCGCGGCCGCCATCGGTTCTTCGATCAGGTACACGTCGCGCGCGCCGGCCGATTCGGCCGATTCCTTGATCGCGCGGCGCTCGACCTGCGTCGAGCCGCACGGCACGCAGACGAGCACGCGCGGGCTCGGGCGGAAGAGGCGCGAGCGGTGCACCTTCTTGATGAACTGCTTCAGCATCTCCTCGGTCATCGTGAAGTCGGCGATGACGCCGTCCTTCATCGGCCGGATCGTCACGATGTTGCCGGGCGTGCGACCGAGCATGCGCTTGGCGTCGCCGCCGACGGCCGCGACCGAGCGCGGGCCGCCGGGACCGCGATCCTGGCGGATCGCGACGACCGAAGGCTCATTGAGCACGATGCCCTGACCGCGGACGTAGATCAGCGTGTTGGCCGTGCCGAGATCGATCGAGAGATCGTTGGAGAAAAGTCCGCGAACACCTTTGAACATCGTACGGCGCGAGCCTTGTGCAGGAGGGTGGAAAAAGGGCGCGCCAGTCTAGTCAGTGCGACCTCGGCGGGCAAGGAGAAAGGGGTTAAAAATGCCTGACGGGACACGGTTTTTCGTGGCTCGGGGAATAGGGAATGGGGAATAGGGAATCGGATGCGGAGATGCGGTCGGCTTTTTCCGATTCCCTATTCCCGATTCCCCATTCCCCGCCCACCTGCGAGAATCGCGCGCCCCGAAGCGGGCTCCCTCTCCCACGGAACGCCGAATGTCTGCCCTGATCTGCGGCTCGCTGGCCTACGACACCATCATGGTGTTCCAGGACCAGTTCAAGAATCACATCCTGCCCGACAAGGTGCA
>DASZYR010000199.1:0-3816 GCA_035545255.1 Rhodanobacteraceae bacterium
TCGCGCTCGGGCGGCAAGATCAAGCTCGAGATGATCGATCCGCTGCCGTTCTCGGAAGACGAGGATCGCGCGGCGAGCTTCGGCTTGCAGTCCGTTCCGGTCGGAAACGCCGGCGAGAAGATCTTCTTCGGCCTCGCCGGCACGAACTCGACGAACGGCCAGTCGACGATTCCGTTCTTCAATCCCCAGAAGGAATCGTTCCTCGAGTACGACATCGCCAAGCTGATCCACGAGCTCAGCGTCGCGAAGAAACCGGTCGTCGGCATCATGTCGGATCTTCCGATCGCATCCGGCTTCGATCCGGCGACGCGCCAGATGCGCGAGCCGTGGGCCGTCGACCAGCAGTGGTCGCAGCTCTTCGACATGAAGCCGCTGCAGGCGTCGACGCTGAAGTCGATCGACAAGGACATCGACGTGCTCGTCGTCGTGCATCCGAAGCAGCTCTCCGACGATGCGCAATACGCGATCGACCAGTTCGTCCTGCGCGGCGGGCATCTTCTCGCGTTCGTCGATCCGGACGCCGAGCTCGATGATTCCGGCGCCGATCCGCAGAACCCGATGGCGGCGATGATGGCCGACAAGTCGAGCGACCTGCCCAAGCTCTTCAAGGCCTGGGGCATCGAGTACGATCCGAAGAAGGTCGTGCTCGATCGCCAGCGCGCGCTGCCGATCAGCATGGGCGAGGGACAGGCGCCGGTGCGCCATCCGGCAATCCTCGGCTTCACCGCCGAAGACCTCAACCACGACGAAGTGACGACCGCGAATCTCGATTCGATCAACGTCTCGACCGCCGGCAGCTTCGAGCTTTCGAAAGACGCCAAGGACGAGAAGCTGACGCCGCTGATCCAGACGACCGGCGACGCGACGACCGTGCCGACCGATCGCTTGCGCATGCTGCAGGATCCGTCGACGCTCTATGCCGACTACAAGCCCGGCGGCGAGCATCTGATCATCGCGGCGCGCCTCTCCGGCAAGTTCAAGACCGCGTTTCCGGACCGCAAGGACGAAGGCGCGCTGAGGGAATCGAAGGACGACGGACAGATCATTCTCGTCGCCGACACCGACATCCTGTCGGATCGCATGTGGGTGACGTTCACGCCGTTCCTCGGCAGGAAGCTCATGAACGCGTTCGCGAACAACGGCGATTTCGCCGTCAACGCGCTCGACAACATGGCTGGATCGAGCGATCTGATCTCGATTCGCGGACGCGCGACCTCGCAACGCCCGTTCACGACCGTCGACGCGCTGAAACGCAGCGCCGATGAGCGCTTCCGCGCGAAGGAGCAGGAGCTGCAGAAAGAGCTCTCGGACACCGAGCGCAAGCTGACCGAGCTTCAGAGCGGCAAGAGCAAGGATCAGGAACAGATCCTCTCGCCCGAGCAGAAGACCGAGCTCGACAACTTCCTGAAGCGCAAGCTCGAGATCCGGAAGGAGCTGCGCCAGGTGCGCCGCTCGCTCGACGCCGAGATCGAATCGCTCGGCACGAAGCTGAAGCTCTTCAACATCGTGCTGATGCCGCTGCTCGTCACGATCGCCGCGCTCGCGTTCGCGTGGTGGCGCAATCAGCGCCGTCGCGCCGCGCAGGGAGACGTCGCATGAACCAGAAGACCCTGATCGGACTCGCCGTCGCCGCGCTGATCGCGATCGTCGCCGCGGTCTTGCTGAACCGGTCGAACCGGCCGGAGAGCGAAGGCAGCGCGAGCGAGGCGAAGACCCGCTATCTCGTGCCTTCGCTGCGGGACCACGTCAACGATGTCGACAAGCTCGTCGTGACGGGCGCCGAAGGGAAGACGGTCGCGACGTTGACTCGCGGCGCGAGCGGCTGGAGTCTCGCCGAGAAAGGCGGCTACGCCGTCGATACGGGCAAGCTGCGCGAGTTTCTCCTGAAACTCGCCGACGCGAAGCTCCTCGAACAGAAGACGTCGAACAAGGACAAGTACGCGACGCTGGGCGTCGAGGATGTCTCCGGCAAGGACGCGAAAGGCGCCGAGGTCGAGATCGGCGGGCTCGCGCAGCCGATCAAGCTCATCATCGGCAACGTCGGCGCTCGCGGCGGCACCTTCGTGCGGCGCGCGGGCGAAGCGGAAAGCTGGCTCGCGTCGGGCAGCCTCACGATCGAGAAGAAGCCCGAGAACTGGCTGCGCAAGGATCTCGCCGATATCGCGGCATCGCGCATCGCGTCGGTCGACATCACGCAGGCGGACGGAAAATCCGTGCGCATCGCGAAGAGCGCCGAGGGAGACGCGAACTTCAAGCTCGAGAACGTGCCGAAAGGCCGCGAGCCGGGCTCGGACTACACCGTCAACGGACCGGCATCGATGCTTGCGGGGCTTCGGCTCGAAGACGTCGTGCCCGCGAAGGACGCGCCCGCTCCGGAGAAGCCGCTGAAGGCGCGCTTCGCGACGTTCGACGGTCTCGCTATCGACGTCACCGCGTGGGAAAAGGACGGCAAGGACTACGCATCGTTCGCGGCGTCGGTCGACGACAAGGCGGCCGCAGAGCACATCGACGCGCAGCAGGCGAAGGCGAAGCAGGACTACGACGCCGCGGCTTCCGCCGCGAAGCCCACGGCGCCGGCGACGGCCGATGCGAAAGACGCTTCGAAACCGGCGGAGGCGAAAACCGATACCGCAGCCGCCGAGCCGCCGAAACCCGAAGCCGTCGCCGATCCCGCGAAGGATCGCGAACAGAAGCTCGTCGCGCTCAAGAAGGAAGCCGACGACCTCGACGCGCGCTTCAAGGACTGGACCTTCGTGCTGCCGGCGTACAAGTACGCCGCGATCAACAAGGCGACGGATGATCTCCTGAAGCCGATCGAGAACAAGGGCGCAGCGAAGAAGGAAGGCGCCGAATCGAAGAAGGCGCCTGCGAAAAAGCCGACCAAAGCCCGCTAGCTGCGCGCCGGAGATGTGCCTTTCCCCTCTCCCGCTTGCGGGAGAGGGAAGGGCGAGGGCAAGACGGGTTCGGGCTTCGAGAAGCGAGCAGTGAAAACGTGCGGCGAAACGCGCTCTCGCGTGCCCTCGTTCGACGAGCAGCGGATGGAACAGAACGGTATCGACGACGACATGAGATTTCCGCGCACCGTCATCATCGTGGGAGCGCTGCTCGGCGCCGCGGCTGTCCTCCTCGGCGCATTCGGCGCGCATGCCTTGCGCGGTTCGCTCGACGCGCGCTCGCTCGCGATCTGGCAGACGGCGGTCTCGTACCAGTTCTGGCACGTGCTGGCTGCGATCGCTGCCGCGCTGCTCGCGCGCGACGACGCATCGCCTTCCCTGCGCATCGCCGCGAGCGCATTCGTCGCCGGCATCGTGCTGTTCTCGGGAAGCCTCTATGCGCTCGCGCTCGGCGCGCCGAGCGCGATCGGCGCCGTCACGCCGTTCGGCGGAGTCGCCCTCGTCGTTGGCTGGATCGTCCTCGCCATCCATGCGTGGCGGAGCCCTTCGCGCTGAGCCGTCAGCGAGGCTGGGGTGCGCGGGAAGACATGCCGATGGCGCGCCAGGGCGCGGATCGCTGCGAGGTGTAGTCGTCGACTTCGCTTTCCCTCTCCCGCGAAAGCGGGAGAGGGCAGGGTGAGGGCACGCAAGAGTGAACGTTACAAGTTTTCCGCTTCTATAGGCGGCGGCGAACCCAGCTTGCCCCCAGCCCGACCCGCTCCCGCTTTCGCGGGGAGAGGGGGAACAGCGTCAACGCTTGCGCGCGTGCCAGCACCAATGCCACGGCTCGTAGGCGATGCCATGTCGGTTGCGGCGCGGATAGGAAAGCCTGAATCCGAAGCGCGACGCGTGACGCTTCAGCCACGCGAATGCCGGTGAGCGC
>DASZYR010000200.1:0-2211 GCA_035545255.1 Rhodanobacteraceae bacterium
CACCGCGCCGACCGCCGCAAGCGGGATCGAGAACATGATCACGAACGGATGCAGCAGCGACTCGAACTGCGAGGCCATCACGAGATAGACGAGGAAGATCGCGAGCCCGAGTGCGAACATCAGCGACTTCACCGAGGAATCGAGCTCCTCGCTCTGGCCGCCGACGTGCACCTTGACGCCGGCCGCGAGCGGATTCTTCGCGACGATGTCGTTGATCTCGGCGACGGCGCTCGAGAGATCGCCGTAGCGAAGGTTCGACGAGACGATCGCGACGCGCTCCTGGCTCACGCGATGGATCTCGCTCGGGCCTTCGGTCGCGATGACGTCGGCGACGGACGAAAGGCGGATCGGCGTGTCCGAGCTCGTGCGCGCGGTGTCGGAAACGCTCGACGTCGTGGTCGCGCCCGATGCGCTCGTCGTCGTCGACGTCGCGGACGTGGATGTCGCGCTGACGGTGGTCGTCGACGAGCCGCTGGACGGCGTGCCGCTGACCGCGCCGTTCGAGGAGCTTGCACTCGCCGGCGAGACGTAACCGACGACGAGGTTGCGGATGTCGTCGACGCTGCCGCGATCGGACGCGCGCGAGCGCACGAGCACGTCGATCTTGCGATCACGGAAATCGTAGCGCGTCGCGACCTCGCCCTTGACCTTGCGCACGACGCGATCGGCGATGTCGCGCGTCGTGAGGCCGAGCGCGGCGGCGCGATCCTGGTCGAACTTGATCTGGATTTCGGGATAGCCGCCTTCGACCGTCGACTTGATGTCGGCGAAGCGCGGAGAGGCTTTCATGAGCTCGCCGAGCCGGTGGCCGGCCTTGGCGAGCGCATCGAGATCGTAGCCGCGGATCTCGACTTCGAGCGGCGCCGAGAAGCTGAAGAGCTGCGGGCGCGCGAACTTCACCTCGGCGTCGGCGTGACTCGCCATGCCGGCGCGCAGGCGATCGACTTCCGCGGCTTCGATCTTCCGGCTGCCGCCGTCCGCGAGCGCGATCGAGAGGCGCGCGATGTTCTCTCCCGATTCGGTCGGATTCGCGTCGAGCCGCGTGCCTGCGCCGGCGACTCCGTAGATCGATTCGACGCCGGGGTCTTTCGCGTGCCGCGTCGAGATGCCTGCGACGAGCTTGTCCGTCTCGGCGAGCGGCGTGCCGGGCGGCAGCGTCACGGTCATGTCGAAGCGGCCTTGCGCGAGCTGCGGGATCAGATCGAGCCCGAGAGTCGGCACGAGCGCGAGCGCCAGCGCGAACGCGAGCGCCGCGAAGCCGAGCACGCGCCACGGATGCGCGAGGGCGTTCGGCAGGAACGCATGATAAGCGCGCGCCGCGCGGCCGTATCCGGCGTTCGTCGCCCAACCGAGCGCACCGAGAATGCGCCGCGCGCACCAGCCGACGACGAACACGAGCGAGGGCAGGATCGCGCTGGCGAGTACCGCGACGGCGGCGATCGGCAGGAACGCAAGCTTCGGCAGCAACGACAGTCCGAGCGCGAGCCCGTGTCCGCTACGTGCTTTCCCGTCCGCGTACGGCCAGCGCAGGACACGCGCGCTCCACGCCAGCGCTCGCCGCACGTGATCGAGCGGCATGCCGGAACGGCGGCCTTGCAGCAGATCGGTGACGAAGAACACCGCGCGTGCGCCATATCGCATCAGGAGCGCAAACACGACGAGCACCGACAGCAGGAGGAAGTACAAGGGCGCCGCGACGAGCTTCAGCGGCAGCGCAAGCACGAACGCGATCGTCTTCGTCGCCGTCCGTTTCCAGCGATCCGACGAGGAGAGCAGCGGCCACGCGAGCAGCGCGAGCGTGCCGCGCCAGGCCTTGCTCCACAGCGATTCGGGATCGGCCGGCTCGTCCTTGTACGCAAGCGGCGAGCGGCCGCGCAGCGACGCGAGCATCGGGATCAGCGTCATCGCGACGACGAGCGAGATCAGCATCGCGAACGTGATCGTCAGCGCCTGGTCGCGGAAGAGCTGGCCGGCGACGCCCTGCACGAACACGAGCGGAAAGAACACCGCGACGGTCGTCAGCGTCGAGGCGGTGACCGCCATGCCGACTTCCGACGTGCCCTTGATGGCCGCCTCGACGATGCCGAGGCCCTTCTCGCGCAGGCGCGCGATGTTCTCCAGCACGACGATCGAGTCGTCGACGACCATGCCGGTCGCGAGCGCGAGGCCGCCGAGCGACATCACGTTGAGCGAGAGATGCAGCTGGCCCAT
>DASZYR010000201.1:0-8797 GCA_035545255.1 Rhodanobacteraceae bacterium
TCGGCGCTCGATCGCGAGCTCGACGCGCTGGCCGGCGATTTCGCGGCCGGCCGCTTCACGCTCGACGAGCGGTACGAAGACGGCCATTCCGCGATCGAAGCGCGCCTGATCGAGCGCCTCGGCGACATCGGACGCAAGGTACACACCGGACGCAGCCGCAACGACCAGGTTCTCGTCGCGACGCGGCTCTGGCTGAAGGCGAAGCTCGCGGCATTGTTCGAGTCGTGCCGCGCAGTCGCGCGCGCGAGTCTCGATCGCGCCGCGAGCGAAGCGTTGCCGCTGCCGGGCTACACGCATCTGCAGCGCGCGGTGGTCTCCTCGACGTCGTCGTGGTTCGCCGGTTTCGCCGAAGCGTTCATCGACGACGCGATCCGCGCGCGCGACACGCTCGCGTGGATCGACGCGAATCCGCTCGGCACGGCCGCCGGCTACGGCGTCAACCTGCCGCTCGATCGCGACGGGCCCACGCACGCGCTCGGTTTCGCGCGCGTGCAGCTCAATCCGGTGTATGCGCAGCTTTCGCGTGGCAAGTTCGAGATCGCCGCGCTCGACGCGCTCGGCGCCGCGACGCTCGACCTGCGCCGGCTCGCCTGGGATCTTTCGCTGTTCACGAGCGCGGAATTCGGTTTCGTCGCGCTGCCGCCGGAGTACACGACGGGCAGCTCGATCATGCCGAACAAGCGCAACCCGGACGTCGTCGAGCTGATGCGCGCGACGTACGCGAGCATCGCCGCGGCGCGCGCGGAGATCGAGCAGCTGCTGTCGTTGCCGTCGGGCTACCAGCGCGATCTCCAGTTCAGCAAGGGCTCGATCGTGCACGGCTTTTCGCGCGGCCTCGCGGCGCTCGCGCTCGTACCCGACCTCGTTGCGCGCTTCTCGTGGAACGCGAGCCGGATGCGCGATGCGATCGAGCCATCCATGTATGCGACCGATGTCGCGATCGAGCAGGCCGTCGCGGGCGTGCCGTTTCGCGAGGCGTATCGGCGAGCCGCCGATGCGGCTTCGGCGGCAGGTTCGGATCGTTCGCCGGAGTCGAGTCTTGCAGCGAGGATATCGCCGGGAGCGGCGGGGGATCTTCGGCTCGAGGTGTTGAGGGAGAGGTTTGCAGCGCTTGGGTGATGCGGCAGGGTCGGCGCGCCGATCGGCGTGCGAGCGCATTTTTTCTTCCTCGTTTGCGAACACCCTTGATCTTTCCCTCTCCCGCTTGCGAACACGCTGGATCTTTCCCCTCTCCCGCTTGCGGGAGAGGGCAGGGTGAGGGCGCTCTTGGTTCAACGTTTCGTGTTTTTTTTTCTTTCGATCTTCTACGTCGACGCGAAAACCGACTCACATCCCTGTGGGTCTTGCCGGCCATCCTGGCAAGCGAAAGCAGAGCAAAACAGCGAAAGCGGAAACTCAGCGCGTCAGCCACCCCTGCGCGCGCGCCGTGCACAACGCATACGGAAATATCCAGAACAGCGCAAACGCCGAGAAGAACGAATACCCGATCCCGTAGACGAAATCCCAGTGCCGCTCGCCGCGCAGGTAATAGAGCATGTTGAACGAGGACACCAGGAGCAGTGCGCAGCCGAAGCGCAACAGCACTTCCGGATGGCTGGCGCCGAGCGTCACGAGCAGCGCCAGCGTTGCCCACGCGACGGGATAGCGGGAATTCGTCACGATGGCTTCGACGAGCGCGATCGCTCGCGCCTTCGGCGGACGGTGCCAGACGACTTCGCGCACGAAGCGCAGCTCCTCGCGCACGTAGCTGCGATCCCAGCGCAGGAACATCTTGCAGAGCCGCTTGTACGTCGTCGGCACCAGCGTGTGCACGACGCCCGCGCGCTGATAGAGGCAATCGTAGCCTTCGCGGAGGATCGCGTTCGTCATCGCGCGGTCCTCCCCGTACGTGCAGCGCCTGCCGAGAAAGCGCTGGTCGACCCAGTCGTCGAGCACGTCGCGCACGACGCGCGCGCGATACGCGGCGAGCGCGCCCGGGCAGCAATAGACCGTGCCGTAGGTGCTCTGCACGGCGCGCAGGAAATCGAACGAAAGCGCGAAACGCACCTTCAGCATGCGCGGGATCAAGCCGTCGCCGCGATTGAAGACGCTGACCTTGCCGGCGACCGCGCCGACACGCGGATCGCGGAAGGGACCGGCCATCGCGAGCAGCGTATCGGGCTCGATGACGCTGTCGGAATCGATCGTGATCATGACCTCGCCGCGCCCGCGCCGGAAGCCGGCTTCGAGCGCGGCGCGCTTGCCGCGATTGCTCTCGAAGCGGAGCGTCGTGACGAGACCGGGAAAGCGGCGCGCGACGCGCTCGATGTGCAGCCAGGTGTCGTCGGTGCTGCCGTCGTCGACCACGAAGATCTCGAGGCGCTCGCGCGGATAGCGCGCCTGCGCAACCGATTCGATCGAGCGCGCGACCATCGGCCCCTCGTTGTACGCGGGGATGACGACGGTCAGCGCGGGCGCTTCGTCCATCGTCGCCAGCGGCGGCGTGCGGTAGCGGAACCACAGGAGCGTGCGCAGCAGCAGCATCAGCATGCCCATCGCTGCCCAGAGGATCGCCGGGCTCACGATGAAGCGGCCCCACTGATGATGGCGCGCGGCGCCGATGACGCCGTGGAAGATGTCGAATCGCCAGCTGAGGAACAGCACGAGGCCGAACCCGAGCAGGATCAGCGCACGATAGAACGCGTCGCCGGGAAGATCGTGATAGTCGTGGAAGCTGGGCGCAGGAGGGGCGGCCGCGAGTTCGGTCGTCATCAGGGCGTATTCCGGAGGATGGCGAATGTTGGCGGCGCGCCGATCAACCTCGCATGAATGATCGCACGTCTTTGCATCTCGTTGCGCCGGCGTGCGACGCCGCCGTTATGGGGCCGTTATCCGCGCGTTTCCATGCGGCGCGGCGCACATGCTCTGAACGCTTCGGACCCGCGGATGGCGCGCGATCGCGCGGATCGGTGATACTGCCTTGCCGTCCGCCATTTTCGTCGCCTGCCGCCACCGCTTGATGACACGAATCCTGACATTACCGCCCGACGGCCGGCTCCTGGTGTTCGCGCCGCACCCGGACGACGAAACGCTCGCGACCGGCGAGCTGATCCAGCTGGCGCGGCAGCAAGGCGCTCGGGTCCGGGTCGTGTTCGCGACCGACGGCGACAACAATCCCTGGCCGCAGCGCTGGACCGAGCGTCGCTGGCGCATCGATGCGCCAGCGCGCGCGAGGTGGGGTGCCCGCCGTCGCGGCGAAGCGCTCGCTGCGCTCGCGCGCCTCGGTCTCGACGCCGACGCCGCGCGCTTTCTCGGCTGGCCCGATCTCGGCTTGACGCGCCTGCTCGAACGAGACGACCGCGCGGTCGATACGCTCGCGGACGAGATCCGTGCATTTGCGCCGACCCACGTCGCGATGCCGTCCCTGCATGACCGTCACCCGGATCACGGAGCGCTGCGCGTGATGGCCGACCTTGCGCTCGCGAAGGCGCGGGCCTCTTGCCTGCGGCTCGGCTACGTCGTGCACGGCCGCAAGGACGGGCTGGCATCGTGGACCCTGCCGCAGGACGCCGCACGTCAGCGCCGGAAAGTCGACGCGCTGCTGGCGCACGAGAGCCAGATTCGCCTCAGCCGCGACCGGCTGCTGCGCTGGGCGGGCCAATCCGAGGCATTCGAGCGCACGGACGGCGGCGCCGCGATCGATGTCTCGGCGCGTCCGGTCCTCCGGATCGCGCTCGGCTCGACGCTTCGCTTCTGGAGGCGCCACGACGTTCTCGTCGTGCTCGCCGATGCCGATGGCATCGATCGTACCCGCGTGCGATTGCCGCGTTTCGCTCGCGCAGCGCCAGCCGAAGTGCTGGTCGAAGACGCATGCTCGGGACGCATCGCGATCGGCGTCTCGGACGGCGCGCTGTGGATCGCCCCGGTGCATCCTTTGCGCGCCGATACGCAGGGTTTCGTCAAGATCGAGCGCGCCGCGCCGAGGCTCGTGATCTTCGACGTCGACACCTGGCAACGGTTCGAAGACATCGCGGCGCTGCCGGAGTCGTCGCCGGCCCCGGCCGTTGCGGTCACGCAGCGCGCGACGCTTTGAATGCGTGAAGCGCTGCATCCGCTCTTGTCCGTGCATGCGCCGCGCGCGTTGTCCACGCAGCACCTGCCGGGACGGCGTGCCGTGATCCACTGCCCGGCAATTCGACCGCCGCTGCCGACATCACCCGAATGAGCGACCTGCCCATGGCGACCCCGATGCCTGCCGTCTTCTTCGGCCACGGCAATCCGATGAATGCCGTGACGAGGAACGCCTATACGGAATCGTGGCGGCGGATGGGGCAGGACGTCCCGAAGCCGAAGGCCATCCTCGCGATCTCTGCTCACTGGTTCGTTCCGGAGAGCGGCGTCACGATCATGACGGCGCCACGCACGATCCACGATTTCGGCGGATTCCCGCGCGAGCTTTACCAGATCCGTTATCCGGCGCCAGGCGATCCCGGACTTGCGCATCGCGTCCGGCAGTTGCTGGCGCCTCTGGACGTTCGGCTGGATACGTCATGGGGCCTGGATCACGGCACGTGGTCGGTCCTCTGCCACGTCTATCCCGAAGCGGATATTCCCGTCGTGCAACTCAGCATCGATGAACGGATGCCCGCATCGTTCCACTTCGGGCTCGGAAGGAAACTCGCGCCGCTCCGGGAAGAAGGCGTGCTGATCGTCGGCAGCGGCAACCTCGTTCATAACCTTCACACCTATGCGTGGGGCCGGCATCAGCCCGAAGCCTACGATTGGGCGACGCGCTTCGAAGCGACGGCGAGGGAATTGATGCTCGCGGACGACCACGAGCCTCTCATCGACTATGCGACGCTCGGGAGGGATGCGATCCTCTCGATACCGACGCCGGATCACTATCTGCCGCTGCTTTATGTTCTCGGCGCGCGGCAGACGGAGGACGCGCTGGCGTTTCCGGTCGATGGCGTCGACGGCGGATCGATCTCGATGCTGGCGGTGCAGGTCGGATAGCTGCGAGCGGAAGGATCGCGAGACAGCGATCTCGTGTCCAGTCGTCGAGGATCGCTGCAATGAGGATCGAAAGACTGCCGCATGCGGCCGCAGCCGCATCCGATCTCGCGACTGACGTTCGGGCAGCGGCGCGGCGATTCGTCAAGCGGCGTCATTCGACTTGAATCGGATCGCTCGGCCGCGCGGGGCGATGCCTTCTACTTCGTGGCGAATGCAACCCGATCGAAGCCGACGGCGAGAGCAACGCCGGCAAGCTGCGCGGCGCAAAAGCCGGGCACGTCGGCGGGATCGATGCCGGCGAAGCTTTCGGTCATCGAGCGGGCGATCGTGACAGCGGGATTCGCGAATGACGTCGATGCCGTGAACCAGTACGCGGCCGTGATGTAGCAGGCGACCGTCCACGGCACGGTATCCGGCCGATGACGCGATCCGCGAAGGACGACGACGAGAAGTCCGAATGTGGCGACGCATTCCGAGACCATCTGCGGAATGCCGGCGCGCGCCTTGGTCGAGTGCTCGAAAATCGGCATCGCGAACATCGCGTGCGCCAACCACACGCCCGCGACGGCTCCGGCGAGTTGCGCCGCGAGGTATGCCGGAACATCGCGCCATGCGTGGTCGCCGCGCGCGGCCAGCGCGAGCGTGACTGCGGGATTCATGTGCGCGCCGGAGATCGGGGCGAACGTCACGATGAGCGCAGCAAGGCCGCAGCCGGTCGCGAGCGAGTTCGCCAGCAACGCGATCGCGACATTGCCGCCGGCCAGGCGTTCGCCCATGACGCCGGAGCCGACGATGATCGAAAGAAGGAACGCCGTCGCGACCGCTTCGGCGATCGCGCGGCGGCCGAGGCTCATTGCCGGCCGATCTCTCGCACGCGTTCCTGCAACGCGAGCGCGTCGAGCGACTGGATGGGAAGATTCGCGAACAACTCGATGCGTCGGCGGAGCGCAACGAATGCCTCGAAGAACGCGCGCCGCTTTTCGTCCTCGCTGCCTTGCGCGGCCGCCGGATCGGGAACGCCCCAATGCGCCGTCGTCGGTCGGCCCGGCCATACCGGACATGGCTCAGCGGCCGCCTGGTCGCAGACCGTGAACACGAAATCGAGCGGCGGCGCGCCGGGTTCGGCGAACTCGTCCCAGGGCTTGCTCCGAAGCCCATCCGTCGAGATGCGATTTTTGCGGAGGAGATCGAGCGCCATCGGATGCGGATGGGGCTTCGGGATACTGCCGGCCGAGTAGGCGCGGAACCGGCCGCCGCCGGCCGGGAGGTTGTTCATGATCGCCTCTGCAAGGATCGAGCGGGCAGAATTGCCCGTGCAGAGGAACAATACGTTGTAGATCGGCTCGGACATGGCGCAATCCCGTCGCGCGCGATGCTCAGGTGGAAGCGCAGCATTTCGCCGGAGCGGCCTCAGCCGACTTCGGCGCGCAACACGCGGACGCGGTAGCCGCCTGCGCGTGATCCTCGCCGAACGTCGGGATGTCGCCGAGCGTGTGGAACGTTTCCCATGCGACGCCCTGCGGATCCTCGACCCAGTATTTGTCGGAGAGCGCGTAGCAGCATCGGGCCGCCGGCTCGTCCTCGGCCGCGATCTCGGCCGCGGCGACTTGCTTGCGAAGCGCGGCGAGCTCGCCGGCCGCGTCGACCTGCAAGCCGAGATGGTTCACGCCGGGCTTGTCGCCACGCTGCGAGATCGCGAAGTTGATCCGCGGATCGTCGAGCATCCATTTCGCGTAATCGCCTTTCTCGACCGTCGGAGCGGAACCGAAGATCGTCGAGTAGAACCGGATGCTCTGCGCGAGATCGTTGACCGAAACGTGGACGTGAAAGCGCTTCATGCGGGAACCCTCTTGCGGCGTGGCGAGGACTTCTTCGGCGCGCAGCCGGAGCCGCAAAGCTCCGGCTGTCCCCGGCAGCAGTTCTCGGTGAGGTACGCGACGAGACCGTTCATCGCGGCGAAATTGGCGGTATATCGGATGAACCGGCCCTCCTGCTTGCTCGACACGAGGTCGGCATGACTCAGTTCCTTGAGATGGAACGAGAGCGTCGGAGCGGGCACCTTCAAGGCATCGGCGATCGAGCCGACGGGAGTGCCTTCGGGGCCGGCTTGGACGAGATGGCGAAACACGTCGAGGCGGGTGCGCTGGGAAAGGGCGGCGAGGGCGGCAAGCGCGGCGTCCGTTTTCATGATTCCATGATTATGGAAATATAGGCGGACTGTCAAGAGACTTTCGGGACGCGTCTCGGCCGCTGCGGCGCGCATGCATCATGCTCGATCGCGCATTCGCGGCGTTTGGGCCGAGCCGGTTGAACCGCTGCTGCCGAGACCTCGCAACGCCTCGCGGTCGATAACAGCGTCGCAGTCCGGCGCCTCGTCCGCTTGCGCCTGCACCACGGCGCGAAGCACGTCTCATGGCGAAATGCCGGCCGCAATGAGCAACGAGTAGCCACGCGGCGGCGGCGCCGTCCATGTCCCCTCGACCTGGAAACGACGACTCGACAAGCCGTCCCGTCCGCCGTGCTGATCGATGGTGGATCTGCACCCGGCGAGAAATCACGCATCTGCCGACAAGCGGATCGGTCGCGGGCTTTCCGGCGGCGGATCGCGCTCCATCAGCCTTTCATTGCCAAATCATCAGCAGGCCGTAAGGGAAGCGCTATTTCGGAGCGCATTCGCAGAACGTCAAAATCCCATTGCGACCGGTGCGCCCGACGCGCGGGATTCCTGCGCGGGCGTTGCTGCAGAGAGCGGAGCTGTGCATCGAGCCGCGGAACCGATCACACGACAAGGAGCCGAGCGTCCCATGAGTCAAGTACACATCCCCTCGACCGTCGTTATCCTCTTCGCGGCCGGCATCGGCATCGCCAGCGCCCAGGAATTCGGCGCATGGAGCGATCCGCAACCGGTCGACGCGATCGACACGGCCGCCGCTGAAGGCTGTCCGATCGAAGCGCCGGACGGCCTGTCGCTGTATTTCGCGTCCAACCGCGCCGCAGCGGGCGCGCAAGGCAAGCAGGACATCTGGCGCGTGCTCCGCACGGCAGTGCAATCGCCCTGGGGAGCGGCCGAAAACCTCGGCGCGCCGGTCAACACGCCCGAGTTCGACTATTGCCCCACGCCGCTGGCGGGCGGCGGGCTCTTGTTCGTGACCTCGCAGCAGACCGCGGACGATTGCTTCCCCGGCGATACCCCGCCGCCGCCGCCGACCGGCGGTCCGTCGGCGGGCGACATCTTCGCGTCGGAGGAAGGCCCGGCAGCGGTCTGGTCGACGCCTGTGAACCTCGGCTGCTATCCGGACGGGCCGAATACGCCCGGCGCCGAGTTCAGCCCTTCGCGCGTGCAGACCGCCGAAGGCACGTTCCTTTTCTTCTCCAGCAATGGCTATCCCGACAGTGAGGGCCAAGACATCTACATGAGCGAGATGCTCGACGACGGCACCGTGACCGCGGGCGTGCGCGTAGCCGAGCTTTCGACCGATGCCGACGACCGCATGCCGAACGTGCGCGCGGACGGCCTCGAGATCGTGTTCAGCTCGAACCGCGCCGGCGGCACCGCGTTCGATCAGGATATCTATGTCGCCACGCGCGCGGACACGCATTCGCCGTGGTCGGCGCCGCAGCGGATCAGCGTCCCGACGATCAACACGACCGCATCGGAAACGCGCGCCTCTCTGTCGGGCGACGGCACGCGACTCTATTTCGGCCGCAAGGCCGACACCAACGATCCAGGCGACGTGTTCGTCGCGACGCGCGAGCGCCTTGCACCGGGAGCCGCGGCACTTCCGGCGCCAGCGCTGGGCGC
>DASZYR010000202.1:0-4867 GCA_035545255.1 Rhodanobacteraceae bacterium
GCGCAGGATGAACTCGTGCATCTCGGCGCGGATCCAGTGCACCGCGAACGAGACGAGGCGCACGCCCTGCTCCGGGTCGAAGCGCTTGACGGCCTTCATGAGGCCGATGTTGCCTTCCTGGATCAGGTCGCCGACCTGCAGACCGTAGCCGGAATAGCCGCGCGCGACGTGCACGACGAAGCGCAGGTGCGAAAGCACCAGCTGCTTGGCCGCGGCGAGGTCGTTGTCCTTGACGAGGCGCTGCGCCAGATCCTGCTCTTCCTGCTGGGTCAGCATCGGAATGCGGTGGACCGCACTCACGTACGATTCCAGGCTTCCGATCGCGCTCGGGATCGGAAGGTTGCTGGCGATCAAAGCATTGGTCATTCGGTGAATCTCCTCTCGGGGAGAACTCTAGCACTCGTCCTACCAGAGTGCTAAAGCGCTCCGAAGTTCCCTTCACCCAGTCCCTTGGCCGGAACATAATTGAACTGGCGAGTATAGTACTCTCCCCGGCCCGGTTTTGGAAGATTTCAAGAGCGGCCGGGTCAGGCGACGGACCGTTTCCTTCCGGCGACGATCCAGCAGAATCAATAACTTGCGGATACAGCGATGAACGGCGGATGAGGCAGCGGACCGCCGATCCCTAGGCCGGCTCGAGTGCGGTCCGCGACGGCAGATGCCAGTCGATCGGGTTCTCGCCCCACGCTTTCAAGTACTCGTTCGCCTTCGAGAAGTGAGCGCAGCCATCGAATCCGCCACGCGCGAGCGGCGAGGGATGCGGAGCCTTGAGGACGAGATGGCGCTGGCGATCGATCAGGCTGCCTTTCTTCTGTGCGTACGCGCCCCAGAGCAGGAAAACGAGGTGCTCGCGATCGCGGTTCAGCGCGTCGATGCAGGCGTCGGTGAAACCTTCCCAGCCCTTGTTCGCGTGCGAGCCGGCAAAGCCGCGCTCGACCGTCAGCACCGCGTTCAGCAGGAGGACGCCTTGCCTCGTCCACGCCGTCAGGCAGCCGTGATCCGGGCGCGGAATGCCGAGATCGCGCTCGATCTCCTTGAAGATGTTCTCGAGCGAAGGCGGCGGGCGTACGTCCGGCGGCACCGAGAAGCACAGACCGTGCGCCTGCCCCGGCCCGTGGTACGGATCCTGGCCGAGAACGACGACCTTGACCGCATCGAACGGCGTCGCGTTCAGCGCGGCGAAGATCTGCGGGCCGGGCGGATAGATCACCTTGCCCTTGCGCTTCTCTTCGCGCAGGAACGCGCCGAGCGCCTTCATCTCGGGGCGCTCGAACCAGTAGCCGACCTCGGCTTTCCACGACGGATCGAGCTTGAGCCGATCCTCGTCCGCGCGCTCCCCGCTCATGCGCGCGCGCTTTCGCGCTCGCGGAGCTTGCGCGCCACGCGAAGCTGGAACACGAGCTTCGTGATCAGGAGGCGCTCCTCGATGGGCTTGTGCACGAGATCGTTCGCGCCCGCGCGAAGAAGCGCGGCCTGATTCTTCGGATTGTCGTCGCCGGTCATGACCAGCACCGGCAGCTCGCCCTTGCCGTAGCCGAAGCCTCCGCGGATCAATTCGAGCAGATCGCCGCCGGAAAGCTCGCCCTTGAGGTTGACGTCGGTCAGGACGAGATCGGCGCCGGGCGCGCGACCTTCGCTCTTCGCCGCTTCGAGCAGCTCCACAGCCGCCTCGACGCTCGTCACCTGCGTCACGATGAGTCCGAACTTCTCCATCATGCGCGTCGTCGCGAGCGCGACGACGCGGCTGTCCTCGACGTAGAGCACCTCGCCGTTCGCTATCTCGGCCGGATGCACGTAGCCGCGGATGAACTCGGCGAGCGCCTCGAAGCCGAGCCCCTTGTCGAAATAATCGGTCACGTCGTGCGAGAGGGAGCGCGCGACGAGCCGCTCCTGCACGTCGCCCGAGACGACGATGATCGGAATGTATGCCTGCGGCGAATACTCGCGGACGTAATGCGCGAGATCGACGCCATCCATGTCGGGCAGGCTGAGCGCCGTCGTGACGAGATCGACGACGCCGCTCTCGAGCTCGCGCTTGGCGGCTTCGCCGCTCTCGCACGAAAGCACGACCGCGCCCGGCAGCTCGGCCTTCAGCATGCCCTCGATGAGCCGGCGCACGAGCCGCGAGCCGTCGACGACCAGCACGCGCGGCGTGTCGCTCGAAAGATGCTGCGGCAGCGAAGCGATTTCGGACGGCATCGACGAAATGGATTCAATCCGGGTGTCCGGCGGCCATGTGCCGGGCCGTCGCGACGAACGCGCCGATCCAGCCGAGCAGAGCTCCCGCGAGGACCACGATGACGGCGGATGCGGCGTCGAGCC
The DNA here is from genome assembly GCA_035545255.1 of Rhodanobacteraceae bacterium. GTDB lineage: Bacteria > Pseudomonadota > Gammaproteobacteria > Xanthomonadales > Rhodanobacteraceae > Dokdonella_A. The sequence continues at coordinate 2,323 of DASZYR010000202.1, forward strand.
CGCGGAGCGCAAGCGTGTGATCATAGCTCGCCAGCAGACGGTCGAGCGGGCCGGCCATCGCAGTTTCGGCACCGATCGCGACGACGACCGCGATGGCCCCGCCCAGGAGACCGTACCAGAGGCCCGCATAGAGGAACGGACGCCGCACGAAGCCGCTGCCGGCGCCGATCAGCTGCATGACGGCGATCTCGTCGGCGCGCGATTGAACATCCGCGCGGATCGTGTTGCCGATGACGAGCAGCGTCGCGAGCGCGAGCAGCGCAGCGAGGACGACGACCGCGCGCTCGGCCAACGCAAGGATATCGGACAGCCTGCGGCGCCACGTCGCGTCGTATTGCACCAGATCGACACGAGCGTCGGCGCCGAGCTCGCCGACGATCGAAGGATCGCGTTCTTCCTGGAGGCCCGGAGTCCGCGGCGTCACGATCAGCACGGTCGGAAGCGGATTGTCCTTCAGGATATCGAGCGCCTCGCCGAAACCCGAGAGCTGGCGGAATTCCGCGAGACCCTGCTGCGGCGTCTTGATCGAGACGCCGGCAACGTCCGCGCGCTTGCGAAGCTCGGCCGCGAATGCATCGGCCGCCGCGGATTCGACGGCGCGCTTCAGGAACACCGTGACCTCGCGCGCTTCGCGCAATCCGCCCGACAGCGCGCGCGCGTTGTCGAACGCGATGTAGAAAAGGAGCGGCAGCGCGAGCGCGAAGCCGAGCATCAGCACGGTCAGTGCCGTCGCCCACGGCCGCGCCGCGAGGCGGCCGAGGCTCGAGAAGAATCCGTAGAAATGATGGTCGCGCCAGGCCCCGAGCCGCGCACGCACGGGTGTCGGCGCGCGTCGCGGCTCCGGAGCCGCCGTCGACGAAGGCGGCGCGGGCTTGCGCGCGTTGCGCTCTGCCTGGCGTCTTGCATTCATGCGGGCCGGAAATCGTCGATCAGGCGACCGTGGTCGAGCACCAGCACGCGCCGTGCAATGCGCTTGATGAGGTGCAGATCGTGGCTCGCGACGAGCACCGTCGTTCCGACCGCGCCGAATTCGGCGAACAGATCCATGATCTCGCCCGAAAGCTGCGGATCGAGATTGCCGGTCGGCTCGTCGGCGATGATGACCGGCGGTTTGCCGACGATCGCGCGCGCGATGCCGACGCGCTGCTGCTCCCCGGCCGAGAGCGTAAGCGGCGATTCGCGCTCCTTCGCGAGCAGCCCGACCTTGTCGAGCGCCGCGCGCACGCGCTTGCCGATCTCCTCGCGCGCGGCGCCTGCAATGATCAGCGGCAGCGCGATGTTGTCGAACACGGTGCGGTCGGTCAGCAGGCGGTGATCCTGGAACACCATGCCGATGCCGCGTCGCACCTGCGGAATCCCCCGCCGTCGCACGCCCGCGAGCGCGTGATGGTTGACGACGATCTGCCCGCGCGTCGGCCTTTCGACGAGGCCGATCAGCTTCAGGAGCGTGCTCTTTCCCGCCCCCGAATGGCCCGTCACGAACACCATCTCGCCGGCGCCGATCTCGAAGCTGACTTCGGCGAGCGCATCGTGGCTCTTGCCGTAGCGCTTGCTGACTTTGTCGAAGGTGATCATTGAAGCCAGGATTCGGGATTCGGGATTCGAAAGCTTACAAGGTCGTCATTCCGGCGAAAGCCGGAATCCATTTTGCTCGTGAGCGAAGATCAAATGGATCCCGGCTTTCGCCGGAATGACGGTACACGCGCGTCGCCATCGCCTATTTCACCATCTGATTCAAATTGAAGATCGGCAGCAGGATCGCCAGCACGATGAACAGCACCATCGCGCCGACGAGAAGGATCACGGCCGGGCCGAGCACGGACGTCAGCGCGCCGAGCCAGCGATCGAGCTCGCGCTGCTGCTGCATCGCCGCTTCGCCGAGCATGCGCGGCAGCTCGCCGGATCGCTCGCCACTCGCGATGAGACGCAGCGCGACCGGCGGAAACAGCCCGCTTTCGCCGAGCGCGCGCGAGAACGCCGTGCCTTCGCGCACCTTGAACGCGGCACGCCGCATCGCTTCCTGCATCGGCAGGTTCGGCACGACGTCGGCCGCGATGCCGAGCGCATCGAGCAGCGGCACGGCGCTCGACGCGAGCAGCGCGAGCGTTCGCATCGCGCTCGCGGTGTTCGCAGCGCGCGTCAACCGTCCGATCAGCGGTACGCGCAGCACGATCGCATGCCAGCGGTGGCGCAGCGGCCCGCTGCGAATCGCAATGCGTGCGGCGACGATCGCAATGACGACGATGATCAGCAGCAGCCAGCCCCAGCCGCGCACGAAGGCAGAGAGCGCCGTCAGCGCGCGCGTCGCGAGCGGCAGCGACTGATGCAGGTTCTCGAACACGCCGACGATCTGCGGCACGACCCACGTCATGAGGCCTGCGACGACCGCGACCGCGACGATCGTCAGCAGGATCGGATAGGCGAGCGCCGCGAGGATCTTCTGCTTCAGCGCATCGCGCGCCTCGGCGTAGTCGGCGAGCCTTTCCAGCACCGTGTCGAGCCGCCCCGACTGCTCGCCCGCGCCGACCGTCGCGCGGAAGATCTC
>DASZYR010000203.1:0-5946 GCA_035545255.1 Rhodanobacteraceae bacterium
ATCGTCGTCGTCGACGAAGAGCACGACACGTCGTACAAGCAGCAGGACGGTTTTCGTTATCACGCGCGCGATCTCGCCGTCTTGCGTGCGCAGGCGCTCGGCGTGCCGGTGGTGCTCGGCTCGGCGACGCCTTCGCTCGAATCGCTCGCGAATGCCGCCGCGGGCCGCTACCGTCCGCTGCGGCTCGCGCATCGCGCCGGCGTGGCGCGGCCGCCTGCGCTCCGCGTCGTCGACTTGCGCCGGCAGCCGCTGCGTCACGGTCTCGCGCCGGCGACGCTGGATGCGATCGCCGCCTGCATCGCGCGCGGCGAGCAGGCGCTGATCTTCAAGAACCGGCGCGGCTACGCGCCCGTGCTGATGTGCCACGACTGCGGCTGGAGCGCCGCGTGCCCCGATTGCGAGCGTGCGCTGACGCTGCACCAGGCAAGCCGGCGGCTGCGCTGCCATCACTGTGGACACGGCGAGCCCGTTCCGCGCGCGTGCCCGCACTGCGGCGGGCTCGCCCTGAACCCGCTCGGCCAGGGCACCGAGCGTCTCGAGGAAACGGTGCGCGCGCGCTTTCCCGATGTGCCGATCGTGCGCATCGACCGCGACACCACGCGCAGCCGCCGCGCTCGCGATGCGCTGCTCGATCACTTGCCGTCGTCCGGAGCGCGCATCCTCGTCGGCACGCAGATGCTCGCGAAAGGCCACGACCTGCCGCATCTGACGCTGGTCGTCGTCGTGGGCGTCGACGAGGGCCTCCACAGCGTCGATTTCCGCGCGCCCGAGCGGCTAGGCCAGCTCGTCGTGCAGGTCGCCGGACGCGCCGGGCGCGCCGGAACTCCCGGCACGGTGATCCTGCAGACGCACGATCCGGAACACCCGCTGCTGAAGACGCTGCTGACAGGCGGCTATCGCGCGTTGTCCGACGAGCTCCTGCGCGAGCGCGAGAGCGCCGGCCTGCCGCCGTTCGCGCATTTCGCGCTGCTGCGCGCCGAGGCGAAGGAATCCTCGCGCCTCGACCGCTTCCTCGCCGATGCGGCTCGCCTCATCGACGATGCGCGCGTCGTCGCGCAAGGTCCGATGCCGGCGCCGATGCCGCGTCGGGGCGGCGTGCTGCGCGCGCAGATCCTGATCGAAGCGGCCGAGCGATCGGCGATGCAGTCGTTCCTCGCGCGGTGGATCGGCGAGCTGCGCGCGTTGCCCGAGGCGAAGCCGCTGCGCTGGTCGATCGACGTCGATCCCGTCGATCTCTACTAGCGGGTTTGTCGAGCGAACGCACGCGAGCTTCGCTCGCGCCTATCGACGGGCAACGCACAGGAATTGCAGCTCGGCAACCGGCTAGTCTGCCCGTGCCTCGAGACCCTTGACGGGTCGCTCGCTCACCGCTGTTTCGCCCGGCGGCGGAACGTCCACGCGCTCGAGCCGGCGCCTCAAGCCGACCAGCGGCTTCTCGATGAGGAGATACGAAAGCAGCGCCGCCAGGAACGCGAAGGCGAGATTCTGCGGGAACGCATTCGCGAACGCATCCGCGTTGCGGTTGAGGAACGGCTGCTGCCAGAGATACAGCGAATAGCTGAGGACTCCGATGAAGACGAGCGGACGCAGGTTGAGCACGCGTCCGAAGGGCGATTCCGAGTGGCGCGTGCTGGCTTCGATACCGACCGCGAGCGCGGCCAGCATCAGCGGCGTTCCGAGGAGGTCGGCGAGCGTGTAGCCCTTGCCGAAGTGCTCGAATGTCATGACGCCCGCCACGAGCAGCGGGAGGAACGCGGGCGAATTCGTGAGTCTGAGATACCGTTCCTGTGCGAGCAGCCGGGGGCGAAGCAGCGCCATCGCGCAACCGATCGCGATCGCGTCGGCGGCGGCCGGAAAGATTTCGAGATCGCGATACGGCGATCCCGCGCCGAACGCGACGTGCATCGCCGCGCGCACGACCGGCGCGCCGAGCCAGGCGGCCAAGGCGGCCGCAAGCGCATGCCGCTCGCGCAGCCGCACGAAGAGAAACGGCCACAGGAGATAAAACTGCTCCTCGATCGAGAGCGACCAGAGGTGTCCGATCGGCCATGAGCGGTGCGGGTAATAGTTGACCGTATAGGTCACGGCCGCCGCCACGTCGCTGCCCGTGAGCCGTACCCAGCCGAGCGCTCCGGCTATGCAGATCAGCGCGACGAACGCGTAGAAGGCGGGAAAGATGCGGAGCACGCGGCGGAGGTAAAACGCCTTCAGCGAGACGCATCCGGTCCGCTCGCGCTCGGCGATGAGCAGCGAGGTGATCAGGAAACCCGAGATGACGAAGAAGATCGTGACGCCGAGATGCCCGAGGTCGCCGATCCACGCCAGCTTGGAGACAGGGACGAAACCGTGCGTTCCCAGCAGATGGCCGACGAGCACGAGCATGATGGAAATCGCGCGCCATCCGTCCAGGGACGGAATGCGTTTCGCTTTCGCGTTCATGGCCGCGTCCCCCGGATCGAACGCAGAGCATAGCTTCTGCTACGGCGCGCGGGAACGCCTTCCGGTTGGATGAGGCGATCGAAAACGGGCCGAAGGCGCGAAAGCGTCTCGCGGAAAACGCCGTCCGCGGCCCTCTCCCGCATTCGCGGGAGAGGGCAAAGGCCTCGCAATCCGCAATCGCAAGCGATCAGATCGGAATGATGTCGAATCCGTCCGCGAAGATCGAATCGGGTCGCGCGCCTTCGTTCTTCAGCACCGAGACGTCGTTGTTGTCGCGGTTGCCGGTGGCGATGTCGGGCTCGCCGTCGCCGTCGAAATCGGCGACGGCGACCGAACCCGGATGCGCGCCGGTGTCGAAGTTGAAGAACGCATCGAAGCCGCCGGCGCCGTCGTTCGGCAGCACGGACACCGTATCGTTCTGCGTGTTCGCGGTGACGATGTCGGGAACGCCGTCGCCGGTGACGTCGGCGAGCGTCATGGCCCAGGGCCACGGCATGTAGTCGTAGATGTCCTCCGGAGGATAGATCGCGTAGTTCGCCGATGCGGCGAAATGGCCGCCGCCCTCGCCGATCAGCACCGATGCGGTCTGCGCGGTCTGGTTGACCGTGACGAGGTCGATCGTGCCGTCGCCGTCGACATCGCCCGCCGCGACGACGACCGGGCCGGCGTCGGTCGGCAGCGAGACGGCCGGCGCGAAGTTTCCGGCGCCGTCGCCGGCGAGCAGCGAGAGATCGCTCGTGTTGAGGTTCGCGGTCACGATGTCGGCGTTGCCGTCGCCGGTCACGTCGGCGAGGACGATGCCTTGCGGCGAATGAGTGCCGCTCGCACCGACCGGGAACATGACGGCCGCCGCGAAGCTTCCGCTGCCGTCGCCGAGCAGCAGCGAAATGCCTTCGTTCGAGATGTTCGTGTCCGCCGTCGCGATGTCGGGGTGTCCGTCGCCGTTCGCGTCGCCGATCGCGACCGCGTACGGGCTCTGGAATCCCTCGCCGATGCTGAAGCTCTGCGCGTCGCCGAAACCGCCGTTGCCGTCGCCGAGCAGCACCGACACGTCGCCGCCGCCGAGATTCGCCGTGACGAGATCGGCGTGGCCGTCGCCATTGAAATCGCCGCTCGCGATCGAGGTCGGCGATGAGCCGACGGCATGCCGAACCTCGGGCGCGAATTCGCCGCCGTCGGTGCCGATCAGCACGGAGACGTCGTTGCTGATCGCGTTCGCGGTCGCGACGTCGGGGCGTCCGTCCTCGTTGAAGTCCGCGGCGACGATCGCGTGCGTGTACGTTCCGGCGGCGAAATTGCCGGCGAAACCGATGCCGCCAGCGCCATCGGTCGGCAGCACCGACAGGTTTGATCCGACCTGGTTCGCGGTGAGGATGTCCGGCATGCCGTCGCCGGTCACGTCGGCAACCGCGAGCGGGCTCGGCCCGACGCCGACCGGGAACCGCACGGCGTCGGCGAAGCCGCCGGCTCCGTCGGCGACGAGTACCGCCGCGCTGTTCGCGAGTGGACGGCTGACGACGAGATCGGCATGGCCATCCCCGGTGAGATCGGCGATCGCGACGCCATCGGCGCGCCCGTCGCCGTCGCCGGCCGGATATTGCACGGCCGGCGCGAACGAGCCCGCGCCATCGCCGATCAACAGCGAGACCGTGCCGGGCAGCTCCGGCGGCGGGAAATCCGAGCCGTCGAGCGCGGCGTTCGCGGTGACGATGTCGGCATTTCCGTCGCCATCGACGTCGCCGATTTCGAGCGCGCGCGGCTCGGCGTCGGACCCGATCGGGATCGCGACGGGCGCGGCGAATGCGCCGGCTCCGTCGCCGGCGAGCAGCGAAATGTCGCGCGAACCCGCATTCGCGGTGACGATGTCCAGCTGGCCGTCGCCGGTCGCGTCCGCGATGCGCATCGCAACCGGATACGCGCCGGTCGGGAATCGCGTCGCAGCCGCGAATCCGCCGCTGCCGTCGCCCGCGAGCACCGAGACGTCGCCCGATTCGTTGTTCGCGGTGACGAGATCGAGCTTGCCGTCGCCGGTCACGTCGACGAGCGCGATCGCGTACGGCGCGATGCCGCCGCCGGTGTCGAACGTGACCGGCGCCGAGAACTCGCCGGAGACGCCGCCCATGAACACGAGGATCGGCGTGTCGTCGAAGCCGGCCGCCGCGATGTCGGGATGGCCGTCGCCGTCGACGTCTCCGACGGCGGCGACGACATAGCCGCGGTTCTGGCTCGTCATCGGCAGGCTGACCGGATCGGAGAATCCGCCTGCGCCGTCGTTCCAGAGCACGTTGACGTCGTAGCTGAGGCCGTTGCCGATCACGAGGTCGGTGCGTCCGCTCGCGGAGAGATCGGCCGCGACGAGCGAAGTCGCGAAGCAGCAGGTGTGGAAATGGAGGCTCGTCGGGCGAAAGCGCGGACCTTCGCCTTCGCCGCGCGGCGCCGCGATGTGCGCGGCGGCGAAGCGCACGGCGGGCGCGTGCGGCATTGCGAGCGGCGCGCGCGTGCGGCTGTCGCGGCTCTGCTCGAGCAGATACGGCAGATCGAACAGCGGCGCACTCGATGCGCCGAAGCCGACATCCATTGCGGGTGCAGCGGGCGCGGGCGACCCGGCGATCGCCGCGAGCAGGAAGAGCGTCGTGCGCGTCGCACGCGCCAGCGAGGGATTCGTCATAAAGGTGCGCCTCCGTGGAATCGCGCGCTTCAGATCGGCGTCACGTCGAAGCCGTCGGCGAAGATCGCATCGTCCGGCACGATCCGCACGACGGCGCGCTTGCGCTGATAGTCGGGATCGGCGCCGTTGACGAGCATCGTGCGGCCGTTCGGCGTGATCGAGTTGACGACGAGATCGCTGAAGTCGTTGCCGTAGTCGATTCCGTACATCGAAAGAAACGCGCTGAAATCCTGCATGTGATCGGCGGCGGTCCAGATGAAGCCGCGATTCACGGCGCCCTGCAGCGGATCGATCGTGTAGTAGCTGCCGACGATCGTGAGGCCGTTGTCGCTCGGCTCGAACGCGTAATAGATCGCGCCGTCGGCCGCGTCGGGCGGCGTGCCGAGGTATTCGACGCCGGTCTCGGCGGTCCAGCGCCACGCCTGCGGCGAGCTCGCGTCGGCGCCGGCGCCGACGATGACCGAGCAGTCGTGATTGCAGCCGATCGCCTGGCCGACGTGGTTGCCGTCGGCGTCGAGAATCCACTCGGGCACGCCGTCGACCCATTTCGCGCCCCAGCGCGTGTCGCTGCCGAAGAAGCCGGCCGCGACGTGGCCGCCGTCGCCGACGGCCCAGGCCTCGCCCCAGGTTTGCCCGTCGATCATGCCGAGCGCGACCTGTCCGGTCGCCGCGGTCCACATCCACGGCATCTGCTGCGGATCGTTGCCTTCGGCCGGCGACGCGCCGCCGACGAGGACGGAGCCGTCGTACGACATGCCGTACGGCGAGGCGTCGCCGAGCGTCAGGCCCGGCAGCGGCGCCCAGTCCGTGCCCGAGATCCACGTTTCCGGCGAAGCGCG
>DASZYR010000204.1:0-6918 GCA_035545255.1 Rhodanobacteraceae bacterium
TCGGGCTTGGTGGCCCCGGCAACTGTTCGGGCTATCGGAAGAAAAACCCCGTTCCGACCTTGCTCTCCCACGATCTTCGAGATCCGAGGGCTGTCGGTCTGGAACGGGAGGAAACTAACTTACAAGGGCAGGGTGAGGGCACGCTAGAGTGAACGCTACAAGTTTTCCGCTTCTATAGGCGGCGGCGAACCCCGCTTGCCCCCAGCCCGACCCGCTCCCGCTTTCGCGGGGAGAGGGGAATAGCGTCAGCGCTTGCGCGCGTGCCAGCACCAATGCCACGGCTCGTAGGCGATGCCATGTCGGTTGCGGCGCGGATAGGAAAGCCTGAATCCGAAGCGCGACGCGTGACGCTTCAGCCACGCGAATGCCGGTGAGCGCTCGAATTCCTCCTCGACCGGCGCATAGCCCGGCGTCGTGAGATCGACGGCTCGGCCCGAATGGTGTTCGCTGTAGCCCGGCGCTGCGCTGACGCGGAGGATCTCGTCGATTGCGATTCCGCGTTCGCGCTTCCGGCGCAGGATTCCGAGCTGATACTCGGCCGAACGGAACGCGGACACGATATCGAGCGCGATTCCGTTCGCGGCAGCCGCTTCGCGCATGCGGCCGAACGCGCTCGCTGCGCGCAAGGCGAGCCACTGCGGACGCCCGTGCACGTCGGTGCCGATGCAGGCGAGCGCTCGCGGCTCGCGCACGATGCGCAGCCGGCGCTCACGGCCGTATCCGCGCGGCACGCCCAGCGCAATCGCTTCTTCGATCGCGGTGCGCCGTCCTGCGTCGTCGCAGCGCGGTGGCGGAACGGGCGTCTCGATCGGCATGCGGCGGATCTAGAACTGCGGCTTCGGCGCCTGCGTCACGTGGAATCCGGCGATGCGTCCGTCGCTGCCGCAGGCGATCTGCGCGACGAGGTTCGCCTTCTCGAAAATCAGCGGAATCACCACGATCGTGTAGCCTTCGCCGCGGCCAAGATGCGACTGGCCGCGCGCGACGAGCTTGCCGAACTGTCCGAGCGATTCCCATTGCTGCTGGAATCGCGGCGCCGGCAGCTCGCTGCGCATCTTCGCGTCGAAGTCGCGCGTGGCTTTTCCGTAGTCGGCCTTTTCGGCATCGTCGAGCAGGCCTGCCGCGCGCGATTCGCAGCCCGCCGCGAACCTTCGTTCCGCGGCATCGGGTGCCGCACCGGGTTGCGATGCATCCGGTTGCATCTGCGATGCATCGGATTGCGCCGGAGCGGCAGGCGACGCATCGGCCTCTGGCGCGTCGGAAGGTGCCGTTTGCGTTTGTGCCGCGGCCTCGGCCGGTGCGGATGCGCCTTCGGGCGAAGCTTCCATGGCGGCAGTTGCATTTTCGGGCGTCGATGGGGCGTCGGAAGATGTCTCGCCGGATGCCGGGGGCGAAGGCACATCGGCCGGCACGGCCTGCGCGGGCAGAGCCTCCTGCACCGGCGCGTCGCTCGCCGCATCGCTTGCGCTCGCGGCCGGCGGTGGCGCATCGGCTGCCGCGTCGGCGTCTTTCGCACGCGCCATCGCATCGACGTCGATCGATTCGGGCGCCTGTTGCGGAGCAGGCTCGGTTTTCGGCGGCCTGGATGATCCGCGTGGCGCTGCGGCAGCTATCGATGCACCAGCCAGCAGCGCGAACGCGAGCAGACGGATCGACATGCGATGCTCCAGTGATCGAGACGGAAAAGGCTGTGCCGGTTGCAGCCGGCAATGCACGCGATGCTTCGGTATCGCGGCGCGGAATGGAAGCACGCGCGGGCTGAACGTCGACTGGCGGGCGCTCACGGCGCGGACATCGCCTGCGTCGGCAGGAGGCGAACGTCCGAGATCGCCCCTTCGCCGTTGCAGCGAACCTCGGCCGTGACGGTGCCGCGCTCGAAGATCAGCGGAGCCATCACGATGCCGTGGCCGTTGATGTCTCCGTCGTGCGGCCGGCCGCGGCCGAGCAGCTTGCCGTATTTCGCAGGAAGCGATTCGTAATCCTGCCGGAGCTTCGCGGCCGGGTATCGCGCGCGCAGGCCGTCTTCGAAATCGGCCATCGCGGCCTCGTAGCGGCCCTCGTCGAGCGCGGCGAACAATGCGTCCGCGTGCTCGTCGCAGAGCACGCGCGCCGACGGCGGCTCGGCACGAAGCGGAGCGGCCAGGATGCAGAGGATGGCGATCGGTCGGATGCGCATGACGGGCGGGCCGGATGAAGCGGTTCGTCACGCTATCACGAAGCGCGCCGCGTCAGGCCGGCAGCGCGACGGCGGGATGCGCCCCGGAAACGAGCGGGATCATGGATCGTCCTCGACCGGATCGGGCTTCGCCGAAGGCTTGAGCCGCCCGGATTTGCGCAACGCCTCGCGCAGCACGTATTCGATCTGTGCGTTGACCGAGCGCAGCTCGTCGTCGGCCCAGCGCTGCACGGCCTCGAGCACGGCGGCGCTGATGCGCAGCGGATAGGCTTTCTTATCGCTCACGCCGCCGCCGCTTGTGGCGGAAAATGCCGGCGATCAGCAGCGCGACGAGCAGGTTCGCCGCTGCGACGAATGCGATGCCGATCGCGGCCTGGCGCTCGCTCGGCGCAAACGCAAGCGCGATGCCGCTGGCGACGCAGACCGCGCCGATGCCGTACATCGTGCTGCCGACGAATCGCGCGAAACCTTCGGGGTTGGCCGTATCCTCGCGGCGTACGCCGCTGATCCACTCGACGTGCCGCCCGCTCCGCGCGTAATGGCCGATGCCGAACGCAGGCAGCGACACCGCGACGAAGATGGCGAAGAGGACGGCGTTCACGCTCACCCCGTGTACAGCGTGCCGGCGTTGACTACCGGCTGCGTCGCGCGATCGCCGCAGAGCACGACGAGCAGGTTCGAGACCATCGCCGCACGCCGCTCGTTGTCGAGCTCGACGACGCCGCGCTTGCCGAGCTCGGCGAGCGCCATCTCGACCATGCTGACCGCGCCTTCGACGATGCGCGTGCGCGCGGCGATGATCGCGCCGGCCTGCTGGCGCTGCAGCATCGCCTGCGCGATCTCCTGCGCATAGGCGAGGTGGCTGATGCGCGACTCGACGACCTTGACGCCGGCCTTGCCGAGCCGTGTCTGGATCTCGTTGCGAAGGTGCAGGTTGACCTCGTCGCCGTGGCTGCGCAGCGAGGGCTGGCCGGAATCGTGCGCGTCGTACGGATAGCTCTGCGCCATCTGGCGCAGCGCCGATTCGGACTGGATCTGCACGAAGTTCTCGTAGTCGTCGACGCAGAACACCGCCTCGGCCGTGTCGACGACCTGCCAGACCACGACCGCGGCGATCTCGATCGGATTGCCGTCGTTGTCGTTGACCTTGAGCTTGCCCGATTCGAAGTTGCGCACGCGCAGCGACACCGCGCGCTTGGTGTAGAAGGGATTCGTCCAGCGCAGGCCTTCCTCGCGGACCGTGCCCGCGTAGCGGCCGAAGAGCTGCATGACCTGGCCCTGGTTCGGCTGCACCTGGAAGAAACCCTTGCCGAGAAACGCGAGCAGCACGATCGCGATGGCGGCCGGCGCGGCAGCGGCCGGCTGCATCGGCGCATGCACGACCTCGAACAGCCATGCGCCCGCGCCGAGCCAGGCGGCGATGATGACGAGTGCGATCGGGATGCCGGCCAGCGAAAACGCGCTGCGTTCGTTCATGGGGTCCTCCTTCGTTCCGAAGATAGATATCAAAAAGATATCATTTCGTCAAGAAACCGGAGCGCCCATGCGCGAGAGCGGACTCAGTGGACGACTTCGGCCTCGAGCGGAACCGCATCCTTCAACGCGATGCGCCCGAGCACGTCGAGGCCCGAATAGAACCGCCATGGATCGCCGTCGCCGACCGAGAGGGCGATGTGACCCGCGTCGAAGCCGGGCAACGCCGCGTCGAAGCTTTGCCAGTGGCCGCCGATCCAGGCCTGCACCCAGGCGTGCGGCACGAACACGCGATCCCTTCCGGCGAAGCCCGGCGCGTAGGCGAGCCCGTCGACGACGCGCGTCGCGATGCCGAGCGAGCGTCCGAGCGCGGCCAGCAGCACGGCGTGTTCGGTGCAGTCGCCTTCGGGCGTGCGGGCGACTTCGAGCGCCGAGGCATAGCCGACGCCGAGCGATTTCGTGCGGATGTAGCTGCGCACGAACGATTCGAGCTGACGCATCCGTGCGAGCGGCTCCGTCGCGCCGGCCGCCGCCTTGCGCGCGAGCGATTCGACTTCGGGCGCCTTGCTCTGCAGCCAGTCGTTCGGCGCGTAGTCGGCCGGCGCAGGCCCGCTCTCGCCGGAAGCGCGCGGCGTCGGCGTGATCTCGACGGCGAGCGCGCCGGCTTCGCTCGCAACGCTCTGCTCGCCGGTCGCCGGCAGCTTCAGCGGCGCGCCGCCATCGCTCGGGACGAGTGTGTAGCGCATGCCGCGCTCGAGCTCGGCGCGGCCGAGCGCGCGCGGCGACACCATCAGCGTGCGGTCGAAGATGTCGGTGCCCTGGTTCGGAGCGGTCGCGCACGTGCGATCGCAAGAGAGCAGCACGAGATCGACGCCGATCACCGGCATCGTGAGCTTCTGCACCGTCTGGTCGGGATCGACCCAGAGCCGGCTCGGTACCGGAACGCCGCCCAGCAGCATCGTCTGCTCGATGGCGGTCAGCGTCTTCGCTCCGCCGGGAAGATCGACCGACTCCTCGCGGCCGACCTTCGTCTCGATCCCGGCCGCGTCGAGGCTCGAGGGCTGGAACGCGAGCGCCTGATAGCGCGTGCCGGGCGCGAGGCCTTCGCGCACGCCGAGAAGCCGCAGGCCTTCGGGCATCAGCGCGCCTTCGGGCCAGGGCATGTCGCGTTCCTGCACGGCGCCGCCGGTGCGCGTGCGGACATGGATCGATCCGCCGGCGACGGTTCCCTCGACGATCGTCTGCGCGCCCGACAGCTTCGATTCGCTGCGGAATGCGAGCGGGCGTCCGTCCGGCGTCTCCTCGGTCGTCTCCTTGCTCGCGAGCGCGATCGCGGTACCGGCCCGGTCGAGCGAAAGATCGAGCGTCTGCGAGGTGACGACGCGACCGGCGTGGAGCGTGCGCGTCGTCTCGAACGATCCGATCTTGCGGCCGTCGAGCAGCACCGTGAACCACTGATCCTCGGGCGGCGCCGCGCTTGCGACGAGCGGGGCCAGCGCGAGAAGGATCGAGACGAGACGAGACATGAGAGAATCCGTTCCGGAAAGCGCGCTCATTGTGCCTGATGGCGCCCTCGAAGACCGTTCCCGCTTCTTCCCTCCGTCATCGCCCGATTCGAAATGCTGACGAAGCCGTTCGGCACGCCATACACCGATACCGCGATCCGCGCGATGCTGCTCGGCAGCGGCGAGCTCGGCAAGGAAGTCGCGATCGAGCTGCAACGCTTCGCCGTCGAGGTCATCGCGGTCGACCGCTATGCGAACGCGCCGGCGATGCAGGTCGCGCATCGCAGCCACGTCGTCGACATGCTCGACGGCGCCGCGCTTCGGCGCGTCATCGCGCTCGAGAAGCCCGATCTCGTCGTGCCCGAGATCGAGGCGATCGACACGGCAACGCTCGTCGAGCTCGAACGCGACGGTCTTCGCGTGATTCCGACCGCGCGCGCCGCCTGGCTCACGATGAACCGCGAAGGCATCCGGCGCCTCGCGACCGAAGAGCTCGGATTGCCGACTTCGCCGTACCGCTTCGTCGACACGCGCGAGGAATACCGCGCGGCGATCGCTGCGCTCGGCCTGCCGTGCGTCGTGAAACCGGTGATGTCGAGCTCCGGCAAGGGCCAGAGCATCGTGCGCGATGCGGACGCCGTCGACGCCGCCTGGGATTACGCGCAATCGGGCGGACGCGCGGGGCGGGGGCGCTGCATCGTCGAAGGCTTCGTCGACTTCGACTACGAAATCACGCTGCTGACCGTGCGCCACGTCGGCGGCACGCATTTCTGCGCGCCGATCGGACATCTGCAGCAGCACGGCGACTATCGCGAATCGTGGCAGCCGCAGCCGATGAGGGACGCCGCGCGCATCGAGGCCGAGCGTCAGGCCGGAGCCGTGACCGCCGCACTCGGCGGCATGGGCGTCTTCGGCGTCGAGTTCTTCGTCAAGGGCGACACCGTGATCTTCTCCGAGGTAAGCCCGCGCCCGCACGACACCGGCCTCGTCACGCTGATCTCGCAGGATCTCCCGGAATTCGCGCTGCATGCGCGCGCGATCCTCGGCTTGCCGATTCCGCTGATCCGCCAGTTCGGTCCCTCGGCCTCGTGCGCGGTGCTCGCGGAAGGCGACGGCGATCGCCCGCGCTATCGCGGCGTCGCCGATGCGCTCGCCGAGCCCGACACGATGCTGCGCCTGTTCGGCAAGCCCGAAGTGCGCGGCCATCGCCGCATGGCTGTGACGCTCGCACGCGACGTCGACGTCGGCGCCGCTCGCGCGAAGGCGCGCCGTGCCGCGCTCTGCCTTTCCGTCGATCCGTGAGCGCAACGATCCCGCCGAATGGAGCCTCGAATGAACGATTCGCCGAACTACGCCGTGTTCCTGTTTCCGGCAGCGCTCGAAGCACTCGGCGAGGCGATCAAACCGTATCTGCGCGAGGCGCCGATGGGCCCGCACATCGTCTGCGCCGAAATTGACGCGTCGGGCGCGTTCTTCGAGATGAAGCTGCTCGGGCGCGGTCCGCAAGGACAATCGCTCGAGCTCGAGATCATGATTCCATCGTCGATGGTGCGGCTCGTCATGTCGATGCGCGGCGAGCATGACATCGGATTCGTTTGACGGGCGAATCTTCTCTGCGCGCTGAAGGAAGAGCAGCGCCGGACGGATGAAGTTCCTCTTCGCTCGCGAGGAGTCTGTTTTTCAGCTCTCCCCGCAGTGCGGGAGCGTGCCGGCTTGCCGCGCATGGCGCCTGGCAGGCCCAGCTTGTGCATCAGTCGCTCGACC
>DASZYR010000205.1:0-15969 GCA_035545255.1 Rhodanobacteraceae bacterium
TCGCTGCCAGCATCCGGCTTGACATGCCGCGACGCGCCCGCCTACCATCCGCGCCCTTTTTCTTTATCCCTTCCGAGAGCTGCCGTCATGGCAACCAAGCGCACTTATCAACCGAGCAACCTGAAGCGCGTGCGCGATCACGGCTTCCGTGCGCGCATGAAGACCAGGGGCGGCCGCAAGGTGCTGAACGCGCGCCGCGCCAAGGGCCGCAAGCGCCTCGCCGTCTCGGTCTGAGCGCCCGCGGGCGCGCCTGCGCGCTCGCCACAGCGCGATGGCCCGCGCCCGGTTTCCGCATGCGGCTCGCGTGGTCAAGCCGGCCGATTTCGTGCGCCTTCGCAAGAACGGTCAGCGCATCGGCACGCGCCACTTCAACGCGCAGGCGACACCGGGATCGGCCGGAGGCGCGCGGCTCGGCCTTGCCGTGTCGCGCCGCGTATCGCCTGACGCCGTGCGGCGCAACCGCATCAAGCGCATCGCGCGCGAAAGCTTCCGTCATGCGCGCTGCGGACTTCCGGCCGTCGACATCCTGCTGATCGCGCGCGAAAGCGCGGACGCGCACGACAACGCAGCGCTGCGCGCCGATCTCGAGTCGCTCTGGCGGCGCATCGCGTCGTTGAACGCACGCTCGGGCCCCGGCACAATGCGCGCCTGATTTCCCCCCGCCTTTCCCGGGCGATTTCCGACGACGGCCTCCGCCGCCCCGACCCCAGCGACGCGAAGTCCCGATCCGGGACCGTCGCGCCGCGTGAATCACGATCACCCATGACGAGTCCCCGCAATCTCCTGCTGATCGCGCTGCTGTTCATCGGATATCTGCTCTGGTCGCAGTGGCAGGAAGATTACGGCCGTGGCCCCGCGATCGCGGCGCCGCCGGCCGCGAATGCGCCCGCACCGGCAACTCCGCCCGCCGCGGCGCCGCCGGCGGCCGCATCGGGCGAGATTCCCTCGGCGGGCGCGACTCCGTCGGCACCCCCGGCCGCCGCACCGGCTTCGCCGGCGCCCTCCGCGCCGCCAAGCCCGCGCGTCACCGTCACGACCGACGTGCTGCGCGTCGAGATCGATACGCGCGGCGGCACCGTCGCCGCCGCCGATCTCCTTGCGTATCCGCAGCAACCGAAGGATTTCGCGCATCCGGTGCGCCTCCTCGACAGCGAGGCCTCGCGGTACTTCGTCGCGCAGAGCGGCCTCGTGAGCTCGGGCGGCGCGGCCCCGGACCACACGGCGGCGTTCACGGCTCAGAAGAGCGACTACGCGCTCGCCGACGGCGCGGATTCGATCGAAGTGCCGCTGACCTGGACCGATGCATCGGGGCTGACGGTCCGCAAGGTGTTCGTCCTGAAACGCGGCAGCTACGCGATCGAACAGCGCCAGGAAATCACGAACAACGGCACGGCCGCATGGAGCGGCAACGCGTATCGCCAGCTGCAGCGCGTTCCGCCGATCATCGACACCAGCGGCATCAAGGGCTACAGCAACACCGAGCGCTACAGCTTCGTCGGCGCCGCCTGGTACAGCGCGACCGACAAGTTCCAGAAGCTCAAGTTCGACCATTTCGCGAAGGAGCCGCTCGACAAGAGCTTCGCCGGCGGCTGGGCTGCGATGCTGCAGCACTATTTCTTCGCGGCGTGGATCCCGGATGCATCCGAGACCGATCGATATTCGACCGCCGTCGTGCAGGGCGCCGATGCGCCGCGCTATCTCGTGCGCGCTCTCTCACCGACGATCACGATCGCGCCGGGCGAGACGAAGAGCGAGACGGCGCGGCTTTACGTCGGACCGAAACTCCAGTCGACGCTCGATGAGGTCGCCCCGGGGCTTTCGCTCACGGTCGACTATGGCGTCTTCACGATCATCGCCAAACCGCTGCACCTGATCCTCGCCTTCTTCCACCAGCTCACGGGCAACTGGGGTTTCGCGATCATCCTGCTCGTGCTCTCGATCAAGCTCGTGTTCTTCAAGCTCTCCGAGACGCAGTACCGCTCGATGGCGCGCATGCGCAAGATGCAGCCGCGCATCGAAGCCCTGAAGGAGCGCTACGGCGACGATCGCCAGAAGATGAACCAGGCGATGCTGGAATTGTACCAAAAGGAAAAGATCAACCCGCTCGGCGGCTGCCTGCCGATGCTGGTGCAGATTCCGGTGTTCTTCGCGCTCTACTGGGTGCTCCTCGAAAGCGTCGAGCTGCGTCAGGCGCCGTTCGTCGGCTGGATCCAGAACCTGTCGGCGCCGGATCCCTACTTCGTGCTGCCGATCCTGAACGGCCTTGCGATGATCGCGACGCAACTGCTGACGCCTTCCGCCGGCATGGATCCGATGCAGGCGAAGATGATGAAGATCATGCCGGTCGCGTTCTCGGTGCTGTTCGCGTTCTTCCCGGCCGGCCTCGTCCTCTACTGGACCGTCAACGGCACGCTCTCGCTGCTGCAGCAGTGGATCATCACCCGGCGCATCGAGAACTCCGACAAGGCCAAAGCCTGATCGCATGAGCGCGCGCGACACCATCGCCGCCGTCGCGACGCCGCGGGGCGAGGGTGGCGTCGGCGTGATCCGCGTTTCCGGAGCGAAGAGCGCCGCGATCGCGCGCACGCTGCTCGGGCGCGATCCCGAACCGCGTCACGCGTACTACTGCGCGTTCGCCGACGCGAACGGCGCGCCGATCGACCGCGGCGTGCTGCTCCATTTCAAGTCGCCGCATTCGTACACCGGCGAAGACGTGCTCGAGCTTCAGACGCACGGAAGCCCCGTCGTGCTGCGCCTCCTGCTCGCGCGCCTCGTCGATCTCGGCGCGCGCCACGCGCGGCCGGGCGAGTTCTCCCAGCGTGCATTCCTCAACGGCAAGCTCGACCTCGCGCAAGCCGAAGCCGTCGCCGACCTCATCGCGAGCGGTTCGGAAGCCGCCGCGCGCGCGGCACTGCGCAGCCTCGAAGGCGAATTCTCAAGGCGCATACGCGCGCTGACCGAATCGGTCGTGCGCCTGCGCGTCTGGATCGAGGCGGCGATCGATTTCCCCGAAGAGGAGATCGATTTCCTGTCGGCGCCCGAGCTTCGCAGCGACCTCTCCGCCGTGCGGACCGGCCTCGCGAAGATCCTCGACGGCGCGCGCCGCGGCGTGCGTCTCGCCGAAGGCCTGCACGTCGTCATCGTCGGACGTCCGAATGCAGGCAAGTCGAGCCTCCTGAACGCGCTCGCCGCGAGCGAGCGAGCGATCGTGACCGAGATTCCCGGCACGACGCGCGACGTGCTGCGCGAGACCGTCGAGATCGACGGCGTCGCGCTGACCCTGGTCGACACGGCCGGACTTCGCGAATCGCCCGACGTCGTCGAGCGCGAAGGCATCCGCCGCGCCCGCGAAGAGCTTGCGCGCGCGGACGTCGCGCTGCTCGTGACGGACGCCCCCGATTTTGCCGGGGCCGACGTCGCATTGCTCGGCGGCGCTCGGGACGGCGTGCGCCGCATCGTCGTGCACAACAAGATCGATCTCGAAGAGCGCTTGCCGCAGCTCGAGCGCCGCGACGCCGACGTGCATCTCTGGGTCTCGGCAAAAACCGGCGCCGGGCTCGACCTGCTGCATGCCGAGCTGCGCGCTCTCGCCGCCGGAGAAAGCAGCGACGGCGCCTGGACCGCGCGCGCGCGTCACGTCGCCGCGCTCGACCGCGCCAGCGCGCATCTCGCCGCGGCCGAGTCGGCGCTCATCGAGCGCAACGCGGGCGAGCTCGCCGCCGAGGAGCTTCGCGAAGTCGCACACGCGCTTGGCGAAATCACCGGCGAGTTCACGAGCGAAGACCTGCTCGGCGCGATCTTCGGCTCGTTCTGCATCGGAAAGTGAGCGAAGCGTGGACGACCGCGCTCAGCCGTCGAAACCGTCCGCGAACAGCGTGTCTTTCGTGTAGAAGTACGCTGCACCCTGGTTTGCATCCGGATGCAGCGTGCTGATCAGCGCGGTATCGCCTTCGAGCGCGACGGCGAGCCCGAAGAAATCGTCGGTCGTGCCGTCGCTCGAGACGAATTTGCGGTCCTGCGCCCACGCGCCCTCGGCGAAATCGAAAAGATACGCCGCGCCGCGGCTCGTGAAGCCGTCGACGGTCTGCACGTCGGCGCCGATCAGCGCGCGACCGGCGTCGATCGCGATCGCACTGCCGAAGTTGTCGCCGGAAGCGAGGTCGTCGCCGACGATGCGCTGCTGCTGCACCCATTTCGTGCCGTCGTTCGTGAACGCATAGACCGCGCCGGTGCCGCCGCTGCCGGGCGCGCCGATCAGGAGCGTCGTGCCGTCGAACGCGAGGCTGATGCCGAAATTGTCGCCGCCAGCGCCATCATCGGCGAGGATCTTCTGCGTCTCGGTCCACTGCGAGCCGTCGAATGCGTAGGCATAGACGGCGCCTTGGCCGAAGTTGCTGCCGACCTGCGCGTTGTTCGCGCCGACGAAGAGCGTGTCGCCGACGAGCGCGGCCGAATTGCCGAAGTTGTCGAACGCGGCGCCGTCGTCGGCGACGAGCTCGATCGTCTCGGTCCACGTGCCTCCGAGATTCGCGAAGACGTAAGCCCCTCCCTGGGCCGCGTTCGCGCCGACCGTCGCGCCGTGCGCGCCGATCACGAGCGTGTCGCCGTCGAGCGCGAGCGCCGAGCCGAAATTGTCGAAAACGCCGCCGTTGTCGGCGAGCAGGGTCTGCGTCTGGCTCCAGGTTCCCGTTTCGCCGTCCGGTACAAAGACGTAAGCCGATCCTTGCGCGGCGTTGCCGCCGGGCGAGCTCGAGTCGGCGGTCACGACCGCGACGTCGCCGCGGAGCAGCACGCGGAAGCCGAACTCGCTGGCCGACGCGTCGTCGGGCGTGATGCGCTGCAGCTCGGTCCAACCCCCCTCGCCCCTGGCATAGAGATAGGCGGCACCATGAAAGCTGTCCTCGCCATCGGCCCCGAGCAGCGCGAGCGAGCCGTCGAGCGAAGCGGCCGCGCCGAACTGCGCGCCTGGCCCCGCCTCGGCCGGAACGGTCCGCTGCTCGACCCATGCATCGTCAGCCCGAGCTTCGAACGAAACCAGCAACGCAACGGCGAGCGAAGAAGCGGCGAGCACTTTCATGAGAAATCCCCGGATCGGAAGCGAGGTCGCGAGTATCTGGCGCCATTACGCCACACGGCAACGCGGGTTCGTGGCTGATGTCTGCCATGGCGGACATCAGCCAGCCGAACCGTGCGGCAATTCTCACTCGCCGAGAAGGCGCGACGCGATCCAGCCGATCTGGAAGCGGCTTCGCGCATTGAGTTGCATCATCAGCTCCGAGATGCGCCGGTTCAGCGTGCGCATCGAGACGCCGAGCTCGTGCGCGATCGCCTTGTCGTTGAGTCCCCCGGCCATGAGCCGCAGGATCTCCCGCGATTCGGAAGCGATGCCGGCGCCGCCGAGCGTCGGCGCGCGCTCGCGATCGAGAGTCATCGGCACGGCGCGATCCCAGAGCGACTCGAACAGCGCATAGAGCGCGTCGAGCAGCGCGGTTGAACGCACCAGCAGCACCTCGCTGCGCGGCGAGGACAGATCGAGCGGAATCAGCGCCGTGCGTCGGTCGGCGAGCACCATCTTGAACGGCAAGCGGTGGACGACGCGCACTTCATCGCCTTTCGCGATGTCGGCGCGCACGTGCTCGACGGCGCCCGGCAACGCAAGATAGTCGGAATCGACGATGCCCCGATAGACGATTCCGCGCGCACGCGCGTCGGTTTCGTAGTCCGGCGCCTCGGTCGGCGCGGGACGCGAAATCAGGATCGGCGGGCGCACGAGGAAGATCAGCTCGCGCTGCGCGGACGCCTGCAGCTGCTGGAACACCTGCCGCTCGGATTCGCGCTGCGTGATCAGCTCGATCAGCGGCTGCGGCGTCGACTCGCGATGCAGCGCCGCGCGTTCCTGCAGCTGCGGAACGCTGCCGCGGATGCGCTGCAGCTCCTTTTCGCGCTGCAGGATCAACGCTTCGATCGCGATGTCCGGAGCCGCGAGCAGATAGCGGCGCGGCCGCTCCGGCGAGTGCGTGACGAGTCCGCGCGCCTCGATCGCATCGAGAAGCCGCTGCGCGCGGCGAAGCGCGAATCCCATCGCCTCGGCGATCTCGGCCGCCGTCGCGCGCGGATGATCGAGCAGGGCGAGATACGCCGCCGTTTCCTGCGCGTCGAGTCCGAGCGCCTCGAGCGAAAGGGGATCGGCCGGCGATGCGCGTCGGACCATGCGAGCCTCGTTCCGAAAGGCAGAAGATATACCGCGGCGTGCGAGGATTCCGTCGCGTCGGCCTTAATTCGTCGCACGCGGCGAGACGTGCTCGGGCATCATTCGGGGATGCCCGCGGCGCCCGACTTCCGTCTCTATCACGGCAACGCGCTGGACGTGCTGGCCGAGCTCCTCGCGCGCGAGCTCCGGCAGGCGCCCCCCGGCACGACCCTGCTCGAGCCGGACACGATCCTGATTCCCCAGCCGTCGATGCGCCGCTGGCTCCAGGCGAGGCTCGCCGAGCGCCACGGCATCGCGGCGAACCTGCGCTTCCTCGCGCCGGGTGAGTTCGTCGGCGACGTGTTGAAGGCGAACGTGCCCGATCTCGACGACGCGCGCACGATCGATCCGTCGCGGCTCGTCTGGCGTCTCTACGCGGCGCTGCAGGATCGCGGAACACGCGCGCACCCCGCGATCGCCGCGGCGCTCGATCGCTACCTCGATGCGCCGGACCGCGACCGGAGGACGTTCTCGCTCGCGTCCGAGCTCGCCGAAGTCTTCACGAAGTACCAGGCGTGGCGGCGCGACTGGCTGCTCGCGTGGGATCGCGGTGCCGCGCGCGACGACTGGCAGGCCGAGCTCTGGCGGCGCGCGACGCGTGGCATCGCGCATCGCGCGCAGGCGATCGACCGGTTCCTGCGCACGTTCGGCGGCTCCGAGGCGCCCGCGCCACGCGGATTGCCGGCGCGCCTCTTCATCTTCGGCTGCCTCAACGTGTCGCCCGACGTGCTGCGCGTGATGACGATCGCATCGCGCGCCTCGACCGTGCATTTCTACCTGCCGACACCCTCGCGCAAGTACTGGGGCGATCTCGTCACGCGGCGCGAGCGGCTCGCCGGCGATGCGAAGGACGGGCTCGGCGAACCCCGGTTCGAAGACGACGAGAATCCGCTCCTCGCCGCCTGGGGGCGCGCCGGCCGGGATTTCGTCGCGACGCTGTTCTCGGACGAGATCGTCGCGCCGCGCGAGGTCGAAGCCTATGCCGAGCCGAAGGCCCGCGGCGTCCTGCAACGCCTCCAGCTCGATGTGCTCGAGCGCCGCGCGCCGCACGGCGAAAAGCTCGCGCTCGAATCGATCGCGCGCGATCGCACGCTCGAGGTGCACGCGTGCCACACGCGCCTTCGCGAGATCGAGGTGCTGCACGACCAGCTGCGTGCCTTGTTCGAGGACGATGCGGCGCTGGAAGCGCGCGACGTCGCGGTCATGACGCCCGACATCGATCGCTACGCGCCGTACATCGAGGCCGTGTTCGGCGGCGCGGAGGGCACGCCCCGGTTCATTCCCTACACGGTCGCCGACGAAAGCGCGCTCGCCTCGGCGCCGGTCGCCGATCTCGTGCTGCGCATCCTCGGTCTGCCGGACGCGAAGCTGACGAGCAACGAAGTGCTCGATCTCATCGCGCTGCCGCCGCTGATGCGGCGCTTCGATCTCGACGCCGAGTCGATCGATCGCCTGCGCGACTGGATCGAGAAGGCCGGCGCCCGCTGGGGCCTCGACGCCGCGCACCGCGCAGCGCTCGGCGCACCGGCCGACGACGCGTTTACCTGGCGCTTCGCGCTCGACCGGTTGTTGCTCGGCCACGCGGCCGGCGACGATGCCGACATCGCGGGCGTCGCGCCGTGGCCCGAGCTCGAAGGCCATGCGCTCGACGCGCTCGACGCGCTCATCGAGCTCTTGTCGCTGATCGAGCGCGCATCAGCGGAAGTCGCGCGCGCGCACACCGCCGCCGACTGGCAGGCGCTGTTGACCGGCACGCTCGAATCCCTCTTGCCCCGGAACCCGGGCGATCCTGCCGACGCCCGGGCGCGCGATCGCGTGTTCGGCGAGATCGATGCGTTCGGTCGCGCTGCCGCCGAAGCGGAGCTTGCGGCCGAGCTGCCGGCCGACGTCGTGCGCGCGCATTTCGCAGCGCGCTTTGCCGACACGGACGCGCGCCAGCCGTTTCTCGCGGGCGGCGTGACGTTCTGCCGCATGGTGCCGATGCGGCTGATTCCATTTCGCGTGATCTGCCTCGTCGGACTCAATGATCGAGACTATCCGCGCCGCGAGGCGTCGCCCGTGCTGAACCGGCTCGCGGACGCGCTCGACAAGCCGGGACAACGCCGTCGCGGCGACCGCTCGGTGCGGGACGACGACCGCTTTCTGTTCCTGCAGCTCGTGATTGCGGCCGATCGCCTGCTCTATCTCAGCTACGTCGGCCGCGACGCGATCGACGGCTCGCCGCGCGAACCATCGATCGTCGTCTCCGAGCTGCTCGATGCCGCCGCCGCGTACTTCGACGAGCCCGACGAAGCGCGCAAGCGGCTCGTCGTCGAGCATCCGCTGCAGCCGTTCGGCAAGGCCCGGGACGAAGACGCCAGACGCGCGCGCTTCGACGCGGCCTGGACGCCCGCGCTGCGCACGACGCCGGCCGCGCACGCGCTGCCCGCGTTCGTCGCCGCGCCGTTGCCGCGCGAAACAGAGACGGATCGCAAGACGATCGACTACGCGATGCTGCGCCGCTTCTTCGTCGATCCCCCGAAGCTGTTCCTTCGCGAGCGGCTCGCGATGCGGCTCGACGAGGACGAGGCGCATCTCCCCGAAACCGAGCCGTTCGATGCCGGCGACGCGCTCGATCGCTACAGCGTGCAGACCCGCGTGTACGAAGCGATGCTCGCGTCGCCGTCGATCGACGAGCCTGCGCTTTGCCGGCGTTTGCAGGCCGAAGCGCTGCTTCCGCCCGGCGCCGCCGGTGCGCAGCGCCTGCGCGACGTCGTGCGGCGCGCGCAGCCGATCGTCGCGGCGGTTCGCGCGGCGAAACGCGGCGAGCTGCTCGCGCGCCCGATCGATCTCGATCTCGGAACCGCACGCCTCACCGGCGCGTTGCCCGACGTCGACGACGCGCACGCGCTTCGCGTCAAGATCGGCGAGCCGAAAGGCCGCGACATCATCCGCTGGCATCTCGATGCGCTCGCGCTCGCGGCGCTCGACGATCCGCGCGGCGTGCTCGCATTCGCGGAGTTCGGCATCGGCGACGTCGGACCGCATCCGGTCGCGCGGCCGACGCGCGCAGCCGCGCTCGATGCGCTGCGCCGCCTCGCCGATCTCATGCGCGAAGGGCTCGACCAGCCGCTCGCGTACCGGCCCGCCGCGGCGTTGACGTGGTACGAAACGTGGCGCAGGACGCAAAGCGTCGAAGCCGCCGACGAAGCCGCCGCGAAGGAATGGACGAACCGCGAAGGCCGGGGCGAAGGCGGCGACGCGGCGACCGTGCTCGCGCTTCGCGGCGCCATGCCGTTCTCGGACGATCAGGCGACGGTCCGCTTCCGGGCCGTGACATGCCGGCTGTTCGACGCGCTGTTCGGCATCGATGTCGCGGAGCAGGCGCAATGACCGGGCAATCGCGCTCCGCGCTGCTCGACTGGCCGCTCGAAGGCACGCATCGCATCGAGGCGAGCGCGGGCACCGGCAAGACGTTCGCGCTCGCGCTGCTGCATACCCGGCTTGTCGTCGAGCGCGAGCTCGCCGTGAAGAACGTCCTCGCGGTCACGTACACGATCGCGGCGACCGAAGAGCTGCGCGAGCGGCTTCGCCATCAGCTCGGCCGCGCGGTTTCGCTCGCGCTGCTCGACGAAGGGGCGCTCGAGGCGAAGTGCGCGAGCGAGGATGCAGCGGAATCGATCACCGCGAACGTGCTGCGCGAGCGCCGCCGGATCGAAGAGCCCGCGAAGCTCGCGGCGCGCTTGCGCCGCGCGGTCGCGGAAGTCGATCTTGCGCCGATCCATACGATCCACGCGTTCTGCCAGCGCGTGCTCGCCGATCACGCGCTCGCGAGCGGCGAGCCGCTCGTGCCGGGCGAATTCGTCACCAGCGAACGCGCGCTGCACGATGAGATCGCGCTCGACGCGTGGCGCCGCTGCACGCGCGATCGCGAAACGACCGAACGGCTGCATTCGCTGTGGCCGTCGCCCGGCGCGCTCGCGAAAGACCTGCGGCTGCTGCTGGCGGCGGACACGCTGCTGCCGGCGCGCGCGGAGCCCGATCCGGACGCGCTCGCGGCGCTCGACGCCGCAGCCGACGCGCTTCGCGCGGCCTGTCGCGATCACGCCGGCGACGCGCGGCGCATGATCGAAGCCGCGCGTGCGAACGGCGTGTTGCACAAGGGCAGGCCGACCGACAGAAAGCTCGTCGAAATGTGGGCCGCGCTTGCGGCGTTCGGCGCCGGCGGCGTGCTCGGTGAGGAGATCTGCAAGAGCCTCGACGTGCTGACGCCGGCCGGCATCGCCGATCGCGTGCTCGGCAAGCACAAGGCGACCGCGAGAATCGAATCGCCGCTGCTCCATGCGATCGACGATTACCTCGGCGTGCGTCGCGCGGCGGCGCGCGCATACGCCGAGGCGCGCGCGAATCTGCTGCACGACGTGCGCGACATCGCGCTCGCACGCATGGCCGCGATCAAGCGCGAGCGCGGGCTTACCGGCTTCGACGATCTCGTCGAGCGCGTCCACGCGGCGCTTTCGTCGGAGCACGGCGGCAGGCTCGCCGAAGCGCTCCGCGACGATTATCCGGGCGCGCTCGTCGACGAGTTCCAGGATACCGACGCGAAGCAATGGTCGATCTTCCGCCGCATCTACGTCGGCGAGCACGCGGCGCTGCGGCCCGCGCTGTTCCTGATCGGCGATCCGAAGCAGGCGATCTACCGCTTCCGCGGCGGCGACGTGCACACGTATCACGAAGCGGGTCGCGACGCGGAATCGACGCGGACGCTCGATCGCAACTTCCGATCGCGGCCGCGCATGATCGAAGCCGTCGCCGCCGTGTTCGCCGAAGGCGGCGAGTTCCCGTTCGCGGACGACGAAACGCGCTGCCCGCGCGTCGTCGCGGGCGGCCGCGTCGCCGACGGCGATCTCATGGACGGCAAGCGCGTCGCGCCGGCCCTGCATCTTCTCGATCTCTCCCGCGCACCGAACTCGCCGCCCGGTCCGATGCGTGCGGTGCCCGCGCGCGATCTCGCGGCGCAGGCGGCCGCGACCGAAATCCACCGGCTCCTGACCGAATCGGCGCTCGCGCTCGGCGACGGCAAGGCGTCGCGTCGCGTCGCGCCGCGCGACATCGCGGTGCTCGTCAACCGCAACGACGAAGCGGTGCGCATGCAGCGCGAGCTTGCCGCACGCGGCATCGCGAGCGTGACGGCGACGCGCACGAGTCTGTTCTCGACGCCGGAGGCGATCGAGATCGTGCGGATCTTCGAGGCGCTGCTCGCGCTCGGCGACGAATCGCGCCTGCGCGCCGCGCTCGCCACCGTGCTCGTCGGCGCCGATGCAGTATCGATCGATGCGCTCTCGCACGACGAGGACGCGCATCGCGGCTGGCTCGATGCATGCCAGGCCTGGCGCCAGCGCTGGCAGCGCTCCGGTCCGCTTGCGTTCGTTTCCGATCTCGTAGCCGCCGCGTCGCCGCGCCTCCTGAAGCTCGCCGACGGCGAGCGAAGGCTCACGAATTACCTGCAGCTCGCCGAGGCCGTGCAGGAAGCGCGTGAACACGTACTCGGCGAGGCGGGCCAGGCCGACTGGCTCGCGCGGCGCATCGCGTCGGCCGACGACTACGACGAAGCGCAGCAGCAGCGGCTCGAATCGGACGCCGAGCGCGTGCGCATCATGACGCTGCACAAGGCGAAGGGGCTCGAGTTCGATCTGGTGTTCCTGCCGTTCGCGGGCATGGCGCCTGCGGATGTCGCATCGAACGGGCTTTGCCTGATCGCCGAGCGCATCGACGGCCAGCGCGCATTGCGAGCGCGCATCGACGGGCTCGACGACGACGAATACGCCATCGCAGCCGCGATCGAGAAGCGCGAACTGCTGGCCGAGCAGCTGCGCCTGCTCTACGTCGGCCTCACGCGCGCGCGCTACGCGGCGTGGCTCTACGCGGGCTCGGTCTGGTTCGGCGAGCGGTCGGCGCTGTCGTGGCTTCTGCATCGCGACGGCGAAGGCAAGGTGACGAATCCGAACGCGGAGGCGATCGACGCCGCGTTCGAGCGGCTCGCGAAGGCGGCGCCGAAGGCGATCGTGCGCGATCCGTTCCCGGATCTCGCGAGCCGCGCGCTGCCGTTTCCCGCCGAAGCCCAATCGCACGACCGCGTGCGCGAAGCGCGGCGCGTGCTGCGTCGCGACTGGTGGGTGCACAGTTTTTCGCAACTTGCGCGCGAAGACGCCGGCACGGCGCCCGAAGCGACCGGCGAGCAGGGCGCCGAAGACGAACCGAGCGAGCCCGCCGCGCTCGAGCTCGTGGCGTCGCCTTACGTCGGCGCGCGGTTCGGCAATGCGCTGCATGCCGCGCTCGAGACAATCGACTTCGCGCGCTGGCGCGATTGGGACGGCGATGCGCCTCCGCCGGGCGAGAGCGACGCGCTGCGCCGCGCGCTCGGCGCGAACGGATACGTCGACGACGGCATCGCGGGCGGCCTCGCGCCGCTGACGGAGCTCGTGCGCGACACGGCCAATGCGCGCCTGCCCGAGGGGGTGCGGCTCGCGGACATCGCGCCGTCCGACCGCCGCGCCGAGATCGAATTCCATTTCGCGCTGCATCCGGTCGCCGTCGATCGGCTCGTCGCGCTGCTGCATGCGCACGGTGTCGTGCGCGGCCGCGACGGCTTCGGCGCGCGCGAGAGGCTCGAAGGCCTGATGACGGGCCGCATCGATCTCGTCTATCTGCACGAGGATCGTGCATACCTGCTCGACTACAAGAGCAACCGGCTGTCCGATTACTCCGCCCAAAGCCTCGCGCGCGCGATGCGCGACAGCGAATACGACCTGCAATACCTGATTTATGCGCTCGCGCTGCACCGCTGGCTGCGCTTCCGGCGTGCCGACTACGACTACGACCGGCATTTCGGCGGCGTGCGCTATCTGTTCTGCCGCGGGCTTCGTCCGTCGCCCGCCGATCCATCGTGCGCCGATACGCCCGGAGTGTTCGCCGCGCGGCCGTCGCGGGCACTGATCGAAGCGCTCGACGCGCTGCTCGCTCCGCCGCAGCGGGAGGTCGCATGAGCACGCTCGACCGCTGGTTGCGCGAAGGCTGGCTGCGGCCGATCGACCATGCACTCGGCGCGGCGCTGCAGCGTCTGACGCCGGGCACGCCGGATGATGTCGCGCTCGCCGCCGCGCTCGCGAGCCGCGCGCTCGCGTTCGGGCACAGTCGCGTGCCGCTCGATCGCGTCGCGGATCTCTGCGCGGAGATAGCGCCCGATCGCGCGCCGGCGTTGCCGGATCGCGCCGGATGGGAACGCGCGCTCGCGGCGTCTGCGTACGTCGCGCGCGGCGAGGACGATGCGCGCGGCAAGCCGCTCGTGTTCGCAGCGGGCGCGATCGCGCTGCGTCGTCATGACGACTACGAAGCGCAGCTCGCATCGGCGTTGCGTGCGTTGAAGGGGCGGGTTGATCCGGCACCCGATCCCGTCTGGCTGCGCGAACGGATCGCTGCGCTGTTCGCGATCGACGCGGATCATTCGCCCGACCGTCAGGCGCTCGCCGCGGCGCTCGCGCAGATCGAGCGCGTCGTGCTGTTGACGGGCGGCCCCGGCACGGGCAAGACGACGACGGTTGCCCGCGTGCTCGTGCTCGCGTTCGAAGCGGCGCGCCGGCGCGGCGAGACCTTGCGTGTCGCGCTCGCGGCGCCGACCGGCAAGGCGGCGGCGCGCCTTTCCGAATCGCTGCGCGAGAGCTATGCGAAGCTGCTCGGGGAACGGCGCATCGACGAGGCGCTGCGCGACGCGTTGCCGGATGGCGCGAGCACGTTGCACCGCCTGCTCGGGGGACGTCCGGATTCGGTGCGTTTCCGGCACGACGCGAAGAATCCGCTGGCAGCCGACCTTGTCGTCGTCGACGAAGCATCGATGGTCGATCTGCCGCTGATGTGCAAGCTGGCAAACGCATTGCCGCCGCAGGCGCGGCTGATCCTGCTCGGCGACCGCGATCAGCTGCCTTCGGTCGAGACCGGCGACGTGCTCGCCGCGCTCTGCGACGCGGCCGGCAGCGGCGTGGCGTGGCCGGCGCGCATCGCATCGCAGCTCGAAGCCGCAACCGGAGCGAGCGTCGCGACACGCGACGATGCGGCTCCGCTCGTGCGCATCGAGCTCGACCGCAACCGCCGCCAGTCGGACGCGCTCGACGTGTCGGTGCTGAGCACCCTGATCCGTGCGGGCGATGCGGCGGGTGTCGTTTCCGGATTGCGACGCGACGCGTATCGCGGCGTGCGCTGGCGGTCGGGTCGCGATGCCGCGCTCGCCGATTTCGTGCTCGACCACGCGTTGCCGCACTATCGTGCGCTCGCCCAGGCGCCCGATGTCGCATCCGCGCTCGCGATGCTGCGCCGTCATCGCGTGCTCGCGGCCGTACGCGAAGGCGACGCGGGCAGTCGCACGCTGAACGCGCGCATCGCGCTCGCACTGCAGCGGCCGGGCGCGCGCGAGGATGCGTTCTTCCACGGCCGGCCGGTCATGATCCGCGAGAACAGTTACCGGCACGGTCTCTACAACGGCGACGTCGGTCTCGTCTGGGATGACGGGGGCCTGGGCCTGCGCGTCTGGTTCGATACCGCGTCGGGCCCGCGTGCGTGGCTGCCGGCCGCGCTGCCCGCGCACGAGAGCGCGTTCGCTCTCACGGTGCACAAGTCGCAGGGTTCCGAATTCGACGACGTGCTGTTCGTCCTGCCCGAACGCAGCGTGCGCGTGCTCAGCCGCGAGCTCGTCTACACGGCCATCACGCGCGCGCGGAGCGCGCTCACGATCTCGTCGAACGAAGACGTGCTCGCCGATGCGATCTCGCGCCGCGCGCAGCGCTGGAGCGGTCTCGCGGGACGTCTTTGCCGTTCCGACGATTGAGATCGCTCCCGCGGGCCCCGAGATACCTCGGAAACCACCAGGGAATCTTGAAATGATCGAGTTCCACTATTGGCCGACGCCGAACGGTCAGAAGGTCGCGCTGTTTCTCGAGGAGTCCGGGATCGACTATGAGCTGCATCCCGTCGATATCGGCAAGGGCGACCAGTTCAAGCCGGATTTCCTCAGGATCTCGCCGAACAACAAGATGCCGGCAATCGTCGATCACGCGCCGGCGGACGGCGGCGCGCCGATCAGCGTGTTCGAGTCGGGCGCGATCCTGCTCTATCTCGCCGAAAAAACGAAGAAGCTGATTCCGAGCGACATTCGCGGCCGCGTGATGGCGTTGCAATGGCTGTTCTGGCAGGTCGGCGGCCTCGGTCCGATGGCCGGGCAGAACCATCACTTCAACCGCTACGCGCCCGAGAAGATTCCGTACGCGATCGAGCGCTACGGGCGCGAATCGAAACGTCTTTTCGGCGTGCTCGACAAGCATCTCGAAGGTCGCGCGTTCATCTGCGGCGATGAATACACGATCGCGGACATCGCCTCGTATCCCTGGATCGTTTCCGGCGAGGCGCGCGAGGCGGAGCTTTCGACGTTTCCGAATCTTGCGCGCTGGGTCGACTCGATCAAGGCGCGTCCGGCGACCGAGCGCGTCTATGCGCGCGGCGAGAAGATCAGGCCGTCGGGGCAGAAGATGGGCGAGGAGGAACGGCGCATCCTGTTCGGGCAGCACAAGGCGGGCTGATTCACCGGATCGGCGCGCCGCCGTTCGCCTCTTCCGCTTTGCGGGAGAGGCCGCCGCGAAGCGGCGGGTGAGGGGAGCTTTTCGCTCTTCTTCCGGAGCGTCGATGCAGGCGCT
>DASZYR010000206.1:0-4277 GCA_035545255.1 Rhodanobacteraceae bacterium
GCGCTGCATGGGAATCTCCGTGAGGCAAAGCGCGCAGGATAGCGGAGGCGCGCGGCGAGGCCCATGCGCCGGAAGTCAGCGGTTCGGGTTTGGGCTGCGCCGCGGGTTGCCCTCATCCGCCTGCCGGCACCTTCTCCCGCCGGGCGGGAGAAGGGAAACCGACCGGCACGCTGTGCAAGATTGCCTGGTGAACCCTTCTCCCGCCTTGGCGGGAGAAGGTGCCGGCAGGCGGATGAGGGCAACCCCGCGACGCAGCCCAATCCGAACCGCTGACTTCCGGCGCATGGGCCTCGCCGCGCGCCTCCGCTATCCTGCGCGCTTTGCCTCACGGAGATTCCCATGCAGCGCGCACCGCTCGCCGCCCTCGTTGCCCTTCTCGTCGTCGCTGCGGCGCCTGCGAAGGCGATCACGCTCGAGCAGGCGATGGCCGATCCCGACTGGATCGGCGCGCCGGTCCAGCATCCGTACTGGAGCGTCGACGGCAAGAGCCTCTACTACTCGCTGAAGGAAAAAGGCTCGCCGGTGCGCGATCTGCACCGCATCGACGTCGCGAGCGGCGCCGATACGCTGATCGACGCGAACGCAATGCCGGATGCCGACGGCGCCGATCCCGTCCACGATCGCGCGCATTCGCGCGGCGCGTTCGTCCGCAACGGCGACATCTTCATCCGCGACGTCGCGAGCGGACGCCTGACGCAGGTGACGCGCACGCCCGGGCACGAAAGCTCGCCCGAGTTCTCCGCCGACGGACGAACGCTGCATTACCGGAGCGGCGCGGACTGGTTCGCGTACGACATCGCGACCGGCGTCGGCGGTCCGGTCGCGATCGTCAAGGCCGAGAAGGATCCCGACGCGAAGAAGCCGGACGATCTTGGCGAGCTGCAGCTGAAGCTCTTCTCGACGCTGCGCACGATCAAGAGCGATCGCGACGCGCAGAAGCAGCACGACGACGAATTCGCGAAGGCCGACGCGAGCCGCGCGCCGAAGCCGTTCTATCTCGGCGACGACGTGA
The DNA here is from genome assembly GCA_035545255.1 of Rhodanobacteraceae bacterium. GTDB lineage: Bacteria > Pseudomonadota > Gammaproteobacteria > Xanthomonadales > Rhodanobacteraceae > Dokdonella_A. The sequence goes on from DASZYR010000206.1 coordinate 1,013, forward strand.
AGATCGAAGGCACCTCGCTCGGGACGGACGGGCGCTGGATGCTCGTCTTCACGACGCCGAAGAATTACGACAAGGGCCGCATCGGCAAGCTGCAGCGCTTCGTGACCGAATCAGGTTACGAGGAGCAGGAGGACGAGCGCACGCGCGTCGGCCGCAACGATCCCGCGCCGCAATCGATCGTGCTGCTCGATCTCGTCGCGCACGAAGAGTACAAGCTCGCGACCGATGCGCTGCCCGGCATCAAGGACGATCCCCTGAAGGCGATCCGCGAGGAGAACGAAAAGGCGAAGCACGCGGACGGGAAATCCGGCGCGGAGATACGGAAAGACAAGAAGGACGCGAAGAAGTCCGACGAGCCGAAGAACCGCGCCGTGCGCATCGTCTCCGACGCCGAGGACGGCGGTGGCGGCGGCGTCGAATGGAGCGAGGACGGCCGCGCAGTCGCGATCGAGATCCGCGCGATCGACAACAAGGATCGCTGGATCGCAACCGTCGACTTCGGCGCGCACAAGCTCGTCAGCCAGCATCGGCTCACCGATCCCGCATGGATCAACTGGAACTTCAACGAATTCGGCTGGACGAAGGATTCGAAGACGCTCTGGTACGTCTCCGAAGAAACCGGCTACGCACAGCTGTACGCGAAGACGCCGGGCGGCAAGGCGAGCGCGCTGACGAAGGGAACGTTCGAGGTTTCGAGCCCGGTCGTCTCGCCGGACGGCAAGTGGTTCTATTTCCGCTCGAACGCCGAAGCGCCTTATTCGTACGACGTCTATCGCGTCGCGGTCGGCGGCGGCGCGACGAAGCGCATCACGTCGGACAAGGGCATGCAGGAATTCGGCCTCTCGCCGGACGGAAAAGAGATCGCTTTCGTGCGATCCGGCCCGTACCTGCCGCCGCAGCTTGCGATCGCGAGTGCCGACGGCGGCGCCGCACGCGATCTCACCGACACGCGCACGGCCGAATACAAGGCGATCGCGTGGCCCGAGCTCAGGATCGTCGAAGTGCCGTCGACGCACACGAAGCAGCCGATATATTCGAAGCTCTACGTGCCGAAGGATTTCGACGCGTCGAAGAAATATCCGGCCGTGCTGTTCGTGCACGGCGCGGGCTACACGCAGAATACCGATTATTACTGGCCGTATTATTTTCGCGAGCAGATGTTCCACAACCTGCTCAACGAGAAGGGTTATGTCGTGCTCGACATGGACTACCGCGCGAGCGAAGGCTACGGCCGCGACTGGCGCACGGCGATCTATCGCGACATGGGACATCCCGAGCTCGAGGATCTCGTCGACGGCGTGCACTGGCTCGAGAAGAATTATTCGGTCGATCCGGAACGCATCGGCGTCTACGGCGGCTCGTACGGCGGCTTCATGACGCTGATGGCGATGTTCCGCGCGCCCGACGTGTTCAAGGCCGGCGCGGCGCTCCGTCCGGTGACGGACTGGACGCAGTACAACCACGAATACACGTCGAACATCCTCAACGACCCTGCCGTCGATCCCGTCGCGTACGAGCGTTCGTCGCCGATCGAATTCGCCGACGGCCTGAAGGGCCATCTTTTGATCGCACACGGCATGATCGACGACAACGTGCTGTTCGAGGATTCCGCGCGCCTCTACCAGAAGCTGATCGAGCTGCACAAGGACGATTTCGAAATCGCACCGTTTCCGATGGAGCGGCACGGATTCGTGCATGCGGATTCATGGCTCGACGAGTACAAGCGGATCTACAAGCTCTTCGAGACGAATCTGAAATAGGCGAGCGCAAACGGGCCTCAACGATCGAGCGGGCTCGCCACGCCGTGCCCGCCGCGGTTCAGCACATGCGTGTAGATCTGCGTCGTCGACACGTCGGCGTGGCCGAGAAGTTCCTGGATCGTGCGCAGGTCATAGCCCGCTTCGAGCAGATGCGTCGCGAAGCTGTGGCGCAGCGTGTGTGCGCCGAGCGGCTTGGCGATGCCCGCGCGCACACGCGCACGCTTCAGCGCGCGCGAAAGGATCGCATCGTCGAAGTGATGGCGGCGCGTCGTGCCGCCGAGCGGATCCCGCGAGCGGCTCGCCGACGGAAACACGTATTGCCAGCCGAAATCGCGCGCCGCATTGACGTACTTGCGCGCGAGCGCATGCGGGAGCCGCGTTTCTCCGAAACCGTCCGCGAGATCCTGCGCATGCAGCACGCGCGCGCGCTCGACCTCGCGCTGCAACGGCTCGATCAGCGAGCGCGGCAGCATCGTGCGGCGATCCTTGCCGCCCTTGCCGTCGCGCACCGTGATCTCGTTGCGCGCGAAATCGACATCCTTGACGCGAAGGCGCAGGCATTCCATCAAGCGCATGCCCGTGCCGTAGAGAAGACTCGCGACGAGCCACGGACGTCCATCCATCGCCGCGAGCAGACGCTGCACCTCGTCACGCGAAAGCACGGTAGGCACGCGTCGTGGCCGCTTCGCGCGCACGACGCTTTCCATCCAGGGCAATTCGACACCGAGCACGACGCGGTACAGGAACAGCAGCGCCGACAACGCCTGATTCTGCGTGCCCGCGGCGACGTTGCCTTCGACGGCAAGACGGCTCAGGAAAGCCTCGACCTCGGCGCCACCCATCTCGCGCGGATGGCGGCGCCCGTTCGCGATGATGAACCGACGGATCCATCCGAGATACGCCTGCTCTGTACGCAAGCTGTAATGCTTGAGGCGCAACTGGCGGCGAATTTCGTCGAACAGGCGCGGAGCGGGACGCGCAGACCGCTCGTCCGTTACGCCCTCACCATCACCGTGATAACTCATACGCACCCGCATCGACTATTTGACGGGGCACTCTGCGTTGGGGCAGAGGGGAGGGCCTATGGTGCAAGTTCGTGGATTTGTGTAGGAAAGTCGCTTGACGGCGGGACGCCGTTGCTGAACGATGTGGCGTAACGGCTCGGATGTGGAGTCGATTTGAAGTTAGCCGTTCGCTAGCGCAATCCAGCGAGGTGCAGCAAGTCATCAGCGGCAACTCGCAGCCCATCGCGCACACGATCGATGTCGCTCTTATGAGCGTTGAATCGGCGGTTGTGTGCGGACAGATCGCCAAGGCGCTTGAAATCACGCAGCGCAGCAATCGTTCCGCGGCCCGGATGAAGCGCTTTGTCGCTCTCGAATACTTGCAGCAATCCCGCTAACATCATGTAGTGACCATCGCTACCTTTTATCTCCGACTCTCGACCCGCCTTCTCATATATTTCTATTAGAAGCGTTTCAACAATTCGCCGACACATCACCGAG
>DASZYR010000207.1:0-11752 GCA_035545255.1 Rhodanobacteraceae bacterium
CGCTGACGATGAGCTACCAGCGACTGGGCGCCGGCGTCTACGTCGCCGAATCGAAGGACGACGGCGTCACGTGGGACACGTTGCAGACGCAGATCGCCGCCGATGCGCAGCTCCCGCGCATCGCGTACCGCGAGAGCGACGGGCTCTATCTCGCGACATACCAGGTCGGCGGCAGCGCGCTCAAGATGTACGCGAAGACGACGAAGGACGTGCGCGACTGGAGCGCGCCGCCGCAGGACTTCGCGGTCGCCGGCAACAACCACGATTCGCTGCCGGTCGTGATGCCGGACGGCGCGTTCGCCGTGTTCTGGATACGCGCAGCGGGCAATCAGTTCGACATCGCCGTGCGGCGCTCGCCGGATGGCCTTGCCTGGTCCCCGCCGCTGGCCGTGACCGACACGCCCGGCGCGGACGATGTCGAGCCGCATCCGCTCGTCGGCGCCTCGTCGTCGTCGGTCGAGCTCTATTGGGGGCGCGACGAACCGGTCGGAAGCTACACGTACGACATCGTGCGCGAAACCGGCGTCGTCATCGAGCGGCTGTTCGCGGGCGGATTCGAGGCCTGAGGCAGGCGCAGGCCTCCAGCCGTCCGGAAAGTTCCGGACGCTGCGCGAGCCGGATCACGGACAAGGCAGCCCGCCGGTCGAAGCACGCGCGCGAGATCCTCCGCCTCGAGCCGCAGCGGCCCGTTCGCGACGAGATCCGGATGCGCAGAAGCCGATCGGCCGCGCGGCGGTGTTCCTTGCTGTCGTGCGCGCGCGCGGCTTGCTATCTTCGTCTGCCCGCCCCGCGTGACGACCGATGATCTCCGCCGACGAATTCGCCGCGCTCGCCGCCGAAGGCTACAACCGCATCCCGGTCGCGCGCGAAGTGCTGTCCGATCTCGACACGCCGCTCTCGGTGTACCTGAAGCTCGCCGACGCGCCGTATTCGTACCTCTTCGAATCGGTCGAGGGCGGCGAGAACTGGGGACGCCACTCGATCATCGGGTTGCCGTGCCGGCGCGTCTTCGCGCTCCGCGGCAACACGCTGACGATCGAAGACCTCGGTGAAACCGTCGAGACGCGCACGCTCGACGATCCGCTCGCCGAGATCGAAAAACTTCGCGCGACCTACAAGGTTCCGCAACTCGCCGGCTTGCCGGCGTTCACGGGCGGGCTCGTCGGCTATTTCGGCTTCGAAACCGTGGCATGGATCGAGCCGCGCCTCGCAGCGCCCGACAAGGCCGATCGTCTCGGCACGCCGGATGCGCTTCTGATGCTGAGCGAGGAAGTCGCGGTTTTCGACAATCTCAAGGGCCGCCTGTATCTCATCGTGCATGCGGACCCGGCCGAGCCGCAGGCGTATCGCCGCGCCGGGCGCCGGCTCGACGAGCTTGCGTTCCGTCTGCGCCATTCGGGATCGGGCTATCCCGACGTGCTCGATCCGAAGGCGCTCGAAGAGGGCGACTTCGTCTCGACGTTCACGCGCGAGCAATACGAAGCGATCGTCGAGAAGGCAAAGGAATACATCCGTGCCGGCGACATCTTCCAGGTCGTTCCCTCGCAACGCCTCTCGGTGCCGTTCCAGGCGCGCCCCGTCGACGTGTATCGCGCGCTGCGCGCGCTGAATCCGTCGCCGTACATGTATTTCCTCGATCTCGGCAAGACGCAGATCGTCGGCTCGTCGCCCGAGATCCTCGTCCGCCTTCGCGCGGGAAAAGTCGTCGTGCGGCCGATCGCCGGCACGCGCCGCCGCGGCAGGACGCCGGAAGAAGACGCCGCTCTCGAAGTGGAGCTCCTTGCCGACGCGAAGGAACGCGCCGAGCACCTGATGCTGATCGATCTCGGCCGCAACGACGTGGGCCGCGTCAGCCGCACGGGCACCGTCGAGCTGACCGAGCGCTTCGTCGTCGAGCGCTACTCCCATGTCATGCACATCGTCAGTCAGGTCGAAGGCGAGCTCCGCGACGGCTTGTCGTACATGGACGTGCTGAAGGCGACGTTTCCGGCCGGCACGGTGTCCGGCGCGCCGAAGATCCGCGCGATCGAGATCATCCGCGAGCTCGAACCGATGAAGCGCAACATCTACGCCGGCGCGATCGGCTACGTCGGCTGGTGGGGCGACGCCGACACCGCGATCGCGATCCGCACGGCCGTGATCCAGGACGGCATGCTGCACGTGCAGGCCGGCGGCGGCGTCGTGTTCGATTCCGATCCCGCGGCCGAATGGGAGGAAACGATGAACAAGGGACGCGCGCTGTTCCGCGCGGTGGCGCAGGCGGCGGGCGGACTATGAGCATCACTTCGGCGATCACGATGCAGCGCAAAGGAACCGCATGCCTCACTACACGCCGCTGATCGCGACGATCGTCTTCGCGTTCGTGCTTGCCTGCGCGGCCGGCGCGCTTGCGCTCCGGCTGAAGCTGTCGCCGATCGTCGGTTATCTCATCGCCGGTGTTGCCGTCGGCCCGTTCACGCCGGGATTCGTCGCCGACCAGCCGCTCGCGGCCGAGCTTTCCGAGATCGGCGTGATCCTGCTGATGTTCGGCGTCGGACTGCATTTCTCGCTCGGCGATCTTCTCGCCGTCCGAGCGATCGCGATTCCCGGCGCGGCCGTGCAGATCGCGATCGCGACCCTGCTCGGCATGCTGCTCGCATGGCTGCTCGGCTGGCCGTTCGGCGAAGGGCTCGTGTTTGGGCTCGCGCTGTCGACCGCGAGCACGGTCGTGCTGCTGCGCGCCCTCGAATCGCGAAGGTTGATCGAAACGACGCGCGGACGCATCGCCGTCGGCTGGCTCATCGTGGAAGACCTGGCGATGGTGCTGACGCTCGTGCTCCTGCCGCCACTGGCGGCGTTGCTCGGCGGAACCCCCGCGGCCGGGCATGCCGACGACAACCTCTACGTCGCCCTCGGGCTCACGTTCGCGAAAGTCGCCGCTTTCATCGCGCTGATGCTGATCGTCGGGCGCCGTGCGATCCCGTGGCTGCTCGAGCGGCTCGCCGGGTTCGGATCGCGCGAGATCTTCACGCTGACCGTGCTCGCGATCGCGCTCGGCGTCGCATATGCGTCGGCGCGCCTCTTCGATGTCTCGTTCGCGCTCGGCGCGTTCTTCGCCGGCATGGTGCTGAACGAATCGAAGCTGAGCCACGAGGCCGCCGAGCAGTCGCTGCCGTTCCGCGATGCGTTCGCCGTGCTGTTCTTCGTCTCGGTCGGCATGCTGTTCGATCCCGCGATCGTCCTGACGCATCCGGTCGCGCTGCTCGCGACGCTCGCGATCATCGTCGTCGGCAAATCGGCGGCGGCGCTCGCGATCGTGCGCCTGTTCGGGCGGCCGTTCGACGTCGGTCTCACGATCGCCGCGAGCCTCGCGCAGATCGGCGAATTCTCATTCATTCTCGCCGGTCTCGGCGCGGATCTCGGCCTTCTCGGCAAGGAAGGCCGCGATCTGATCCTTGCCGGCGCCATCCTCTCGATCTGCCTCAATCCGCTGCTGTTCGCCACGCTCGACCGCTGGTTTGCGCGGCGTGCCGAAAAGGGCGCGACGCCGGTGCGCGAAGAAGAAGCGCCGGAGGGGCCGCCGCTGCCGTCCAGCGGCCACATCGTGCTCGTCGGGTTCGGACGCGTCGGCTCGCGCGTCGGCCGCACGCTGCACGAGGCGGGTCATGCGCTTGCGCTGATCGAAAGCGATCGCGATCTTCTCGACGAAGCGCGCTCGCTCGGGATTCCCGGCGTGCTCGGCAACGCGGCAGCTCAGGACACGCTCGTCGCGACGCACGTCGCTGCCGCGCGCGCGGTGCTGATCGCGATTCCGCAGACGATCGAAGCCGGCCAGATCATCGGGCACGCGCGGGCGCTGAATCCCGATCTCGCCGTGCTCGCGCGCGCGCATTCGGATCGCGAAGTCGACTACCTGCTCGCGCACGGCGCCGATCTTGCGATCATGGGCGAACGCGAGATCGCGCGCAGCCTGTGCGAATCGGTCGAGTCGCTGACGGCGAAGCTCGCGCGGCTCGCGGCGAATCCGGTCTGATCGAAACGCTCAGCGCACCGACACCGCGACGGGCGTCGGCGTCAGCACCGGCTGCTCGCGGAAGCGATCGGGGAAGAGGCGCTTCAGGCGCTCGATCTTCGGCGCATCGTTGATGACGATGTAGGGATACGCCGGATTTCGCACGAGGAAATCCTGGTGATAGTCCTCGGCTCGATGGAACGTCTTGCCGGGCTCGATCGTCGTCGCGAGCGGCTTTCCGAACGTCTGCGCGGCGTCGAGCTGCGCGATGTATTTCTCCGCGACGTTCTTCTGCGATTCGTCGAGCGGAAAGATCGTCGAGCGGTATTGCGTGCCGACGTCGGGTCCCTGCCGGTTCTTCTCGGTCGGATCGTGCGCGACCGAGAAATAGATGCGCAGGATCTCGCCGTAGGTGATCGTGCGCGGATCGAACGTGACCTGCACCGATTCGGCGTGGCCGGTCGTACCGAGTCCGACGTCCTCGTAGTGCGCCGTCGACGCCGCGCCGCCGGTATAGCCCGAGATGGCCGATCTCACGCCTTCGACGTGCTCGAAGACGCCCTGCACGCCCCAGAAGCAGCCGCCTGCGAGCACGGCGGTTTCGGACGTGCGTCCCGTCGCCGTCTCGTCCGTCTGCGGCGGCGGCACGCGCGCCACGGATTCCTCCGCGCCCGTGCGTGCGCACGCGCAGGCGAGAAGCGCAAGTGCGATCGCGGTAGCGCGCGCGGCTGCGCGAATGCGGGCGGATCGTCGGATTTTCGCGTCGTTCATGATCGTTCCTGCTTCGGCGCCGTCATCCGCTGATGTGCGGCACACGGCCGGCGTCTCAAGAGACCGGCATGAGCGGCGCAGGCTTGCACGATTCGCAAAAGCGGAATCCTTCGTCGAAATCGAATTCCATCTGGCGCGGGATCCTCGGCATCCTCCTGCGCCGCCAGGACCGCAGCGCGCAGACCCTCGACGGCGGCGAGAGCGCGAGCGAGCGCTGGCTCACAACGAGCCGGCGTGCCTTTGCACAACAGCGATAGGCGTATGACCGCGAAATCAGAAGATGATCTGCGACGCGGCGCATTTCGTTGCCGAAATGCGAAAGAAGAATCACGTAGGCGGCCGCGAGCGAATGGCGCCCGTCGGCGCATCGGGCTGCCGTCGCGGCCGCGTCATCCCGTGCGGCGAGATGCGAGAGCGGATCGTTGCCCGCATCGGCGACCATCGAGCGTGCCAGGGGATGAGCGGATCCGCGTGCGGCATCGTCCTTCGGCGCGTGATCGAGCCGGACGGCGTGGCGCACGTTGAGATCGGTAAAGCAGACCAGATGCTTGTGAAGATGCCCGAGCAATTTTTCCTGGAAGTCCCGCGAGAGGAACTCGATCGGGATTGCGTATCGCACCGAGACGGTCGTTGCCATAAGCCAGGCTTCGTTGCAGGCGTCGTCGAACGAATATTCGCCGCGCGTGCGCCTCGCGATTCTCGCAAGATCGGCTTTTCGATCCAGGACGAACCGCTCGAACGCATCGTCGACGATCGCCTGTCCCACGGTCGGGCTATCGCATCAACCGGCGTTCTTGATCGCGCCCGGCGGAATGAGCACCGGCCGGTTTCAACCTCGCCGCGCCGCCTCGATGCCGGCAATATCGATCTTTCTCATCTGCATCATCGCCTCGAACACGCGCCTGGCTCTTGCGCGATCGGGGTCGGCGAGCGAGTCGATCAGGATCCGCGGCGTGATCTGCCACGAAAGGCCCCACTTGTCCTTGCACCAGCCGCAGGCACTTTCCTCGCCGCCGTTGCCGACGATCGCATTCCAGAGGCGATCGGTCTCGGCCTGATCCTCGGTCGCGATCTGGAACGAGAACGCCTCGCTGTGCTTGAACATGGGGCCGCCGTTGAGGCCGATGCAGGGGATGCCGATGACCGTGAACTCGACCATCAGGACATCGTCCTGCTTGCCCGACGGATAGTCGCCGGGCGCGCGATGCACGGTTCCGACCGAGCTGTCCGGGAACGTCTTCGCGTAGAACTCCGCGGCTTCGCGAGCGGTGCCGTCGTACCAGAGGCAGATCGTGTTCTTGCCGGCCATTTTCCGTTTCCTTTGATCCAGGATGAGCGCGCATCGTCGAAAGACGGAACCTACCCGACTTTTCCGGCGCGATTGTTCGAAGTTCGTGAACGCGAAAAGCCGGCGTTCGCCGATTGCGGATGTCCGGTTCCGAAGACATCATGCGGGCCTCGTCCGCGCGCGACATCCGCCGCCGCACATGTTGGCGGCCCGAAGACACCGAGATCGGCACATGATCCTGATGATCGACAACTACGACAGCTTCACCTGGAACCTCGTGCAGTATTTCGGCGAGCTCGGCGAGGACGTGCGTGTCGTGCGCAACGACGACATGACGCTCGACGCGCTGCGGCGCCTCGAGCCCGCGTCGATCGTCGTCTCGCCGGGGCCGTGCACGCCGAATGAAGCCGGCGTTTCGCTCGAAGTCATCGAGAAGCTCGCCGGCAGCATTCCGATCCTCGGCGTCTGCCTCGGCCATCAGGCGATCGGTCAGGCATTCGGCGGAAAGGTCGTGCGGGCGCGGGAGATCATGCACGGCAAGACGTCGATGATCCATCACGACGGCAAAGGCGTGTTCCGCGGGCTGCCGAATCCGTTCGAGGCGACGCGCTACCATTCGCTCGTCGTCGAGCAATCCTCGCTGCCCGCGTGCCTCGAAGCGTCGGCGTGGACCGTCGGTCGCGACGGCAGCCGCGATGAGATCATGGGCCTTCGCCACAGGACGCTCGCGGTCGAGGGCGTGCAGTTCCATCCCGAATCGATCCTGACGCAGCACGGGCACGCGCTGCTCCGGAACTTCCTGAACCCATAGGGTGGGCCTTGGCCCACCGGGTGACGCGGTGGGCTGAAGCCCACCCTATGCCATGGGTTCTTTTATCCTCAACCTCAACCTTAACCTCAACCTCAATCCTCAATCCTCAATCCTCAATCCTCCATGCCCATCACCCCGCAGGAAGCCTTGCAGCGCACGATCGAGCATCGCGAGATCTTCCACGACGAAATGGTCGATCTCATGCGCCAGATCATGCGCGGCGAAGTGTCGCCGACGCTGATCGCGGCGATCGTCGCGGGCCTGCGCGTCAAGAAGGAGACCGTCGGCGAGATCGCGGCCGCGGCGACGGTCATGCGCGAGCTCGCGGCAAAAGTGCCGTGCGCGAAGGGTGCGGACGAGCATCTCGTCGACATCGTCGGCACCGGCGGCGACGGCGCGAACACGTTCAACATCTCGACGGCGTCGATGTTCGTGGTCGCCGCGGCGGGTGCGCGGGTCGCCAAGCACGGCAATCGGGGCGTCTCGTCGAAATCCGGCAGCGCGGACGTGCTGGAAGCACTCGGTGTCGCGATCGACCTTCCGCCTTCGGCCGTCGCGCGTTGTCTCGACGAGACCGGCGTGGGTTTCATGTTCGCACCGAACCATCATCCCGCGATGAAATCCGTCGCGCCGGTGCGGCGCGAGCTCGGCGTGCGCACGCTGTTCAACATCCTTGGGCCGCTGACGAATCCGGCCGGCGCGCCGAACATCCTGATGGGCGTGTTCCATCCCGACCTCGTCGGCATCCAGGCGCGCGTGCTGGAGCGTCTCGGCGCGCGGCGCGCGATGATCGTGTGGGGACGCGACGGCATCGACGAGATCTCGCTCGGCGCGCCGACCGCCGTCGCCGAGCTTCGCGACGGTGCCGTTCGCGAATACGATCTCGACCCCGCCGAATTCGGCCTTGCGCCGGCGCCGACGTCCTCGCTCGCGGTCGCCGACGCGATGGAATCGCGCGTGCGCGTGCTCGAGGCGCTCGAGAATCGGCCCGGCGCGGCGCGCGACATCGTCTCGCTGAACGCCGGCGCCGCGCTCGCGGTCGCCGGAACCGTCGATTCGATCGCAGAAGGCGTCATCCGTGCTCGCGAGGTCTTGGCGAGCGGCGCCGCTCGCGCGAAACTCGACGTCTTCGCGGAAACGACCCGGCGGCTCGCGACGGCTCGATAGGCGATGAGCGACATCCTGAAGAAGATCCTTGCGCGCAAGGTCGAGGAGATCCGCGACCGCAGCGCGCGCATGCCGCTCGGCGAGCTGTCCGCGCGCGCCGCGTCGCAGCCGCCGACGCGCGCCTTCGCGGCGGCGCTCGAAAGCCGCATCGAGGACGGCCTGCCGGCGGTCATCGCCGAGATCAAGAAGGCAAGTCCGAGCAAGGGCGTCATGCGCGCCGATTTCGATCCGGTCGCGATCGCGCGGACGTACGCGGCCAACGGCGCCGCCTGCCTCTCGGTGCTGACCGACGCCGATTTCTTCCTCGGCAGCGAGGCATTCCTCGCGGCCGCGCGCGACGCTTGCGAGCTGCCGGTGCTGCGCAAGGACTTCGTGATCGATCCTTACCAGGTCTACGAGGCGCGCGCGATCGGCGCCGATTGCATACTCCTGATCGTCGCCGCGCTCGGCGACGCCTCGCTCGTCGAGCTTGCGCTGCTCGCGGCCGAGCTCGATCTCGACGTGCTCGTCGAAGTGCACGACGAGGAGGAGCTCGAGCGCGCGCTCGCGATTCCGGCGCCGCTGATCGGCGTCAACAATCGCGACCTGCGCACGTTCGAGACGACGATCGACACGACGCTGCGCCTCGCGCCGCACATCCCCTACGATCGCCTGCTCGTGACCGAGAGCGGCATCCGCACGCCGGACGACGTCGCGCGTCTTCGCGCGGAGGGCATCGAGGCGTTCCTCGTCGGCGAAGCGTTCATGCGCGCGGCCGATCCCGGCGCGGCGTTGAAGAGGCTGTTTGCGGAAGAAGCGGAGTAGCGGGGTCTTCCCCTCTCCCGCTCGCGGGAGAGGGCAGGGTGAGGGAGGTCGGTTCAACGCCGAGGCGCTTTGCCCGAAAGCAATGCAGGCGCTTCACTCCAACTTTCCCTCACCCGCCGCGCTTCGCGCGTCGACCTCTCCCGCGAGCGGGAGGTGAAAGCTCGCTGCGTCCTGGAACTACGCCCCGCGCGTGCCGAGCACGAAGATCGTCTCGGCCCGACACCGTAATCATCCTTGCTCCTCGAGCCGATTCAGCACGCGCCAGATCATCTCGCGCTCGGGGCGGCGGCGGGTGATCCGTCGGGCGCAAGGCGCGGCCGAACGCCGCCGCGCTCGCTCGCGACGCGATGACGAGATGGTCGCCGCATTGTGTAAACTGCCGCCCCTTGGGGAGGCGGGGGCTTCGATGATGACGCGGAATTCCGGAACGGGCGCGGCGCGCCGCGCCTGCGCGGTGGCGCTCGCGATGGTCGCGAGCGAGGCCACGGCGGGTCCGCTCGCTTATGTCGCGAACGGCAGCGCGGGATCGGTCACGGTCTTCGATACCGCGACCGATACCGTCGTCGGGCAGCCGATCGCGGTGGGATTCCGGCCGAGCGCGCTCGTCTCGAACCGCTCGGGATCTCGCGTCTATGTCGCGAATGCGTTCGGCGATTCGGTGTCGGTCATCGAAGACGCCTCGCAGACCGTCATCGCGACGATCGACGGCCTGCGCACCGCGGACGGCATGCTGCTCGACCCGTCCGAATCGATCCTTTATGTCGTCACCGCCGATGGCGTGCGCGAGGTCGACACGACGACCAACGCGATCGTCGGCGATCCGCTTCCGACCGAGACCGGCGACTCGCTCTGCATGAAGCCGATCGGCCCGCTCGCGGCCGACCACGCATTCCGGCGGCTCTACCTGCCCGTCGTGTACTGCCTCGGCGATCCGTACAACAACGCGGGCGAGCTCACGGTCATCGACCTCGACACGCATGCCGCGATCGCGACCTTCGAGGTCGGCCAGTTTCCGCAGTCGATCGCGCTCTCGCCCGACGACGCGCGTGCCTACCTCGCGAACTGGCTCGGCGACTCGGTCGCGATCGTCGACACCGCGACGCTCTCGCTCGAGTCGGCGATCCCGCTGCCGGTCGGCGCGCATCCCACGGCGGCCGTGGTCGACCCGACCGCGCGCAAGCTCTACGTCGTCGAGGAGGGCCCCGACACGCTCGTCACGTTCGACACGGCGACGTTCGAGGTCGTCGGCGACGCGATCGCGCTCGGGCGCGATCCCGCGCCGCTCGAGCTCGCGGCCGGCGGACGCGAGGCGTACGTCGCCAACTTGAGCGAGGACAGCGTGTCGCACGTCGATCTCGACGCGCACGCCGTGATCGATACGATCCCGACCGGCGACTTCCCGGTCGCGGTCGTCGTCGCGGGCGGCGAGGCGATCTTCGCGGACGGCTTCGACCGCGCGCCCGCGCGGTGACGCGAGGCGTTACGCCCCGCGCGTGCCGAGCACGACGATCGTCTTGCCCGACACCGTGATCATCCCCTGCTCCTCGAGCTGCTTCAGCACGCGGCCGACCATCTCGCGCGAGCAGCCGACGATGCGGCTGATCTCCTGGCGCGAGATGCGGATCTGCGTGCCGTGCGGATGCGTCATCGCATCGGGCTCGTCGGTGAGGTCGATCAGAGTTTTCGCGACGCGGCCGGTCACGTCCATGAAGGCGAGTCGGCTGACCTTGCGGCTCGTATGGAGCAGGCGGTTCGTCAGCTGCGAGCCGATCGCGAACAGGATCTTCGGACACTCGTCGCGCAGCGGCCCCTCGAAGAGGTTGAACATGCGCTCGTAGCCGATTTCGGCGAGCTCGCAGGGCGTCCTCGTGCGGACCATGACCTCGCGCCGCGGCGTCTCGACGAACAGGCCCATCTCGCCGATGAACTCGCCGCGGTTGAGATAGGCGAGGATCAGCTCGCGGCCTTCCTCGTCCTCCGACGAGACCGTCAGCGAGCCGTCGATCACGTAATAGAGGATGTTGGCGGAATCGCCGGGGCGGATGATCGCGGTCTTGCTGGGATAGCGCCGCCGGTGGCACGCACCGAGAAACCGCTCCATCGCGGCGCGGTCCGGCACCAGCATCGGCGGGGCCTGAACCTTGTTGATGGCGCGCTGCAACGTGTAGCGGAAATCGGCGATCTTCGCTTGCGCTTCCACGTAGACCCTCCAGGCTAGGGTGTGGCAGCCGGAGAGTGGCGTCGCGCGGGACCCATTCCCGCGGTGAAGGCCCGCCCCAAGCCGGCGATTTCACATCTTATTGCAAATTCCTTCACGCGTGGTGGTCGGATCGAGTCCGGCCGTCGCGCCGGTCGCGCGGTTTAATCGGCCGGCGATCTGGCCCATAATCCGCGCCCTTCGATCGGCAGGCGGTTTTGCGAGGTATCCGGCAGTGGTCAAACCCCTTCCGCGGCTGCAGCTCCAGGGTTTCAACAACCTGACCAAGGCGCTCAGCTTCAACATCTACGACATCTGCTACGCGGTCTCCGAGGACCAGCGGCAGCGCTACATCGAGTACATCGACGAGGCGTACGACTCCGACCGCCTCACCAAGATCCTCACGGACGTCGCCGACATCATCGGCGCGAACATCCTCAACATCGCGCGCCAGGACTACGATCCGCAGGGCGCGTCGGTGACGATCCTCATTTCCGAGCATCCGATCGTCGAGAAGCTCGGCAAGGACATGATCTCGGATGCGGTCGTCGCGCACCTGGACAAGAGCCACATCACGGTGCACACGTATCCGGAGACGCATCCGCACAACGGCATCGCGACGTTCCGCGCCGACATCGACGTCGCGACCTGCGGCGTCATCTCGCCGCTGAAGGCCTTGAACTACCTGATCGACAGCTTCGAGTCCGACATCGTGATCATGGA
>DASZYR010000208.1:0-14697 GCA_035545255.1 Rhodanobacteraceae bacterium
CGCCGCCGAAGCCGTTCGCCGATTTCCTTGCCGTGGCCTACAGCGAGAACGGCCGCTACGCTCTGCTGTTCGACAAGCACGGCGACGTGCAGACCTGGCGGACCTTGCCCTGGGCGCCGGACGGCGACCTGGTCCGCATCGGCGACGTCGCCGCATCGCGCGACGGCCGTCAGTCGCAGCAATTGCAGGGCGAAGCCTGGCTCACCGACGACGGCGCGACGATGGTGCTGGCCGACGAATCGAAACTTCGCTTCCGCAGCTTCGACGCGCAGCACATGCGCTTGCGACAGACGCTGAAACTGACCACCGAACAGGACAGCGCAACCGCCTGGGCGCTGCGCCACGACGACAGGCAGCTCGCCATCGGCACCACGGCCGGGCAAATCGCGGTCTGGGATCTGGATACCGGCAAGGCGACGTGGCTGCATTCACGCTTCAACGGCTGGATCTCGCGGCTGCGCTACAGCGCGGACGAAACGCGCCTGCTCGCGATGTCGACCGAACCCAGCGAAATGCGCGTGTTCGACGTGCGCGATCTGGCGCTGGTGGCGCGGTCGGTCAGCCTTGGCAACGAACTCAACTCCGGCACCGCGTCCGATGCCGAGTTCGGGCCGGATGCATCCACCGTCCTCACGAAGCAGCCGGTGACGCGCTCGGTCGTCTGGCGCGTCCCGGAAAGCGGCTATCCGCCGCAGGCGCCGGTACCCGTCATGCCACCCATGGTTGCCGAGTACGCTCGCTTCGCGCTGTCGAGCGATGCACGTTCGCGCCTGATGGCGACGAGCGACAACGGCTTGCTCAAATTGTGGCGCGTGCGCTGGACACGGTTCGTCGGCGGCACCGCCGCACCGATGGTGTCGGACACGCTGCGCTTCGACGGGCGGCATCTGGTCTCCGCCGACGGCAGCCGCGTCGGCGTGTTCGACGTCGCGACCGGCCGCAGCGTGGGCACGACCATCGCGCTGCCCGAAGCGCCGACCTTCGCCGGCCTGGACGGCAGCGGCTCACGCGTCGTCGCCATCGCCGGACGCGAGCTGTCTTGCTGGAACTGGCACGACGGAACGCGCTGCTGGCCGGCCGTCGAATTGCCGGATTCGCCGCTGCGCCTGGGCCTTGCCGCCGACGCGCCGATCATGGCGGTCTCGACCGGGAGCAACGCCGGCGGCAAGTTCTTCGAACGCGTGCGCCTGATCGACCTCGCGACCGGCAAGCAACGCGGCGCCCCGATCGACATCCGCGGTCCGCTCGGCGCGCTGCGTTTTTCCGACGACGGTCGCCGCCTGCTCGCCTTCGAGTACCGCGACACGATCAGCACGGATTCCGACGTGTTGCGCGTCATCGACACCGCCTCGGCCACGATCGTGCAGAAGCTGTCGCATCCGGACAAAACGCAGGCACAACTCATCGATGCCCGTTTCGCGGACGACGGCAGCATCTGGAGTTATTCCGGTCAGACCGCCTGGGGCGACGGCCCCGAGGACGAACGGATCTGGCATTGGAGCGCCGACGGCAAGCTGCTGCGCAAATTCGCCGACAGCGGCGGCGACTTCGACCTGCTCCCGCTGCCGCACGGAGGCGGCGTGATCGAGCCCAGCTCGGCAAACATGTTCGACCGTGCCGGCACGGCGAAAAAGACGCTGACCTTGCCGGACCCCAAGAACCGCGTCAATGCCGAAGCGCTGAGTCCCGACGGCAACCTGCTCGCGCTCGGCATGCTGGACGGCGTGGACCTCGTCGTCGTCGATCGCAACCAGCGGCTGGTGCCGGACTTCAAGCTGGCATTGCCCAACCACGACGTGGTACAGCAGCTTGCGTTCGCGCCGGACGGTTCGCGCCTGATCGGCCGCACGATGAGCGGGCACTGGTTCCAGTGGCGCATCGTCGCGGACACGCGGCCGGTGGGCGAGATCGAACGGGATCTGCGCCTGCGCGACTTCACGGCGCAGGACGCGGACGGAGCCAAGGCCGTGCGGGCCGCGCCCGACCTGTCGGATTCGGAGCGCCGGCAATTGCGTGCCGCCGATCCGGGACCGGCACCGGAACTCTCCGCAACGAAGACGGCAGCCGGTGCCGACGTTGCCGCGCCGGTTCCGGATTCCCGCTACGAGCCTCTCGACCTCGATCCGATCGCCAACGTCGAACCGCGTGAGCCGATGAACCGCAGCGCGCGCGTGCCGCCGCACCCGCAGAGTTTTCCGACGCTGCCGCGCGGGCTGCAACGCTACGACGGCGTGGACTTCCTGCTCCGCCGCGGCGTGCAGCTTTCCGGCACGCCGGAAAACTTTCTCAATACCGAATTTCCTGCGCGCTCGCCGCCGCTGCCGATAGCGCCGCAACGCGTCGCCGCGATCGACGCGCTGGTCTTTCAGTTCCAGCACATCACGGGGGAGGCGGCTGCATTGCGGCTGCGGTACGCCGACGGCGGCGAGCGCGTGCTGGCCATCGACGGCCACGACGTGCTCTCGTCGCTCGACATCGCCGCGCTGGAAAATCCGGTCAAGCCCCGTCTCGGCTGGCTCGGCGCCTATGCGACGGGCATGCACTGGTGGGGCATGGGCGACAGCGGCGAAGGGACCGACATGGACAGCACGGTAGTGCGGCTGGAAAATCCCGAGCCGGACCGCCCGGTCGTTTCGATCTCGCTCGAGGCACCACCGCAGGCTTCACCGAGCCTGCTGTTCCTGGCGCTGACGCTCGAACCCGCCGACACCGCGCGATCCAGCTCGCAGACGTTGCCGCCATAACGCCGGGATACGCAGCATCCGGGGCGCCGCATTGCAAAGCGATCGAGCGGCGACCGGCAGCCGTGACGCAACGTCAGTGCCGTTCGGCTATTTGCGCGGCGCGCTCCACCGTCGCCGCGCATCGCGCGAGCGCGGGCTCGATCTCGCGCTCGCGCCGCCGCCATTTCCCGGCATCGGGCGCGCTGACGGTGTGTCGCGCGAGCGGCAGGTGGTCGGACAGCGTGCGATCCCAACCGAAATCGATCGCCGCGCAGAGGCGCGCGATCTCCGCGGCGGGATCGGCGATGAGCGCGTCGTAGCGCGCAACGCACCAGCGCGCCGGCGGCATGGACTCGAGGTCGTCGAGCAGGATGCGCGTGGCGGTTTCCCATTGCGCGGCGACGATGTCCGGCAGCGGTCGTCCGATCAGCTCGCGCCAGCCCGGCGTCAGGAGCAGCGACCACGTGAGTCCCGTCCAGCCGGGCAATCGCGGATAGGTGCGGAAACCCGCCGATTCCCACGCTTCCATCATGCTCGCCAGCACCTGGCGCGGATCACGATGCAAGTAGACGAACAGCGCATCGGGGAACACGCGGTCGAGGAACGGAACGCGCAGCGCGTTCTTCGGCGTCTTTTCGAGCAGACGGATGCGGCCTTGGGCGGGGTGCCCGTCGCGGTCGAACGCGGCGGCACGGAAGCGCTCGCGCAGGGCTTCGATCACGTCCGGCGATGCATCGGCCGCGTCGAGGCGGTTCGAGGTGAATCCGCGCGCCTTGGTCGCGAGCGCGGGAATGCCCTCGATCACGCCGTGGCTCTCGCCGCCGATCGTGCACGCGCTCGGGCTCAGCGCCAGCGTTTCGAAGAGCAGCGTCGAGCCCGAGCGTGGCGGCGACACGATGAAAACCGGCCGATCGAACGCGCAGGAGACCTTGCCGGCGAACGGCTTCGAAATCGAAGCGTTCGCTTTCGACGCCGTCGGAGCACTCGCGGCGGGCGTGCGCGCGCTCTCTTCGGTCGTCGCGGCGGCGTCGGGCCGGCGCACGGCTCGGCGCAAGAGGCCGGCCATCGATGCGCCGAAATCAGCGCCGTTGCGCAGCCGGATCCCTGCGGCGAGCTGCTTCGTCTGCGCGAGATAGCCGTCGAGCAGCTCGCGGTAGTGCGGCAGCGCCGCATCGTCCGCGCCGAAGCGGAACCACAACGTCTGCCACTGCATCACGAACGCGCCGGCAATGCCGGCGACGGCGTCCATGCGCGGCTGCGGATCGACTTCGCCGAGAAGGAATCGCACGTGGTCGCGCAGCTCCCAGTAGCTCATCGGCGACTGGCTGTTGACCGACTCGAACATCAACATCGGCGCAGCCGACGGCTGCGGAGCGACGAAGCGAGGATTCCAGCCGGCTCGCGGCGCCGTGTGCGGGCGGCCGGCGTTGACGAGATTCCAGAATGCCGCGCCGCCGACCGTGTCGACGACGAGATGGATGCGCGGGTTGTCCGCGTCGTTCAGCACATGGTGCATGCGCCACGTATCGAAGATCCAGCATTCGCCGGCGGCCATGTTGACCGCGGCGTCGCCGCACGAGAAACGCACGGCCGGCGAAGTCAGGATCGGAACATGCACGCGGACGCGCTCGTTCCAGTAGTAGTCCGAATCGATGTGCCGATCGACCTCCGCGCGGCCGGACAGGCGCATCAGGCGGATGCGCCCCAGCACCGCGTCGAGGCTGCCCAGCACCTGCTGCATGTACGCGCTCTGCAGCAACGCGGGTGTCGGCCGCATCCGGCCCTCGAGGGCGTCGCCGCGCGCCGGATCGCCGTCGGCGGCGACCAGAGGCAGCGCGGTATTGCCCTCGATTCCACTCGGATGCGCTCGCCACATGTCCTCGCCGAACGCGCCGATTTCCGCGGCAAGCGCGCCGGCATCGAAGAGCAGCGGAAGCTGGATGAATGGAAAGGCGAGCTTCATGGATTCCGGGATCGAGCGCGAGACCGGCGCGCGACAGCGGCGCGGGCCGGTCGCGAATCATAGCGGTCCTGATCGGCGACTTCGAAACCACTGCCGTCCTTCGGCCAATCCAGGGGACTCGGGCGGATGATTCGGCGGCCGGGAGACCCCGCTTCGATTCCTTCCCCGCCGCGCGTTTTCCGCGACGCGCTCCTCTCGGGCGTCTGTACGCCACAGCGCCGTTGCGATAACGTGAACGGCGATCAGGAGCACGGGAAGCGGCTCGTGTGCGGCATCGCGGGTTTCATCGGCGCGACGGGAGATGCCGGCGCGGATCGGCCATTGCTCGAAAGCATGCTGGCGCTCCTGGCGCATCGAGGCCCCGACGGCAGCGGGATTCATCTCGAGAGCGGCGTCGGCCTTGCGCATGTCCGGCTTTCCATCATCGATCCCGCCGGCGGCGAGCAGCCGATGCGGCGCGGCCCTCTCGCGGTCGCATTCAACGGCGAAATCTTCAACTACATCGAACTGCGCGCGGAATTGAGACGGCAGGGACACGTCTTCCGCACCGATTCCGACACCGAAGTCATCCTGCATCTTTACGAGCGTTACGGCGATCGCTTCGTCGAGCATCTGAACGGGCAGTTCGCGATCGCGCTCTGGGACGGTGCCGGCGAGCGCCTGCTGCTCGCTCGCGACCGGGCGGGCATCCGTCCGCTGTTTCACGCGCGAGGACGCGGGCGCCTGTGGTTCGCGTCCGAGATCAAGGCGATCCTGGCCGCGCTGCCGGAACGCGCGGTGCTCGACGCGAAGGGGCTGCTGCAGACATTTACGTTCTGGGGCCCCGTCGATCCCGACACCGTTTTCGAAGGGATCTCCAGCGTGCCGCCCGGAACGCTGGTCGTGCTCGACCGGAACGGCGCCGAGACGCACAAGCGCTACTGGGACTGGACCTTCCCTTCCCGCGCCGAATCGGCCGGATTCGCTTCGATCGACGAAGCGACGGACGCGCTGCGGGAGCTCCTGGTCGATGCGGTGCGCCTGCAGCTTCGCGCGGACGTGCCGGTCGGCGCCTACCTCAGCGGCGGCCTCGATTCCTCCGGCATCGTCGCGCTCGCGCGCCGGTTCACCGACGCGCCGGTACGCACGTTCTCGATCGCGTTCGAGGATGCGGAATTCGACGAGAGCGAGCACCAGCAGGCGATGGTGCGCCACATCGGAACCGAGCACACCACGCTCCGCTGCACGCGCCGCGACATCGGCGAGGCGTTTGCGCGCCTGATCCGCCATACCGAGGCTCCGGTGCTGCGCACGGCGCCGGCTCCGCTGATGCTGCTCGCGCGCACGGTGCGCGAGGCCGGCTACAAGGTCGTGCTCACCGGCGAGGGCGCAGACGAGGTGTTCGCCGGATACGACATCTTCAAGGAAGCGAAAGTGCGCCGCTTCTGGGCCCGCCAGCCCGGCTCGACGTGGCGCCCTCGCCTGCTTGGCCGCCTTTACGGCTACCTGGAGAACTCGCCTGTCGGGAATCCCGCGTTCGCGCGCGCGTTCTTCGGCCAGGGCCGCGAGCACATGGGTCGCCCGATCTTCGCGCACGTTCCGCGCTGGACGACCTCCGGGCGAGCGCTCGCGTTCCTTTCCGCGGACCTCAAGGCGTCAGCGGATTCCTGGGATCCGCTGACGTTCTACGAGGAACGTCTTCCGAAAGACGTCATGGACTGGGCGCCGCTGGCGCGCGACCAGTACGTCGAGGCGAAATCGCTGATGGCGTCCTACCTCCTGTCCTCGCAGGGCGATCGCGTCGCGATGGCAAGCTCGATCGAAGGCCGTTTCCCGTATCTCGATCACCGGCTGATCGAGTTCGCCAATCGCCTGCCGTCGCGCTGGAAGCTCCGCGGCCTCACCGAGAAGTTCATCCTGCGCCGCGCGCTCGGCGACCTGCTTCCGGACGACATCCTCCGCCGCACGAAGCAGCCCTACCGCTCTCCCGACGCGCGAAGCTTCTTCGTCGGCAGCGAGCCGCTCGATTTCGTGGGAGACCTCCTCAGCCCGGACCGCATCCGCACGGCCGGATACTTCGACGAAGGCGCCGTGTCGCGCCTGTTCGAGAAGTGCCGCAGCGGCAGGGCCACGGGATTCGCCGACAACCAGGCGTTCGTCGGCATCCTTTCGACGATGCTCCTGGACGAGGCCTTCGTCCGGCGGCGCAGCCTTTCCTCGGCGGCGGCCTGATCCGCCGCGCCGCAATATTTCATCCACCGGAACCGACATGCAGAACGACATCGACGGGATTCGCGGCAAGGTCCGCGCCTACATTCTCGAGAATCTCCTCTTCACCAGCGACGCATCGCAGCTCGACGACGATGCGTCGCTGCTCGAACGCGGCATCATCGATTCGACCGGCGTGCTCGAGATCGTGATGTTTCTCGAAGAAGAGTTCGGCATCAAGGTCAAGGACAGCGACATGCTTCCGGAGAATTTCGACAAGGTCGAAAGCATCGCGCGCTTCGTCGGGCGCAGCATGGGCACCGCGTGATGCGCCCGCAGCGTCTGCTGCACGACAGCCTGCTCGCCGCCTGCGAGGCCGACGGCGGCGCCGCGAAAAACGCCGTCATCGTCGAAGGCCGCGCGCACACCTACGCCGAGCTGTTCGACGCCGCATCGCGTCTCGCCTCGGCATTGCACGATCGCGGCGTGCAGCGCGGCGATCGCGTCGCGATCTACATGGACAACACCTGGCCGTGCGTCGTCTCGATCTTCGCGACGCTGCTCGCGGGCGGCGCGTTCCTGATCGTCAATCCGCAGACCAAGTCCGACAAGCTCGCGTTCATCCTCGAAGACAGCGGCGCGCGCGTGCTGCTGACCGATGCGCATCTCGCGAAGGAATATCGCGCCGCGCTCGACGGCGTGCGCGCGAAGCCCGCGGTCATCGCCTCGGGCATGTCCGCCGACGAGGCGGAATCGTTCGACGCCGTGATCGCGAACGCCGTTCCCCTGCGCCAGCGGATGCCGACGATACCGCTCGACCTCGCCGCTCTCATCTACACGTCGGGCAGCACGGGCAATCCCAAAGGCGTCATGCAGACGCACCAGTCGATGGCGTTCGCCTGCGGCAGCCTCGTCGAATACCTGCGGCTCGGTCCGGAAGACCGCATCCTCTGCGCGCTGCCGCTCGCATTCGACTACGGCCTTTACCAGCTCCTGATGAGCGTGCGCCTCGGCGCCACGCTCGTGCTGGAGCGCTCGTTCACCTTCCCCGCCCAGGTGTTCGCGCGGATGCGCGAGACGCGCGTCACGGTGTTTCCGGGCGTGCCCACCGTCTTCGCGATGCTGCTCGCAGCGCACGGCCGCGAACCGCTCTCTTTTCCGGACGTCGCTCGCGTGACCAACACCGCCGCCGCGCTGCCGGACGATTTCGCGCTGCGCCTGCGCGAGGTCTTTCCGAACGCGCTGATCTACAAGATGTACGGCCTGACCGAATGCAAGCGCGTCAGCTACCTCGAGCCCGAGCTCGTCGACGCGAAGCCGGGATCGGTCGGCAAGGCCATTCCCGGCACCGAGATCTATCTGCTCGCCGCGGACGGCAGGGAAGTGCCCGCCGGCGAAGTCGGCATCCTGCACGTGCGCGGGCCGCATGTCATGCTGGGCTACTGGAACCGTCCGGGTCTCACGGAGGTCATGCTGAAGCCCGGCAAGCTGCCCGGCGAGCGCGTCCTCTGCACGCAGGATCACTTCCGCATGGACGACGAAGGCTTTCTCTATTTCGTCGGACGCACCGACGACATCATCAAGACGCGCGGAGAGAAGGTCAGCCCGGTCGAAGTCGAGAACGTCCTGCACGCGATCGCGGGCATCCGCGAGGCCGCGGTCGTCGGCGTTCCCGACGACGTGCTCGGCCAGGCGATCCGCGCGTACGTCGTGCCGAACGCCGGCGCATCGCTCAACGAACGCGAAATACGCGCGCAGTGCGCCGCAAGGCTCGAGAACTTCATGGTTCCGCGCGACATCGTCTTCTGCGACGACCTGCCGCGCACGACCACCGGCAAGGTGAGCCGCAAGGCGCTGCTCGAAAATCCGCCGGCATGAGCGACACCGAACGGCTCTATCGGGAGCTGCACGGCAAGCTCGCAGCGATGCCCGTGCTCGCGGACAAGCCCGAGGAAAACGCCGATACGACGCTCCGCGCGCTGTGGCACACGGCGGCCGGCCATCCGAAGTCGGCCGTTGCCGCGTCGAATGCCGAGCTGCCGCCGCTTCGCGAGGAAATGCGAAAGCAGCTCGAAGATCTCGTGGCCCGGCGCCTTCGCGGCGTTCCGCTCGCGCATCTGACCGGCCGCCAGCATTTCCTCGGTCTCGAGCTGATCTCGGGACCCGGCGCGCTCGTCCCGCGCCGCGAGACCGAGCTGCTCGCCGAGGCCGCGATCGCGCTCGCGCGAGCCATGGCCGCCGAGGCTTCCGCCGCGATCGTGGTCGTGGACGTCTGCTCCGGATCGGGCAACATCGCGCTCGCGATCGCGCGCGCGATACCCGCGGCGAAGGTTTGCGGCGCGGACCTCAGCGAAGAAGCCGTCGATCTCGCGCGCCGCAACGCCGCGGCGCTCGATCTCGCGGACCGCGTCCGCTTCGAGGCCGGCGATCTTCTAGCGCCGTTCGACAGCGTCGAATTCGTAGGCCGCATCGATCTCTTGACCTGCAATCCGCCCTATATCAGCAGCACGAAGGTCGGCCAGATGGCGGACGAGATCGCATCGCACGAGCCGCGTCTGGCGTTCGACGGCGGACCGCTCGGCGTTACGATATTGATGCGGCTCCTGCAGGACGCGCCGCGATGGCTCAGTCCGGGCGGCTGGCTCGCCTTCGAGGTCGGTGCGGGGCAAGGCGGGCCCCTCGTGCGTCGGCTGCGCGGCATGAAGGCGTTCTGCGAAGTACGCGAATTGACGAACGAGGCCGGCGAAGTGCGCGCGGTGCTCGCGCGCCGCGCCGATGGAGAAGAGGAATGACCGCGCTCGACTGGCACGTTCTCGACATCGACTACGAGCGCGAAGCCGAGCGCATCTCGTCCCGCCTTCGCGACATCACGGCCCGCACGCTGCACCGGCGCGGCCTCGTCGTCGCGATCTCGGGCGGAATCGACAGCTCGGTGTGCGCCGCGCTCGCCGCGCGTGCGCTCGGTCCCTCGCGCGTCTTCTGCCTGATCCTGCCCGAGCGCGATTCGGACACCGACAGCGCGGCGCGCGCCGGATTGCTCGCCAGCCATCTCGGCGTGCGCACGGAGACGTTCGACATCGCGCCGACGCTCGAAGCGATCGGCTGCTACGAGGCGCGCGATGCCGCCATCCGCGTGGTCCTGCCGGAATACGACTCGCGCTGGAAGATGAAGCTCGTGATCTCCGGCGGCAGCGCCGGCGGCATCAACCGGTTCCGCGTCGTCGCGCGCTCGCCCGGCGGCGTCGTGCACGAGCGCGATCTCGGGCTGACCGAATACCTCACGATCGTCGCCGCGACGAGCTTCAAGCAGCGCATCCGCAAGACGATCGAGTATTTCCACGCGGACCGGCTCAACTACGCGGTGCTGGGAACGCCGAACCGCCTCGAGTACGACCAGGGGTTCTTCGTCAAGAACGGCGACGGCGCCGCCGACATCAAGCCGATCGCGCATCTCTACAAGAGCCAGGTCTACGGCATGGCGCGCCATCTCGGATTGCCGCAGCGCCTGTGCGACGCGCAGCCGACGACCGACACCTACAGCCTCGAGCAGGGCCAGGACGAGTTCTACTTCGCGCTTCCCTACCGCGCGATGGATCTCGCGCTGTGGGCCATCGATCACGAAGTCGCCGCGGCCGAGCTCGCGCGCGCGCTCGACATCGATGTCGCGCGCGCCGAAGCCGTCTACACGGACATCCGCAACAAGCGCCGGACGACGCGTTACCAGCACCTCGCTCCGGTTCTCGTCGACGCGAGCCCGGCCGAGAGCGACGTCGCGTCGCGATGAGCGCCGCCCTGCCAGGCGCGGAGCCGGCGTATCGGGTCGTCGATGGCGACGTGCGCCGGCACCGCGACGATTTCCTCGACGTGTTTCGACGCGGCAGCAGGGATGCCGGGCATTTCGCCGCGAAGTACGACTGGTTCTATCGTTCGTGCCCATGGGGCGAGCCGCTGCTGCGCCTGCTCCGCGTCGGCTCGGACGGGCCGTTCGTCGGGGCCGCGGCGATCGGAAAGCGTCCGATGTTCCTCGACGGGCAGCCGATCCGCGCGGGCGTTCTGGTCGATCTCGTCGTCGACGCCGCACATCGCTCGCTGGGGCCTGCCCTGATCCTCCAGCGCGAGATCCTCGAGCGGGCACTCGCCGAGTTCGATTTCGTCTACGGTTTCCCGAATCCGAAAGCGGTGCGCGTGGTGACGCGGGTCGGCTATTCGGTGATCGACGAGAGCGTGCGCTGCTCCCTCGTCCTCCACCACGCGCCCTATCTCGAACGCGTGCTGCCGCGCCCGCTGGCGCGCGCCGCCGGCGCGATCGTCGACGGCATCGACCGGAGCGTCGAGGCGCTTCGCGGGCTCGTCGGCACGCGCCCCTCCGCTGAATGGCGCGACGACGTCGATCCTCGCATGCAGGCGCTCTGGGAACGATCCGCGCCGCAGGGGCTGGTCGGATCGAAGGACATTCAAGGCCTCGGCTGGCGGTTCGCGGCATCATCCGACCAGCGTGCGCGCTACCTCCTCGTCGGCGCGCGCGCGGAAGGTCCGCTCGAAGCCTGGTTCGCGTGCCAGGCGCACGGCTCGACGCTGCACGTGCGCGATTTCTGGTCGGTCGAGGCGAACACGTCGACGCCCCGCGCGGCGATCCGGGCGCTCGCGCGCGCCGCGCGAAGCGCGGGCTTTTCCTCCGTTTCCGTCGAATGCACCGCAAGCTCGCGAGCTCTCGCGTCGTGGCTGCGCGCGGGCTTCCGGGAACGCGGCAGGCGTCCGGTCGTCGGCGCGTGGAATCCCGCATTGAATCTTGCGAACAGCGGCGTCCCCATCCATCTCACCGCCGCCGACGAGGACGAATGATCACGCGGCGATCCGCGGCCGGGTTGCGCCCGGACGAGGACGTTGCACGCTCGTGCCGGCCTCGCGGATGAGTCCGCGGCAGGTGCGTCGCGCGCGCGTCCTCAGGACGTTTCGCGCATCGCGGTGAGCGCTCGCCCGCCGGGCGATGCCTTGTCGCCTGGTTCGCTTCCTTCCTCGCAGTCGCGCCCTCGCGCCGAAGTCTCCGGAGGGTCCGCGGACGCAAACCTGCTTTGCACCTCATCTTGCGAGGCGCCGACCCGATATATTTAAATGGCTATAACGGTCGCGACGCGACCATGGGGAGAACGCATCATGCGTCGCTTGCGGCTGCATTCCGCCGTCTTCGTCGCGCTCGCCTGCGCCTCGACGTCCTTTCCGGCCGGCGCGCAGTCGGCCAGCGCGAGCGATGTGTTCACACTCGGCGAAATCGCAGTCGCGGGCAGCCGCCCTTCGACCTCGATCGACGACGACACGATCACGGGCGAAGAGATGTGGCGGTTCGACACGCAATCGCTCGACGACACCGTGAAACTCGTGCCCGGCGTCTCCTCGACGCTCGACACGAACGGCCTCCGCAACGAGCGGAACATCTTCGTGCGCGGCTTCGATCGTCTCGAAGTGCCGCTCTCCATCGACGGCGTGCGCGTCTATCTTCCGGCCGACAACCGGCTCGATTTCCAGCGCTTCCTCACGGCCGATCTCGCTGAAGTCGAAATCCGCAAGGGATACGTCTCGGTGCTGGACGGGCCCGGCGGCATGGGCGGCGCGATCAATCTCGTCACGCGCAAGCCGACGAAGCCGCTCGAGGCGCAATTCCAGACGGGAACGACGCTCGATCGCGGCGGATCGCTCGGCGACTGGTACGGCTACGGGCGCGTCGGCACGAAGCAGGATCTCTTCTACGCGCAGGCCAGCGCGAACCATCTCGATCGCGACCACTGGGAGCTTCCGGACGATTTCCGCCCGCCGACGCCGATCGAGGACGGCGGTGAGCGCAACCGCTCGTTCAACCGCGATTCGCGCGTGAATCTCAAGCTCGGATTCACTCCGAGCGACACCGACGAATACACGCTGAACTACACGCGCCAGAAAGGCGCGAAAGGCGCGCCGCTCAACACGCGCGTCGATCCGCCGAATCCGCCCAACAGCTATTGGGACTGGCCGTGGTGGAACATCGAGAATCTCTACTTCCTGTCGAACACGTCGCTCGGCGGCGACTCGTATCTCAAGACGCGCTTCTATCGCAACACGTTCGACAACGCGCTCGACGCGTACGACGACGCGACCTACACGACGCAGTCGAACAACGGCCGTTTCCGCAGCATCTATGCCGACGTCGGCCGCGGCGGGAACATCGAGTCCGGCTGGCTCACATCGGCGAACGAGCTTCGCTTCGCGCTCTACTACCGCGACGATCAGCATCGCGAACACAACATCAACCGGCCGACGAATCCAACGATGCGATCGGTCGAGCCGGTGCAGCACACCGAGGAAGAAACGTTCTCGCTCGCCGTCGAGGATACCTGGCACGTCGCGGGCGCGGTCGATCTCGTCGGCGGCGTCAGCTACGATCGCAACGAGATCGATCGTGCAGAGGAATACAACGCGACCGACGGTCTCTTCGACTACCCGACCGGAAGCAGCCACGCGTTCAACGGGCAGGCCGCGGTCGACTGGCGCTACGCCGAGGATGCGTCGCTGCGCGCCGACGTCTCGTCGCGAACACGCTTTCCGACGAACTTCGAGCGCTTCAGCACGCGCTTCGGCACGGCGGTGCCGAATCCCGATCTCGGGTCAGAGCGCGCGACGAATTACGAGATCGCCTGGCAGAGGGACATCTCGGCCGGCACGCGCGTGTCGGCTGCCGTCTTCTATTCCGATGTCTCGGACATGATCCAGACCGTCATCGTCGACGCAGGTCCGCCGCAGCTGACGCAGACGCGGAACGTCGGCGACGGCAGCTATCGCGGCGTTGAGCTCGGCGGCGGCACGCGCCTCGGCGATGCCTGGTCGATCGGCGGCAACTACACGCGCCTGCATCGCAAGATCGACGACGCGCTGCAGCCGAACCTGCGCCCGGTCGGCACGCCGAAGCATCAGGCGCTCCTGTACGCGACCTGGTCGCCGACGGAACGGTTCACGCTGACGCCGAGCATCGAGTACGCGAGCGACCGCTGGAGCGACGTCACCGGCGGCGGCTACGTCGAGACCGGCGAGTATTGCCTTCTGGATATCCAGGCCGAGTACCGCTTCAACCGCAACGTGCGCCTCGCGGTCGGCGGTCGCAACCTCGCCGACAAGGATTACGAGCTCGCATGGGGATTCCCGCAGGAAGGGCGCACGTTCTTCGCGAAGGTCGACATCATCTACTGAGATTCGCGCACGGAGGCGCGCGAATGCGGCGCGTGTGCGAGCGCGCATCGCCGAAGCGCGGCGCTCATCGGCGGCGCGTCAGTCGGAATCGCAGAGGAATTTCGGGATGCGACGCGATGCGGATCAGTGCGTCGTATGCTGCGTCAGCGCGTAATCGTTCGACGTGCGACGCCACAACTCGTTCTGCAGGCGCTTGTGCTCGCGCGAGCCGTAGCCGCCGGCCATCACGACTTCCCACTCGCGGATGCGCAGCTCGCGATCCGAAAGGCGATCGACTGGAAAATCGGTGACGTTGTACATGGCGCTGGACCGGATGCTGGGTGGGATCGATTCAGCATTTTGCGTGCCACGAGCCCCCCAGCGGCCGCGCTTCACTCCTGCGGCAGCGGCATCCAGTCGAAGCCGGGGAACGGGACATCCTCGACGACGCCGAGGAACTCGGGGTCGTTCACCGGCCTCGTCCGGTGCAGGTTCTCGCGCGCTTCCTGCTGGAGCCGGTTCAGCGCGTCGAGGAAGTCCGGGGACGACACGTCGAGGTGATCGAGCCCGAGCCGCTTCAGGATGTCGTGGTTCATGCGTCTTTCCTTCCCAAGATATCGCGTTCGCACC